>CAZVYS010000016.1:0-22197 GCA_964630755.1 uncultured Pseudomonadales bacterium | reverse complement strand
AAGGATGTTTGGTTTACACCTGCGTAAGCAGGTGGGTTCGCGGAGCAAAGCCCGAGCGAAGTGAGGGCTGCGCGGAGCGCAGCAGTTAGTAAGTCAAAGCAGAAGTCGAGCTGCTTTTGACTTAAGGTAGGTTGGGTGAATATGGGAAGGACGGAAACTAGAAAGAGATAGGAAGAGTTGCGCGAGCAGAGCCTGAGTGGAGCGAGGGCGGCGCGAAGCGCCAGTAGTTAGCTTATGGGTAGGTTGGTTTTAAGGCAAGCGGTGGGAGTTGGACTGTTTGAGTAATATGGGAATTTTGGTAGATATGGGCAGTGGGTAGACCAACGTGCGGTAGGGGTCATCATTGGATCGTATGAAGTGGAGCTTGAATGTTTTGGTGTTTGCTATGTGTAATGGGTGTTAAGCTATGGATGGTTTCCCAATGTTATCCCTCTTTTTGCAATCTGACTGTTGGCGTTTCACTAGTAGTATCCGCTTTCTAATAAGGTCTGACCTTTCGTCTGCCGACGAACCCTTCTCGGCTTGTAGCCGGGAATTCCTTTTAAGGTCAGACCTTAAGGTTAAACCTAGACACAGAACAAAGCCTAACTTAGACATTAAAAGGGTGTTTAATACCCCTTTTTAGGTTAAATAAACAGGGTTAGTTTAAACCATCACTATTGATCAGTGTCCATGCTACACTCATCACCATCCATGCCACCCACCCGCGATGTCGGCCGAACTATCGCCTCTGTTAAATTGAAGACTAATCAGGTAGAATATGTTTACTTACTTAAAAAGTACGTTCGAGCGTCTTCGTATATACGCTCCAAATTGATTAAATAACAAATTTTTGATAATATCTCCCATATGGCTAAAAAAGGACCAAGAATTCTAATTGCATTTGTTTGTCAAACCTGCAAATCTCAAAACTATATCTCTCAAAAAAACCGCACTAACACCGAGGGAAAACTAGAACTAAAAAAATACTGCAAAAGGTGCCGCAAACACACTCCACACAAAGAATCAACTAAGTTGAAATAATTAATAGGGCTCGTAGCTCAGCTGGTAGAGTATCTGTATGGCATACAGAAGGTCAGGGGTTCGATCCCCCTCGGGTCCACTAAAACGTCAGCCACTCTGGTCGGAACAACATCGCGTAGCCAATCCACAACATCACCACTCCACCAATAAGTCTTGAAATATTCACATACTTACTTTCTATCCCTACCGCTTTAAAACTTAGCATAGCAATTGTAAACACCAACATATCATCCAACATAAAAATAAAAATATACCCTAGTAAATACAAGTAGTACTGGTAACTCGGTAAATCTGCCATAGTCAAAGCCTTGGTATAAACCGCCGGCAAACCTGCACTGCAAGCTAGCTCAACCATATTAACCGCTACTGCCAAGCCCATTACCCCAACCACCGCCAGCAATAATTTTTTATTATTTACCACCTCTTTAAGTTGCGAAAAAATCTTTTTTCGCTTGTCACTATCTTCTGTAATACACCCGCCATCTCTATTGCTGAACCACTGATAAAAGCTCCAACCACCAGCTAATACTGCAAAAGCTCCAATCACAATTCTGATCCATTTAGTCACTCCAATAATCAAAAAGGCATTAAGCCAAGCCGCCATAAATAGGTAATAAACTACTCCTGAGGCCAAGATAAAACTAATTCCTAGTAGCCACATTCTTCGTTTATCTTTCATTCCTAGTAATAGCGATATCAAAAACAAAAGAGTCCACATAGCACAAGGGTTAAATCCATCCACAGCTGCTATCACTAAAGTTAACAAAGGCAGCGACATTGTCTGCCAGTTAACTTTGCCAAAAACCGGCAACTTAACCACTCCCTCCTCAACTTTCTCTTCGACCTGCTCGCCCACTAAACCCAGAACTACCTGCTCAATCTCTTTGCCAATTGTTTCTTCTTGAAATCCAGTCCAGTACTTATCTCCAATAATCGTAAACGGCACACTGCCCACTCGTACCCCAAGATCTTGACCACGCTTCTCCCATAGCTCTCTGTTTTCTGGCCTACTAATTACATAGTCTTTTAACTCTACTTGCTCATACTGATTGGCCAAATTAATCAAAAAAGGCTTCATCTTAATACAATACGGGCAAGTAGTTGTGTAGAAAAACTCGATCACCACTTTTTCTTGAGCCTGTAATCCTGATGATGACAATATCAACATTACATATAAAGTAACGATCGTTACTAAGTATGTAATTATCTTTTTCATTTATCTTTATTCCTCTTGTTAGTTTCTTTAATTTTTTTAACTGATGGCTCTCCAGTCATCCGTTCAAGTTCCTCGCCCTTCTCACTTAACCAAATAAAACAAGGCAACCTACCTTCATCAACCTGATACTTCTCTACCACCTTCTTGTCTTCATCAAAATCATAATACTCTGTCACCAGTTCCGGCATCTCATCCTCAATTCTTTCCCACCTTGGCCGCATCACTAAGCAACCCGAACACCACTCTGCGCCAATCTTAATTACTTTCATATTAAACTACTTTACGCTGCTGAAAAAAAGATTGCAAGCTATCTACTTATCTCTCTACAAACAAACCCCTATAATCCCTTACTCCAAAACTATCTGGAACAGTTATAAACTCGTATTCATACTCGCTCCCCAAGCTCTTATCTTGCCCATCAGCCACATTCTTGCAAACCAAGCCTACTGCAACTACCCTCTCTTCTATATCATTCTGGCCTCCAATCATTCCTCTTGTCACTAAACTAAAAGAATCAGGACTAATCATTAAAGCCATATCTCCACTTTCCTCCTGCCAAAAAACACAATCATGTTCATAAAAATCTAAATCCGTTGTTACTACCCTCTCTAGAGCCTCAAGATCTCCCTCCTTAACACCCATGCGCTCTAAAACATTTATAGCCACCCTACTACTATCTTCTGTTTCAAACATGGCCGCTTGTCGACCTAGTGCTTCTGACTCAACTAATCTCATGCCCTATATTATATACTATCATTTAATATATCTTAGTTTTATTATCTATCACCAAACAAACTCCATGATATAATCACCTCATAGGGCCGTGATGAAGCGGTATCATGAGAGTCTCCAAAACTCTTCTCCCAGGTTCGATCCCTGGCGGCCCTGCCATTTTATGTCTCTACTCATCCTCTTTGGCCCCACTGGCGCTGGTAAAACCTTTATCGGCCAACTGATCCAAAAGCAGTTTAACTACCACTTTTACGATGGCGATAGTGACCTAACTCCAGAAATAACCAAAGCCCTTCACAACATGAAACCCATCACCACCCCCATGCGCAATCAGTTTATCAACCACTTAATCGCCTCAATTGAAAAACTATCTAGCAAACACCCCAAGCTAGTTGTAGCTCAAGCTTTCTTAAAACAAAAACACCGAGACCAGCTACTAAAAAAACTCCCTCAAGCCCAATTTGCTTACATCAACACTCCTCCTAGCATCCGCTATCAACGCCGCCAAAAAAGAGCTCTCTACCCTTGGGACCAAACCTATGTAAAGAAAATGGACAAACTATTTGATCCTCCACCCAACAACTCTCCAGCTATTAACAATAGTAGCTCAAACCAAAAGCAACTCTTGAACCAGCTCAAGACCAAGCTCTCGCTTTGACATCTTTTTCAAGCTAACCACCTTATCTTTTGTCACCACCATCACTTGATTATCATCACTCTCAAACCCAATATCTTCTTTACTAACCTCATTAACCATCACTGCTTCTGCCTCTGAGTCCTTAATTACCTCTCTAGCTTTTTTCACTGCTTGCTTTGTAGTTAATCCACAGACCGCCTTAAACCCAAACAATCTTATCCTTGGATTTATCTTTTTCACTAGATTTACTATCTTCTTAACTGATACTAACTCTAATATATGCTTATTCTTGCTTGATAACTTTCCCTTATGCTGCTCCTTTACTCTAAAATCTCCTACTGCTGCCACTTGAAACATCACTTGAGCTTTTTTAACTTCTCTTTTCACCAACTTTAATAAATCTTCACTTGTCTCAAACTCAAACTGCTTGATAGGAAACCTTGGTTCAATTGAACCCTTAGCTTTAAGTATCACCACTTCAGCGCCCTTTTGATACAAAGCCTCAGCTAAAGCCACTCCCATCTTACCTGAAGACGGATTAGTTATATATCTGACCTCATCAATCTTTTCCCTTGTTGCTCCAGCAGTCACCATTACTTTCTTTCCCTTTAACTGATCAGTTTTAGCTAGTCTCTCCACTATCTCTGCCACTATTTTCTCAATCTTTGGCAACCTCCCCACCCCACTAACTCCACAAGCCAATGGTCCCTTATCCGGCCCCACCACCACCATTCCAAGTCTTTGAAGCTTAGTTACATTTTCTTGCACCATTGGATTTAACCACATAGTTGAATTCATTGACGGGTAAACCATTACCTCACTCTTAGCTGCCAAAACTGTAGTGGTTAGAAAATCATCCGCCATGCCACTGGCAAGCTTTGCTATCACATTAGCTGTGGCCGGTACTATTACTATTAAATCCACCTCATCAACCAAATCTATATGCTCCACTCTCCTGCTTTTTAGTACCTGTTTTAAGTCAAACCCTTTTTCAAACATCTCAACATACACCTTATTTCCACTCACCTTTTCAAGTTCTCTTACATCCACCAAATGCCTAGCTGATCTTGTCATTACTACCTTAACTACCACTCCTCTTTTCTTAAGTCCCTTGACCAATTCAACCACCTTAACAGCCGCAATTCCACCTGTAATGCCAATTAATACTGTTTTTGCTTTCATCAAGCTTGTATTATAACAGCATAAGACATTAAACTAACTCCAAACTCTTCTCTTTCCTCACCAGTTAAGTTGATTATTACTTTTAATCGCTTAGCTTCAACCCCCCTTATCCCTTCTACCCTAATTTCCACCACTCCATTTTCACACTCAGCTTTAAAACTAGTTAACTTATCTGGCATTAACTCAAGTCTTTGTTTTTGCAATTTTGCAAACCTCAACGACAAATCAGAGTCTAACTTTTTCAAATACTCACCCTTGTCCATAGTTTGACGAATATAGGCTCTTTTATCTGGCTGTCTATTTTCTCTTTTAGCTCGCTCGCACTCTAGTTTATAGCATTCATCATCTTTCAATTCCCCAGTCTCAGTTCCATACAAGTACAACAATTTTCCATGAGGCAGAAAACTTGCCAAAGCCACCGCAGCCATTAACTTTTCTGGATTCTTATCACAAACCTCCATTAATCTAATTACCGCTCCCTTTGGCACTGCTTCAACTTCCTCTTTTCGTATCCCAAATGTTTCTGCCCCTCGCCCTTCTAAACTCTGCCACACTTTTCTGATTACTTTCCCATCTTTTAACTCAGCCAAGGGATAATCATCATGAGTTTGTAATATCATGGCCAGCCGACTCATTCCTTCAAAACCAACTACTTCAGTCATCTCTTTAATCTTATCAACAAACAGCTCAGGCTTCTCTTCCATTATTGCTTGGAGTAAAAGTGGTAAAGATAAAAAATCATAACCAGCTCCCACTCTTTCTGGGTAAGCCATCATCTCGTTTAATGGTCTAGCTGCCTCTGCCAACATCTTCATTTTTGGAGCCACCAAAGTTAATACTAATCGTAATAAGCAAATTATCTGATAGCCTCGATCACTATCCTGATACTCAAACATAGTCTTATCCATTCTTTTACCCACATATGGAATAGCATCTAATCTAATTGTTCCGCTTCTTCCTAACCACTCAGCTACTTGCATCACTTTTTTACAAACTAACTCAAAAGCTTCTGGTTTATTTAAATCCAAGTCTGCTTGAAATGGATAAAACGTATGCCAAACCGTTCTTTCAAATAACTCTATTGTTTGAGGATGATTAATATCAGCTTGTTCAGGGAAAATTACTAGTGCTTCTTCCTCTCCACCACTAACTTTATAAACTGCGTACTGCCCTCCATTTTCATCTGTTCTTAGTTTAATAAACTTAAACGGTTCATTGCCTTTTTCAAAAGCCAATAAATATCTATCCACCATACTCTTGTTCCATAATATCGGCGAATCAACTGCTATATGATTCAACACTACATCAACCATTAAACTCATCCCAAGCTCTTTAGCTTTCTTTGATAACCTACTAAACTCCTCCTCACCCCCCCATTCCTTAGCTATCTTTAAAGGCTTTTTGTCATCAAAAACCTTAACTGCAAATCCATCATCTCCAGATTGCTCATACAAAGGCAAAACATGAACCTGAGTAATTCCCGTCTCTTTCCACTTTGGCAACAACTCAGCCAACTGCTTAAATCCTCCGAATGTACCAGGATAAACCACTAATGTGTTTTCTTGTTTTGCTACACTTTTCCCTTCTCTTTTCAGATTATCTATCAAGCTAACTAATTTTTTAATTCCTTTTAAAATTTCTTCACCAAAGTCTTGATATAAATCCTTCAAACCAACCTCTAACAACTGATAAATCTTTTTGTCTCTCACCTTTAACGACTCATCATTCAAACCAACTAAATAAGCTTCAAGATTACTGTATCCACGACTATCCCATCTCAATAAATCGTCAGAAATTTGCTTGTCCATAAAAACAAGTTTTAGTATATCACAAAGCTTTTGATCCCTGGCTAACTTTTATATCCACAAACTCAAGCTTTTGTCCAAACTTGTCTTTATAAGCCACATTCAACTCCTGCTTTACTTTTTCCTCCATGCCTTTTTTAACTACTAGTAATATAGTCGTGTTCCAACCACCGCCATGATTCCTAACCGCTCCCACACTCTCAATCTTTCTAGCCACCTCCACTAAAAACCGCAACTCCGGCACTGCCTTAACCCCATCTGGACAAGCATCAGCCACACCCCACAGATCAAGTGAGCTTTGACCACTCTTGTTAAGTAACCTTAATACCCTCTTAATATCCCCACCCTCACACGCCTTTTCAAACTCTTTTACTCTCTTTGTTTCATCAAGCAAATGCTTTAAGGCTCTATCTGCCTCCTCACCCAACTTTTCACCTTTATACGCCCTTTTTGCTAAACCTGCCTTGTGCGCATATCCAGTTTGAGTTAACTGCCGACCTGTACCCACTCCAACTACTAAACTATACCCTTTATCCTTAAAAACACTTAAATCAACTTCTTTGCCCACAAACGGAATGCCATCTTCCTGATCCTCAAAACTTAAAACTACTCCACCATTTGACAAAGAACAGCCTTGATCAAGATAGCCACACGAACCACCTACAAAGTCTGGATCTATCTCAGCATCCCGGCACCACTTAGCTAATTTTCGCTTATCTGCCTTTTCACCTATCAACTTTAAAACACTCAAAATCACTGACACTTCCAAGGCCGCTGAACTTGATAGCCCGCCCACGTTTGGTAAGTTGCTGGCTATATAAATATCAACTCCTTTATCTAACTTAACTTCATTCTTAGTTAAATGATGTACTACCCCAACCACATACTTACTCCACTCAGTCGGGCACTCAGCCAACCCACTCAGTTCTACCTCCACTACACCATCATCTTCATAATTTTCAGAAAACATCCTAATTTTATTCTCACTATTCCATCCCACCGCTACAACCACAAACTTATCAATCGGTGCTCCAATAGCCAAACCTCCTTCAAGTTGATCAGTAAAGTTCCCAATCACTTCTACCCGTCCAGCACCAATAGCCACTGCCCCTGACTCTGTGCCAAACTTTTTCTTATATCCTTTTTTAGCTTGCTTCACTAACTCATCATTCATATCACCCAACAATTATATCACCAGTTTTTTGAATCACCATCACGTGCATTTTCACCCATTCCAACACCTCATCTTCTCCAATTTCAGTTCCTGATAAATCTAAATTTGCCCTCTGATGTTTTTTAAACTCCTCAAGGATTTCACTATTTTCCTTTCCTTCGCCTCCTTTTTTCCTCATTCTAAACGTACCTAAGTTATTACCAACTATTAATGGCTTATTTTCTAAGATCGTTTGAAGCATCTTTCCATCTACTCTTTTTTTCACTGCTTCAATTGACTCAACTCCCACACCTTCCACAAAATCATCAAATATAATTTTTGCTTCTCTTATTCTATCAACGGCAACTAGCAAGGCTCTTCTATATAAACCTAATGCGACCTCTGGATTCATATTTAGTCCAAAAGTATATTGATGAGCATCAGCTTCCTGAAATAATACTAAATTTTTTCCTGCTCTGATTACATTCAAAGCCTGCCTTAATGTATTTCTTAAATCTGGTAAAGAATCAAAACCAGAAAACGAAACTCCGCCGTCAAAACTATTCTCACTAAAAGCTAAGGCATTCGCATCTTGTAAAGCCATTAATCCATAATTACCACATCTTATCCCAGTTAATATTGACTCTTGATTAATTTCAACGCTTACTAATTTATTTGCTAATTCTCTGGCTCCATTATTCCTAAGCAATTGAGAATAATACCCTGTTCCACTAGCTACTTCTAATACCAAGCCTTTATCACTATTGCCAATAAATTGTTGCGAGATTGGAATTACTGCATTAACATAAGCTCCAACTAAACATGATCTTAACCTCATATTTCCTTCATGCATATCTAGTAAACTTTCTCCACTCATTAAAGAGCCTTCACCGCCTCCTAAAAAATTAGTCCTACTCTGATAAGCTTCTGGGCTTAAACCTAATGAATTTGCCATAAAAAATACCCTAAAGGGCATTAAAAGATTATACCAGCCTTATCAACTTTACTTCCTAAACCACTCTACATCTCTGATAACCGCCTCCTCAAGCTTCTCCTTAAACCTTTCTTAGCTTCTTAAAGATATTTTTTGTCAAGCGGTGATTTTATCATCAATCAAGCTTAAAGCTTAAATCTCATCTTCAATGCCCCATTGACCAAACTCTTCAATGATTCCTTTTGGATTCGCTCGAGCCACAAAACCTGGATAAGTCTTAGTCTTATGGTTTTCCCCAGTCTCTACCAACAAGGCCAAGTAAACCGCTCTGGCTTTTGGATTATCAAACCAAATCTCTCCAAACTCTTTTTCAAAAGCTTTTTTTAAGCTTAGTTTTTCCTTACTCAATCTATTCACTAAACCACTAAAAACTCCTGCTCCTAAACTTGCACCCATCTCTAAAATCCTACTCAATAAACTTGCTGGTTCTTCTGCGTCAAAAAAATCAGCTATATACTTAATTCCGTCTAACGGATCAGTCATATTAATATTACCCGCTGTCTCATCATTTATAGCCATCAATGGCAAGCCCTCACCATACCATCTAGTTATCATTGGATTAACTATAGTAGCGATCTCGTCAGCTTCTTTGTTAGTTAAAGCCTTTCGCTTACCATCTAACCATCTTTGCTCCATCAATAATCTTACTTGTCTTTGGGCTACTGCTTTTGGAGCTTGCCTTCGATACAAAAATGCTAAGTATAAATCTGCCCATACCATCCCTTTTGTTTCATCTTCTTCATCAGTATCACTATCAGTATCTACTACTTCTGGTGATTCAGTCTTCTTAAGCTCTGCTTCCTGATTATCAGCTTGCTCATCTCTATTTTTAATTAACTTTAACTGCTGTTCAACTAGTATAGCCATCTCTTCTTTTATAGGATCAGGTATCTTGTTCCAATTAACACTCTTTGGCAACTTTCCATTTTCCACGCCCAACTGAATCATATTCGTATGAGCTAAATGACCCAGTCTTTCATGACCACAAGCAGTTAAAAATATATCAAGCTCATTTCTTGGATTTACAAACTGTGCTTTTAATAATTGCTTATCCCGATTGTGTAAAGTCAAATTATAATCCCGGGTAATCGATCCTAATCGGTATGGATATTCAACCATAAGAAATTCTGCCTCTCTAAACACTAATGGCAACAACTGCCTCATTAAACCTTCAGCAAACTGAATCTTTTTATTTAGTTCAGCTTCAGACTCAACTTTTCCAGAAAAACCCTTATTCTCAGCTCTTTCTTGTAATAACTCTCTTACATCTATCGGTTCACCAGATTCCACAGCCATCTTAAGCACATTTGGAGTCTCAGCTTGTAATAGCTTCCAAGTTTCCAGCACTAACTCCTCCCGATTCATAAACTTGCCTATCTCTTCCTCAGCCTTATCACCAGTTGGTAAGTTATTTATTTCATAAATCAAGTCTTGGTCTACACCCATCTCCATGCTAAAAGCCACTGTTTCCCATACTAACTGCAACTCTCTAACCGTTCGATCTTGACCTTTTACTTGATTTGCTTCCTCTTTCTCCAACACTCTTCTAACCTCAGGTAAACCTGAGTTTCCAGTTAAATAACTCCAAGTTGTACTTAAGTTACCACCTTCAGTTGCCAACATCACTTCTTCAAATAACTTCTCTGGGCTTAACTCAGTCTCAGTCTCCTCAACCACCTGCTCACAAAACACCCTTAACTGCTTAATCCTTTCAGGATTAGTTTTTAACTCTCCTAACTGCCTGTCTGCTGGATTTAGGCCTATTATTTCATCATCAATAGCAAAAGCAGGCTCTGCAAATATGTCATAGAATGCATAAGCAAAAAACTCCCTTAATCTATTCTTAGCTTTATCTACTGTTTTTGTCCTCGCTTTACTATCTCGAAGCCGTTCATAATTTAATCTTAAATAATTACCTATGACTATCATCTGTTCTTTTCTCTCAGCCGCATCCTCACTTAACTTCAGCTCACTCTTATACAACTGCCTATTATTATGACTAAAATACTCCTCAGTTTCTTTTTCAGACCAGCCACTTAACTGTCCCCACCAAACCTTCATTCCAGCTGAATCGATTTCCAGAGTCACTTGTTCAACCATCTGGTCAATTGCCTTTTCAACTAATTCTCTTGTTTGTTCCTCTGGTAAATAATGCTCCATTCCTTCAAGCTCAAGCACTCTAGATCTAGCTCTAGAAAAATCCTGACAAGTTTCTAGCTGGTTCACTCCCAATAAAGGAGCCTCTGTTGTCACCATAATAATGTATTATAGGGTAAAATAAACAAAAATCAACTAATCTTGTTCTTAAACCAACCATCAAACAGCTATCGTGGATTAATTCTCTAGTTAAATCGAATTAAAAATCGTTTCTAGTTTTTCCTCAAAGCCATTTGCACTAATATGGTCTAAAACCTCTCTGTGTATCTGCCTAACCCTTTCTCTGCTTAAATCTACCTTAACATGTCTACCAACTTCAGCAAACTCTCTGACTAGTTTTTTCTCAAAATCATAAATTAATCTAAAAACCATTTTCTTTTTCTTACTCAAACCCTCTAGGGCTTCTTCTACAATATCCTGAACTAATGACATTTCCGCCAGCTCATCTGGAGAATCAGCCTCAATATCTTCAATCACATCCATTAAAGCTCGACCATTCTCATCATCGTCAATAGGCGCATCTAAAGATTCTGGCCATAGTCTAATCTTTAATATTTCTTCAGCATGAGCTGGGCTAACTTTTAACTTTTCTTCTAATTCTTTAGCTAACTCAACCTCTTCTGGATCTCTTTTTAACTTTTTAATCAATTTCTCTTCTAGCCAAAAGGACTTAGCTACTTGATCATTTTTATACTGAGGCAGTCTAATGCTTCTACCTTGATTGGCAATTCCTCGAGTAATCAAGGCTCTAATCCAAAAAGCAGCATAAGTAGAAAAAGCATATCCTTTCTTATGGTCAAATTTATCCACTGCCCTCATTAAACCAATAGAGCCTTCCTGTATCATATCCTCATAAGACATACCTCTTCCTGTATAACGATAAGCAAAAAAAGCCACTAATCGTCTATTTCTTAATATCATCTCCTGCTTTGATCGCTGGGCTCTTTTGACTTCTTTCTCTAAGGAGGATTTTTTACTTTTATCAAAACCTCCTTTGGCTAAATCTCTTTCAGCCAACTTCCCATGCCAAATATCTCTAGCCAATGAAATATTTTCTTCTGGCTTTATTTTTGGAATTTTCCCTGCTTCTTTCAACATCAAAGCTAACATATCACCCGAGATAATAAATTCATCGATAGCTCTCAAATCCTGTCTTGACCAATTAACAATAGTTTTATCTCTCTCAACTCCTACCTGATCACTCATTTTCTAAACCACTCTACATCTCTGATAACCGCCTCATCCCAGGCACTCGTCCCGCTCACCGGACTCACTAAATTATGATCAGCCCCTTGATACTGATGCAGCTGAACCTCAATACCTTGCAAGTTTAGCTGCTCCACTAGCTCTAATGACCACTCCAAAGGCACAGCATCATCTATAGTTCCCTGGTGAACCTGGATTGGCGCTTTGATCCATTCTAAGTATTTTAATATATTAAAATCATCAACATCATACTGCGCTTCTAAGCCAGCTAGTTCTTTTCTTAAAGCCTTACCGTAATCATCAAACTCATCTGTAAAATACAAAATTGAGTAGGGAAATGGCTTAGACACCGGCGCCCATAGGGTAGTCGGATAATCTTTACCGCTAATCTCCAAAACACTTAAAGCCACTTGCCCACCATTAGAATGCCCCCAAATCTGAATATCGGAAGGGTCGGACCCTTCTATATTCTTCACACTAGCTATCAACTCCAACACCTGCACTGGTCTTAAAAACCGCTCATGAAACACATTTTCCGGCGGCATATCTGACTCACCATAACCCAAGAAATCCGGTGCTATTGTAATAAACCCCTTTGAAGCAAAGTACCCAGCCGCGTTCTTAGTCCCCACTCCAGTTTCATAAATCTCTTGATCTACATAACCCCTTAACATTATCACTACTGGAAAACCATTTTTAGGTACTTCACTTTTAGGCACGTTTATCTGTCCGCTAACCGATCTTCCTTCAACCACATACTTAAACAACCTGGGAGTATAAGTCTCAGCTTTAAACAAGTTTCTACCAAGCTTGATCTCACTACCGACAAACACCCGCTGCCTTAAACTCTCAAACGAATACTTTTCTAAAGGCTTTTCCACAAACAACCACGGTGCATGAGGTGAAAGTACTACTTGTTTTTCTTTAGGACAAAGCCACCAACTCACCCCACCAAGCAACACTACAACCAACCCAATCCACCAGTATTTTTGTATATATCTCATAGTAAATTCCAGGGTCGGACCCTAAAATGTTTTACTTGATCCATGATTTTAGTATATCAAGATTCTTTTTGTCTGGCCCTAAACCTTCAAAGCCTGGCGTCTCAATAATCATCGGTAGGTGATTAAGTCCTTTGTGATTAACATAAAGACTTAGTTCCTCCTTACCCATCTCACCTTCACCTAAATTTGCATGCCTATCTCTACCTGAATCAAACTCATCCTTAGAATCATTAACATGCAAACACTTCAAGCTGCCTTTTAACCCTAACCTTTCTATATCAGCAACTAGATCAAACCCTATCCCTTGTTTTCCCAAATCTTTCCCCAAGAAATAGCCTGCATTGTATGCATGACAGCTATCAAGGCACCACCCTAGTCGCCTATGGTTAACGGCCTTTAGTAACTGACTAATATCCTCTAAACGATAACCAATCTTCCCCTTTTTTTGAGCTGCATTCTCAATTAAAAACATAGTCTTTGATCCACTAAGGTTAAGGATAGTTTTTATCTCTTTAACCAACTGCTTGAAAACCGCCTCAAATCCCCGACCCTGATGAGAGCCTAAATGAACTATTACTCCACTAGCTCCAATCATTTCACCCACCTTTAGATCAAACAACAAGCTCTTTTTACTCTTTTCTACTAACTCTTTTTTATCACTTGCTAGATTTACTAGATACTTGGCATGGATAAAAACTGACCTTATATCATGTTTCTTAATTAGCTGATTAAATTTATTAACATCTTCATCTTTTGGTAACTTACTCATCCACATCCGCGGTGAACTTGAAAAAATCTGTAAAGCATTTCCACCCTTTTCTACAATGCTCTCAACCGACTTATACAATCCACCACTAATTGAAAGATGCGCCCCGACTTGTCTCACAAATCCAAAGTCTTTAAGTAGTTTTTAAACTCTCCGTTCACGTCTGGATGCTTAAGTGCAAACTCAACTACGGTCTTAAGATACTCCATCTTGTTGCCAGTATCATAATACTTCCCACCTTCAATCTCTTTAGCTAGTATCCGATGCTTATCTTTAAGCATTAACTTTAAAGCATCATTATAATAAAACTCTTCCCCTTCTTTTAACTCCTCCAGCACCTGGTCTAAATACTTAAAAATATCAGGCATAAATAAAAATCCAGACACATTAGCTAAATCACTCGGTGCTTTTTTCTTGCCTGGTTTTTCAATCAATTGATCTACATCTATCAATCCCGGTTTAAGCTCTTTCCCACCAGCAAACCCATACCGATCATAATCCTCATCACTGGTGGCTTTAATGCTAGCTAAAACACTACAACCATGTTCTTTATAAACATCAACCAACTGTTTAAACCTAGATGGTTTAGCTAAAATAAAGTCATCACTCCAGGTGTAAATAAACGGCTCATCCCCAACTATTTCCTTAACATTAATCAACGGCGTTCCATTGCCATAGGGGCCTTTTTGCCTAACATAAATAAAATTAGCCATTTCAGATACTCGCTCGACCGCTTCAAGTAATGGCTTTTTTCCTTCTCCCCCCATCTTAAGGTTTTCAACCAAGTCCATACTTGGAGCATCAAAATGATCTTCTATCGTCCGCTTATGATACCCGGTCACCATAATAATATCTTTAATTCCTGCCTCAACTAATTCTTCAACCACATACTGAATGACTGGCTTATCTACCACGGGCAACATCTCCTTTGGCATTGCCTTTGTTTGTGGTAAAAATCTCGTTCCAAAACCAGCTGCCGGAATTACTGCCTTAGTCACTTTTTGCATATCTTAAAGTATACCATCTTAATCCAACTTATGGCATAATAAGGCTTGTCATGG
The DNA here is from genome assembly GCA_964630755.1 of uncultured Pseudomonadales bacterium. Classification (GTDB taxonomy): domain Bacteria; phylum Patescibacteriota; class Microgenomatia; order UBA1400; family CG1-02-47-37; genus CAZVYS01. The sequence continues at coordinate 7,261 of CAZVYS010000016.1, read as the reverse complement.
TACAATCAGCTTCTAAAAAATTTAGTTCGCCAAAAGGCGACCCTGGCTCGCCGAAAGGCGGCTCAGTTACCCCTCAGCAGTTTATTAATCAATCTATTGCTGAGCTTAAAAAGGTAGTTTGGCCAACCAGGAAAAAGGTTATTAGACTAACTGTCATTGTATTAGTAGTTAGTTTACTAACCGGTCTTTTCATCGGTGGACTTGACTACTTATTTACCAACTTAATGGGAATAATCATTAAATAGTATCTCGCCAGGAGGCGGATGAAGAAGAAAAAGAAAAATCAGCCAAAGGCTGAAGGTTCCGTAACTTCAGCAACTGCGACTCCGACGAACGTCGGAGCTAGTTCGGAACCTAAAAAAGCTGACGAAAAGAAAAAAGCTATTTCTAAACCTACAGACAAAGTTGAAACTCAAGAAGAAAAAGACATTGTCAAGGAACAACAAGAAAAAGAACTCAAAGAAAAACGAGCAGAAAACCATATCGTCATCAACAAATCTGAATCAAAAAAAGCCAAATGGTATGTAGTTCACACTTACTCAGGCCACGAGCAAAAAGTAGCCGCTGGCCTAACTCAAAGAACCAACTCCATGAAGCTAGCCGACTATATCTTGGAAATCCTCATTCCGACTCAAAACAAAATCCAGATTAAAAAAGGCCAAAAACACGATGTTCAGGAAAAACTCTTCCCAGGCTACATGCTAGTCAAACTCATCTTAACTGACGATTCCTGGTTAGCCGTCCGTACCACTCAAGGTGTCACTGGCTTTGTCGGCGTAGGTAACAAACCTACTCCACTCCCAGCTCCAGAAGTAAAAAACATCATGAAGTTTATGCAAATGGAGGCACCAAAATACAAAGCTCAATTCTCCATGGGCGAAGCTGTTAAAATCATCGAAGGCCCATTTGCCGACTTCCTCGGCAGCGTTGAATCCATTGACGACGAAAAAGGCAAAGTTAAAGTCCTAGTCTCTATCTTTGGTAGAGAAACTCCAGTGGAACTCGACTTCTTGCAAGTCCAAAAGATTTAACATATAATTCCCTTTACTTCACCGCAAGTGAGGAAGGTCTGAAGAAACATCGGACCGACACCTACTAATCCTTGCTGTGCAGGGATTTTTTAATAAAACAAAACATTATGGCAAAAAAAGTAATGACTACCCTAAAACTGAATATCCCAGCTGGAAAAGCTAATCCAGCTCCTCCGATCGGACCAGCTCTTGGTCAACACGGAGTAGCTATCATGGATTTTTGCAAATCCTACAACGACAAAACCAAACAAATGCAAGGCATGATCCCAGCCGTTATTACTATCTACGAAGATCGCTCTTTTACTTTTGAACTTAAAAAACCTCCAGTCTCTGAACTGATTAAAAAAGAGCTTAACCTTAAAGAAGGCTCCCACGAACCAGGTCGAGATATTGTCGCTACTCTAAAAGACAACCAAATCGAAAAAATTGCCAAAGAAAAACTAGAAGATCTTAACACCAATAACCTTGAGGCAGCCAAAAAAATTGTCGCTGGTACCGCAAGATCAATGGGAATAAAAACAAATGGGTAAAAAGAAAATTGCTTTACTAGACTTAGCTGAATCTGATTCACCAAAACTCAAGGCATCAGGCGTTAGAAGTCAAAAACTAACTCAGGTTAAGAAAAAAGATAAAGCCAAACCAACTGCCATTCCGGTCAAAGAAACCAAGCCAGTAAAAGAAAAGTCAAAAGAACCTAAAGACTCAAAAAAAACCAAAACTATAAAACGAGTCAAGCACGACCGATCCAAGCGCTACTTAACCGCCAAAAAACTAGTCGATAAAACCAAAAGCTACTCAATCTCTGAAGCCATTAAACTACTTAAAAAAGTCTCGACCACCAAGTTTGATGCTTCAGTCGAACTTCACTGCAACCTGTCTGTTGATAAACTATCTGGTGAACTCAATTTACCCCATGGCACTGGCAAAAAACAAAAGGTAGAAATTGCCTCAGACAAAACACTCGGCAAACTAAAGACTGGCAAAATAGATTTTGACGTCCTAGTCTCAGAGCCTAAATTCATGCCCAAGCTAGCGAAATTTGCTAAAATACTTGGCCCCAAAGGCCTCATGCCTAATCCCAAAACCGGCACTATTTCAGACAAACCAGAAGAACTTAAAAAGAAACTTGCCGGCGGAGTCACTCGCTACAAATCCGAACCCAAAGCCCCTATTCTTCACTTAGTTATTGGTAAGCTATCCTTTACAGATGCAAAGCTCAAAGATAACGTCAACAGCATCTTAAAAGAACTAAAGCCAAGCAGCCTCAAATCTGTCTTCCTCTGCTCTTCCATGAGTCCTAGCATTAAACTCCAAGTTAACTAAAATCCAATAATACTCCCAAAAACTTTCCCAACCTGATCATCTAATCTCTCAGCAAAATCTAATCCACGATTTATTGTCCAACTTGGATCTGTGGCAATTTCACTCGCTAAATTTAAAATATCTCCAGCTGCATCTGTCGCCATAGACGAAGAAACCAGCACTGGATTTGGATCACCAAAACTTTCAAATCTGAACCCACTCCCTTCAATTACTTCTAAACAACGCAAGACAAGATATTGATCTTCTGTGTCTGACAATATTCTCGCATCAATTGTTGGCTCTATATCAATAGCTTTTTTTAACCAATTATCAAATAACAACTTTTCTGTTGCTTCAATTATTTTCTTTTCTTCCTTATCAAAAAAGTTAAATCGAGGCTCTCCCACTACTACACCAGAGTCAACTAGTAAACCTATTAATGGATCATACCTCCCATCAGTTGGCCTAATACCTCTAATCATAACGCAAGAGCTTGAGGCAATTTCACAAGTAACAAAACCATAAGTGAGTTTTGTTAATCCAGGTTTTCCGCCATCAAACAAATATGGAGTCGACAAAGCATAACCATGTAAATAGTCTGCAGCAGGATTGTGTGAAAATACTATTTGCCTGCCGTCAATGCCAACATCCGCCGAACGACCTACAGAATCATAAAACTGCTGCTGAGGAAATTGCTCCAAAGAACCAACCATCTTTAAATTATACCAAACCTATAGCAATAACTACATATTAAAGTTCCGAACTTTAAATATTGCCAGTAGCCTACGAGGAGAGTCCTTGTAGGCTGTATTTTCCCACTCGAGTCCTTCTTAATTCCTTTGCATGAGCTGGTAATCCTAACTTCTTGCCAATATCAACAGCCAAACTTCGCATATATGTTCCAGACCCACAAACTACTCTTACCTGCAAGGTCTGTCCCTGCAGGCTGAGTAATTTTAACTCTGTTATCTTAACTATCTTAGTCTGCTTTTCCATTTTCTTCCCTGATCTTGCTAACTGATACATCTTCTTGCCCCCAATCTTCTTGGCTGAATACTTTGGAATCTCTTGTTCAAACTCACCTACAAAACTCTTTATCACCTCTTCTGCTTTATTATTTTCGAGGTTCGGAACCTTACAAGATTCAGTCACTTTACCAGTTTTATCACCAGTGTCAGTCGCTTCCCCTAGCTTTAACTCCATTACATACTCTTTGTCCCAATCTTTAATCTCCTCAAATCTACTGGTAGCTTTGCCTATCAAGATCAAAAGCACTCCAGTTGCAAACGGATCTAAAGTCCCTCCATGACCTACCTTAATTTTTTTTCCATACTTTCTTCTCAACTCACTCCTAATCTTGACCACCGCATCATGACTCGTCCAGTCTTCTGGTTTATCCACCACCACAATATCCTCTAGTAAATTCCAAGGTCGGTTCTTAGAATATTTTAGTTTTGACATAGAACTACCTCTTATTATATAATCCATTTTGTTCAAAGACAGCAGGCAAATACTAAGTCCTGCCGAGACAAATAGCTCGTGTCTTTGACGCGATTTTTATTTATCTCGCCAAAGGAGGCGGATGCCATCACAAATTAACCATGACCAAGTTGAAAAACTTAAAACCAAGCTCAAAAAAGCTAAATCTGTGGTACTAGCAGATTACGCTGGACTACCAGTTAACCTTCAACAAGAACTTAGAACCAAAGTAGTTGAAGCTGGCGGCGAACTAACCGTTGCCAAAAACACTTTACTTAAAATTGCCGCCAAAGATTTAAAATACCCCATCGACGATCTAGCTGACTACTTTACTGGCCCCACCATCAGCCTATTTTCTTACGACGACCCCATTGCCCCTTTAAAAGCCTTAGCCGAGTTTGCAAAAGACAACGATTTACCCACTATTAAAGCTGGTTACCTTAACAAAGAACCCCTAACCAAAGATCAAATTGAAACTTTAGCCAAACTGCCAAGTAAAGTCGAACTTATCGCCAAAACCGTTGGCACTATCAAAGCTCCATTAACTGGCTTTGTTAATGTCTTGTCTGGAAATCTACGCAATTTAGTTTATGCATTGAATGCTATTCAATCACAGAAAGGTGGTGAGTAACTCATGTCAGATAATGTTAAAAAAACAGAGGAAGCTCAACCAAAAGCTGAAAAAAAAGTTAAGATCTCTGCTTCTTTAAAAAAGATTGTCGACTCAGTTGAAAAACTAACTGTTATCGAGCTAGCCGAACTAGTTAAAGCTTTAGAAGACAAATTTGGTGTTTCAGCTGCCGCTCCTGTAGCTGTCGCCGCAGCCGGCGCTCCCGCTGGAGAAGCTGCTGAAGAAAAAGAAGAAAAATCTGAATACCAAGTGGTGCTCGCAGATGCTGGTGCTAATAAAATTGGTGTTATAAAAGCTCTTCGTGAAGTCAACCAAGACTTAGGTTTAAAAGAAGCTAAAGATCTAGCTGAAGCCGCTCCAAAAGAAGTTGGTACCTTTAAAAAAGAAGAGGCCGATGAAGCCAAGAAAAAACTCGAGGCCGCCGGCGCTCAAGTAGAACTCAAATAACCTACAGGGATCATCCCTGAAGGCAAGTAAAAAATCCCGGTTAATCACCGGGGTTTTTGTTACTTGATAACTATTGACAGACTCTATCTTAGTTTGATATATTGAGTTCAATTAAAGTAGTAATTAGACTGCCTTTGAAAGGCATATGCAAGATCAAACTACATCAAACGATAAACCTTTGTCTCAGGCTAGTCAACCGCCCAAGCTTTCTTTAGACAATCTGCCTGACTTATTAACTGTTCGCGAAGTAGCCGAACTCTTACGAGTCTCCCCTCTTACCATCAAACGCTGGGGCAAACGCGGCAAACTCCCTGCCATTCGCATCAACTCCCGCGGTGACAGACGCTACAAAAAAGAAGCCGTTCTTTGGCTCTTAGGCATTCAGGATAAATAACTATCTATTTATTCACCATCTTTCTTTTTAAAAAAGCTTGCTTAGATTCAGATATTTCTATTCTTCCTTGTTCTTGAAGTTTTAGGATTGTTTTTAATTCTTGACTAACATGGTTTAGTTTATCTATCGGCACTAAGCCATAGATCTCTGCCAATAAATCTCCCATTTCTAAAGGCGTTAAATCAAACTGTCTATTAGCAGCTTGCAATAATGGCAATAACGCTTTGTTGGTTGGCTGTAACTTACGATTTGAACTATCTAGCATTTCTCTAATCATACTTAAAGCACTATCAGCTTCATCTCTTCCTTTATCAAATTTTTCAGCTAAATTCTCCATCCAGTCCATCCACTCAATCCTCTCAATCGCCTGACTCAACCTCTCGCTAACGCTATTTTCTTCTTCCTGCCCTGATAATCCCTCAATTGCCTGCTCTATTCCTCTTAACATACTAAGATCTCCTGACTGCTCTGCAACGTGAACCGCTAAGTTCCAAGAAAAATCATCTATTGATTCCTCATTTGTGTCAGCAATCACCTTGATCAAATTTTCTCTTAAACTATCATCAGCATGCCAACTAATAAACTTAATTAGGGCTTGCCCTATATGACTATTCTCCTTTTGACTCTCCCATAATTCTCTGGCCATCTGAGTGGTCTTCTTATTTCTTGGCACACCCTCAGCAGCTATAACTAATCCCGCTTTAGCTGCTGAATTTGACTCAGCTTTATCAAGCTGCTTTTTCAAACCATTCCATACAACTACCCCTTCATCATTGCTTCTTTTTACCATTGTGCCTAACACCCCACCAATTGCCTGACCTGCCATCTCACCTTCAAAGCCTGAAAATATATCTTTATCACCTGGTTTTAACTTGACCTTCTCACAAAACTCAACTGCTTCTCCTACTACTACATCAACATGAACATCTGTTAACCACCTTCTCCCCATTACTGCTAACCCTCCAACCAGTAAAGGCGTTGGCTTATCTTCACCAAATTCCTTCATTACTATATTCCCAGCAATAAAAGCCATTTGATCAGTCGTTGGTGGCTCAGCTGTTTTTAACACCCTATCAAACCGATTAGCTAATATTGCCGCCGCATTTAATTCTGTTAAAGTTTCACCATCTTTTAACAATCTCCTGGTAGTTAATAATACATCTACATGTGGTTCACATCCTGCCAAAGCCCTTACTAGCTGATCAGACTTTAGCAATATCCCGCCTGGTATCACAGCTGCTAACCCATCAACCCAGTTAACTATGGCAACTCGTTCAGTACCAGCAATCTCTGTCTTCCGCTCTTGAGCAACTTTAGCTAAATTATCTTGTACCCATACTAATCTATCTTGATATACTGCATCCTCTTGCATCTGCTCATACGAAAGTTCTAAAAACGGCTCACCCACCGCCTCTAACCACACATCAATGCCTATCTTAGATTTATCTCTTTCTAATTCCTCTATGGTATTAAATTTTATAGCATTAACAGCATCTTCTGACTCACTTAGTATCACTGGTTTTAATTTTCTTAACACTTCCCCTGATATATTATTTACAGTTAATCTTTGAGCCGCTCTTTCCACCCCTAGTTGATCAAAATATTCCTTTGCTATCTCAATAAACCGTAAATACTCATCACTGTTAGCTGAACCAATATTCAATCCTCCTGGCTCAAGATCTCTAATCTCTCTTCTGTTATCCGGAATACCATTAATTCCTAAGTCAATCACTTGTAGTTGAGAGGCTGTATTTATTCTGCGTAAAACTGACCTAAATGTAGTTGCCTGATAATCATCAGTTGCTCTAGCAACTAACACTAATCCCAGCTGGTCAAGTTTAGCCTGCCTTACTTTAGCATCATGCTCTTCTGAATCACCATCATTTCTATCATACTTCAATGAACCAACAGCTAGCTTCCATAACACATTTTGCCTGATTTCTTCCTGACGAGTCTTAGTTAAAGCTTCAGTTAACT
>CAZVYS010000015.1:0-24987 GCA_964630755.1 uncultured Pseudomonadales bacterium | reverse complement strand
TTCGCCCATATTGCTCAACTCGTTTCCAGTAAGTTAAAATATTATACTGTTCACTCGTTTCGCAACATCAGATATACTGCAAACGTTATGTGAAATATTGAGTTGTTATTTAATTACTTAAACTATGCCTCTGAAATTGTCTGACATCGTTGAAAAACCAGGTATGTTTACTTCAGAAGTTGTTTTACCATCAGGAGAAAAAGCAGTTTTTCGACCTCTTAAAAAAAATGATTCTCAAATTCTCACCATTTTTCTAGAAAATTTATCAAAATCAACTCGAGAATATTACACTCTTGATAGCTATGATCTTTCTACTGCAAAAGAAATGTGTGATGCAATTAACCGATATGATAAATTACGTTTTATTGTTGTTTCCAATAAAACAAAAAAAATAATTGCTCTTTTTGAATATAGCTTTGATATTCCCGAGAGTGACCGAAAGCGTTTCCTAGAATATGGCGTTGATCTTAACTCTACGGCTGATTGCAGAATAGGCCCCTGTATTTCTGACGAATATCAAAATCAAGGAGTTGGGTCTGCTTTATTTCCCTTGTTGGTCTCCATAGCTCAGAAATTTAATCAAAATCGCATGCTTCTTTGGGGTGGAGTATTGGCCAACAATGAAAGAGCAATTAATTTTTACAAGAAAAATGGCTTCAAAAACTTAGGTAACTTTAAAAACAAAGATGACAAAGAATCTCTAGACATGATTCTCGACTTAAAGTAATTAACTAGCATCAATCAATAACAACTCAATGCTCTTCGTCGCTAACGCTCCTTGCCACGCTGCGCTCTCGCAAAATATTTAACCCTTCATTTTGCTTCGGGTCACATAACAGCAGTATATGGGGTTCCGGGCTCAGCTCGCCCTTCACCCAAATTGTTCCACTCCACTATGGTTTAAGATATAATTTACCATAGTGTCGTTTCACAACTTCCCATATACTGCGAACGATATACGCAATTCAAAAAATATTTTTCTCTTGAAAAATACAGGAGGAGAATATTTTAGAACGATAAATTTGTTTTTTTTAGAGGGGAAGAGGTATTTTCTTCGCTTCGCTCAGAAAATATTCATATAAGGGGAAGTTTATTAATAACAGCGTTTTTCCTCTTGACAATCGTCTATTATTCGTCTATAATTAGTCTATATGTTTAAGCCTAAATATCAGATTACCGACAAACTTCTAGATCAGGTTAAAAGGATTAATAAATTAGTGATTGAGTTAAATCAAAAAAGATTCCCAGATATCGTTTTAGTTGAACTTGAAAAAACAGCTCGGGAAATATCCAGTTTTACCTCAACCAGTATTGAAGGTAATCCACTTCCATTAACTGAGGTGAAAAAAATTCTTAAATTAAAACCTAAGTTTATTCGAGATAGCGAAAAAGAAGTTATTAATTATAATAAAGCCTTAATTAGCCTTAATAAAAAACTAGAATCAAAAAACGTAGGACTGACTATAGATTTAATTCTTAATATTCAAAAACAAGTTACTCAGGATTTATTGCCACAACATCAATCAGGGTTTTTTAGAAAACATCCAGTTGTAGTTAGGGATCCCAAAGCTGGTAAAACTGTTTTTCTGCCACCAAACTACAAAGATGTTAATAAATTAATGACAGAGTTAGTAGGTTTTGTTCAGGAAAACAAAAAGACTATTGATCCATTAATAGTTGCCGGAATTTTTCACAAACAAATGGCTATTATTCATCCTTTTATTGACGGCAATGGCAGAGTTACTCGATTAGCCACCAAAGTACTTTTAGCAGAATTAGGCTTAAATACTTTTAATCTTTTTAGTTTTGAAAATTACTACAATCAAAATGTAACTAAATACTTCAATTTTGTTGGCGAAAAGGGCAATTATTATGATTTAGTGGATAAAGTAAACTTTACTAACTGGCTTGAGTATTTTTGTGAAGGAATAATTGATGAATTGCTAAGAATTCAAAAACTACTGCCAAAAATTAGTATTAATCCCCAAACTGAATTAAAACCACATCATAAAAAACTACTGAAATTTATTGAGAAAAATAACTTTATTTCTGATAAAGACTACGCCCTTCTAGTTAGAAGAGCCAAAGCTACCAGAGCTTTAGATTTTCAAAAATTAATTAAACTTAACTTGATTGAAAGAAAAGGAAAAGGAAAGTCTACTTATTACATCCTGAGAGAAATAAAATAAATTTGGACTCAGGCTTCGCCCATATTGCTCAACTCGTTTCCAGTAAGTTAAAATATTATACTGTTCACTCGTTTCGCAACATCAGATATACTGCTAATAATAAAAACGATAAATGAAAACTAACTACTTTAAGTTTAGTAAAATAGGAGTTCTTACTCCTACTATCCAAATCGTTTTATTAGTCTTTTTTTTTATTTCCACTTCAATATTAGCCAGCGCCAGTTATCAAAAAACAGGCTTGCTTTTTGGTTATCCGTTATTTTATTATCTCGAGGCTCTCTTTGCCCCAGTCTACGAGGAAATTATCTTTAGGGGCTTTGTATTTTCTATCTTTCTTAAATATTCCGCCACAAAAAAGGCTATTATCTATTCCTCAGTTTTATTTGGTCTATGACACATCAAGAATATCTTTTTTCTAGACACTACATATCTTGTTAAGCAGATATTATATTCCACTTTCATCTTTGCCCCATTAATGTGTCTTATAGTTCATAAAACAAAATCGATTTGGCTAGGATCTATTTTGCACTACGCAAATAATTTTATCTTGTTTTTAATATTTAACTCCATATAGAAGAAATAAATTGTTTATTTATTAGTAGTTTTGATAAAATCAAAACATGTTTAAGATTAAAAGAGAGAAGTTTGGCAAGTTATCAAAAGTTAGATTAATCAATCAAAAAACAAATGAACTTGTATCTATTATTCCCAAGTTTGGTGCCAATACTAGCCAAATTATTCTTAATAAAAACCAAAAACTATATTCATTAATCGACGAAAGTAAAACTATAGCTACGATTAAAGATAATAGTCAATTCATGGGGGCAAACTGCAAGCTAATTCCTTTTGCTAATAGGATAAAAGATGGCTGCTATCATTTTCATAATAAAACATACCAGCTACCTATTAATGAACCAGATCGAAATAATTCTCTTCATGGCTTTGTATTTAATCAACCATTTAAAGTAGAAAAGATATTTGCAAATAGTAAGTCTGCTAAATTAACTTTAGGCTTTAAATACAATCAAAATTTCTCTGGCTATCCATTTAAATTTAAAGTTAAACTGGTTTATTCTTTATCAAGACTAGGCTTTAAAGCAATTACTAAAATTATTAATCTATCTCAAACTACCATTCCCATAGTTGATGGTTGGCATCCATACTTTACCCTTAACCAAAAGATTGACGATCTTTATCTACAAATTCCTTCACAAAAAAAGATCTTAGTAGATAAGCGATTAATTCCAACCGGCAAGTATATAACTTTTAATAATTTTTCAAACTTAACCAAAATTAACAAAACTTTTTTTGATACTGGCTTTGTTGTTAACAAAAGAAAAAAAGCCAAAACTTTACTTTTTTCAAAAAAACATAACTATACTCTTTGTCTTTGGCAAGAAACTGGTAAAAACAAATACAACTATCTTCAAATCTATACTCCTCCACTTAGAAAATCAATCGCCATTGAACCAATGACCTCTAATACAAATGCATTTAACAACAAAAAAGGTTTAATTGTTTTAAAACCAGGTAAGTTTTTTAAAGCTTCCTATGGAGTAAGTCTAATTTAATTGATTAAATCAGATCTGGTCGACGCTCTTTTGTTCTTTTTTGAGCTTGTTTTTCTTGCCACTCTTTTATTTTTTTATGATCACCTGACAATAAAATATCTGGCACTTTTTTCCCTTTATATTTAGCTGGTCTAGTGTATTGAGGGTACTCAAGAAGTTTTTTACTAAATGATTCGTCTTTAATTGATTTATTATTGCCAACTACTCCAGGAATCAATCTAACTACTGAATCAACAATTGCCATAGTAGGAATCTCCCCACCAGTTAACACAAAATCTCCAATTGATAACTCAATATCTACTAATTTTCTAATTCTTTCATCAAAACCTTCATAATGACCACACACCAACACCAAATGCTTCTCTTTTGATAGCTTTTTTGCCAACTTTTGGTTAAATTGTTTTCCTTGAGGAGTTAACAAAATGACTAGGCTACTCTTTTTCTCTAGATGTTTTAATGCCTTGTCAATTATTTCTACTTTCATAATCATTCCTGGTCCGCCACCAAATGGTTTATCATCGACTGTTTTATGTTTATCTTCTGCCCATTTCCTTAAGTTATGAATCTTTATCTTCACTTTTCCTGTTTTTTTAGCTCGTTGAATTAAACTAAAATCAAATGGTCCTAAAAACATCTCTGGGAAAAGAGTTATTATATCTATTTTCATATCTACATTTTACCCTATTAACATTAAATATACCTTGTGAAAAAGGCCATTATAGTGTATTTTTACAGAATGCGAAAAGGTTATGCTTTTTTAATAGTATTGGCAGGGATTTTATGGGGTTTTGATGGTTTAATAAGACGTTATTTAGTTGGTATTCCTCCTTCAACTATAGTTTTTTATGTTTATACAATTGGATTTTTAATCCTATCTCCTCTGTTGCCAAGGTTTATTAAAGAATATAAAAAAATGTCCAAAAAAGACTGGATAATGATTATCACTATAGCTGTTTTAAGTGGAGCTATAGCTAATATCCTTTTTACAGCCGCTTTGGCTCAAGTAAACTACATTAATTACTCAGTTGTTATCTTGCTTCAACAGATCAGGCCAGTCTTTACTATATTATTAGCTGCTTTAGTTTTAAAAGAAAAGTTTAACCGTCGATATTTCATCTTAGCATTTGTCGCTTTATTTTCTGCCTATTTTCTTACTTTTCCAGAATTCAAACCTCATTTAATCGGTGGCAATGGTGAACTAAAAGCTGCCTTCCTAGCCTTAGGAGCTGCAGCCATGTGGGGTTCAACCATTGTGTTAAGCAAAATGATCCTTCATAAACTAAGTTATCTAGCAGCTGTTACTTTACGATTTGCTATTGTTATTCCAACTGCTTTTATTTTTAGCTTATTACTTGGCCAAACTTATCCAATATCTGCTATTACTTCAACTCAATGGGGTTATTTGATTTTAATTGCTTTTTTCTCAAATGTAGTTTCCTTTGTGGCTTATTATAAGGGTTTACAAAAAACCGAGGTTAAAATTGCTACCTTTGCTGAGTTTGCCTGGCCAGTCTCAGCTGCCTTAATTGGCTTTTTTGTCTTAAAAGAAAGATTAACTCTTATTCAGTCAATCGCTGCTGTAGTTCTAATTGGTGATATAATTGTCTTATCTTTGTCCAGGCAAGAGAAATAAACTATATCTTATGTCAAATTTCGGCTTTTTATTTATTATTCTATCTTCATTATTATGGAGTCTTGACGGTTTACTTCGTCGTTCTTTGTATACTCTTCCTCCAGCCACCGTTGTTATGCTCGAGCACGCCATTGGTGTTTTAATTACTTTACCATTTTTACCCAAAGCTTTAAAAGAATATATAAAACTTACTAAAAAAGACTGGCTAGTTGTTTTTATCTTAACCTTAACCGCTTCAGTTATGGCCACTATTTTTTACACTTCTGCATTAGTTAAAATTAACTATATTAATTATTCAGTGGTTATTTTACTCCAACAAACTCAGCCAATATTTTCAGTTTTTCTAGCAAGTATATTGCTAAAAGAAAAAATCACTCCTAGATTCTTGAGCTTAGCCTCAGTTGGTTTAGTTGCTGCTTATTTTCTAGCCTTTCCTAACTTAATTCCTAATATTACTAATAGACCAGAAGAGCTCACAGCAGCTGTCTTGGCTATGGGAGCAGCTGTTTTTTGGGGCAGCTCCAATGTATTAGGGAAAATGATATTAAATAAAATTAGTTTTACATCCACAGCAATACTGCGATTCACTCTAGCTATTCCTTTAGCATTTATAGCATCAAAGCTAGTTAATCAATCTATGCCATTATCTCAAATCACCCCAAATCAATGGCTAAGCATGTTAGGGATTGCTCTTACTTCAGGCATGGTGGCATTTATTATTTTTTATAAAGGGCTACAGCTTACCAAAGCAATTGTGGCCACATTTGTAAAATTATCTTGGCCTATCTTTGCCGCTATAATTGGTTGGATTTTTCTAAAAGAGTCTTTAAATTTAACTCAAATTATTGCCGCTGTTGTTTTGTCTATTGATATTGTTATTCTCTCTTTATCTCAAGCCTCGCATGCGAAAACTAGCTAAACAGTTTTCTTACACTTCAAATGTTGTTAAAGGATTAAAGCAAGGTCGCTTAATCGGTTTTCCCACAGCTAACTTGAAAATAGTCAAACCAATTAAAATCAAGCCCGGTGTTTACGCCGCTACTTGTAAGCTAGGATCAAAAACGTATCTAGGAATGGCTTACTATGGCCCTAGATATATATTTAACAACCTTCAAAATAATTTAGAAGTTTTTTTGTTTAACTTTAATCAAACTATCTATCAAAAAAAACTCACCATTAATTTAACTCATTTTGTTAGGCCTCCAGTTAAGTTAAAAAATCTTTCTGATATTAAAAAACAATTAATAAAAGACCAGCAATCTATCTCGGATAACCAAGTTGTTTTAGTTAACAAAAAAGATCAAATAGTTGGTCAAACAGATTTATTGTCTGCCCATCTTGGCAAAGGCCAATTACATCAAGCCATATCAGTTTTAATTTTTAACTCAAAAAAGCAGCTTTTACTCCAAAAAAGAAGTCAATATAAACCTTTATGGCCTTTATTTTGGGCTAATTCATGTTGTGGTAACAAACGTCCTGGTAAATCAATGTATCAATTTGCCAAAGATAGATTAAAATTCGAGATGGGCTTAAAAGCAAGTATAAAATTTTGGTACAAGTTTACTTACCAAGCTAGATATAATCAAAAATTGTCTGAACACGAAATTGATTATGTTTATCTAGGCTTCTCTGATCAAAAGCCTAAAATAAACCCTCAAGAAGTAGCTGAATATAAATACTTGAGTATCAAGGAAATAATAACAGGCTTTAAAGATCATCCAGAGATGTATGCTCCGTGGTTTAAATTAATCATGAAAAGACTTAAGACCTCTGATATATTAAAGACATGAATATATCTGTTATTGGAACTGGCTATGTTGGTTTAGTTACCGCCGCTGTGATGGCTCAGTTAGGTCACAAAGTAGTTGGTTTAGATATTGATCAGAAAAAAATAAACAACCTAAAAAAGGGCAAAATTCCTATTTATGAGCCAGGCTTAGAAGAGTTGGTTAATAAGCACTTAGAAAAAAAACTAACTTTTACTACGAGTTATCAGCATGCCATAAAAGAAGCTGACATTGTTTTTATTTGCGTTGGTACTCCACCAAAAAAAGATGGTAGCTATGATCAAAGATTTGTTTTCAGTGCTGCAGAGTCTATTGCTAAAAATCTAACCAACTATTCAGTTATTGTTATCAAAAGCACCGTTCCGCCTTCAACTACTAAAAAAGTAGAAGAAATTATTTCTTCTCACACTTCACAAAAATTTGACGTTGCTTCAGTGCCGGAATTTTTAAGAGAAGGTTCAGCTGTTAACGACGCCTTAAATCCATCAAGAACTATTATTGGTGTTAATTCTTCAAAAGCTAAAAGAATTCTTGCCAAAGTTCATAAAAAACTAAATAGTCCAGTATTAGTTGTTAGTCCACAATCCGCCCAGTTAACTAAATATGCCAGTAATGCCATGCTAGCCACTAGAATTTCATTTATAAACGCAATTGCTATTCTCTGTGACAAAGTAGATGCTAACATAAAAGATGTATCAAAGGGTTTAGGATTAGATCCACGGATTGGGCAGAGTTTTTTAGAAGCTGGTTTAGGCTATGGAGGGTCATGCTTTCCCAAAGACACTTGGGCATTAATCTCATATGCTAAAAAGAAAGGTTACGATTTTGGATTTTTAAAACAAGTAGATCAGGTCAACCAAGATCAAATTGACTACTTTATAAACAAGATTAAAAAAGTTAACAAAAATAATCTAAAGGGAAAAATTCTTACTGTACTAGGCTTAAGTTTTAAGCCAAATACTGACGACTTACGCGAGGCTCGATCCATGCCTTTAGTCAAAAAACTTTTAGATCTTGGTGCCATTATTTACGCTTACGATCCAGTTTCTACGCCTCAGGCCAAAAAAATATTAAAAAAAGTTAAATTTTTTACTGATCCTCAAACTGCTTTAATCAATTCAGATGGTTTGGTTTTGGTGACTGAATGGCAAGAGTTTAAAAAATTAAACTACAAAAAAATAAAAAAATTAATGAGAAATCCAAATATTTTTGATGGTCGGAACTTCCTTAGTTCCTCTAAATTGAAAAAACTCGGGTTTAAATACTTTGGCATTGGACAATCATGAAAAAAACTGCTTTTATAACCGGTATTACTGGTCAAGATGGTTCATATTTAGCTGAATTATTACTTGAAAAAAATTACCAGGTTATTGGCTTAATCAGTCTCAGTAACGACATTGGCTTATTTAATATTGAGCCAATTAAAGATCAATTAGTTATAGAAAAAGGGGACTTGCTTGAAATAGATTCCTTAAAAAGAATCATTTTAAAATATAAACCAGCTGAAATATATAACCTAGCTGGCTTAACTTATATTCCTAAAGCTTGGCAGCAGCCTAGCCTTGCTTTAAACATAAATACCTTAGGGGTAACTCGATTACTAGAAATTATTCGAGATTTTTCACCTCAGTCGAAATTTTATCAAGCTACCTCTTCAAAAATATTTGGACTTCCATTAGAAACACCTCAAACTGAAACCACCCCTTTAAGCCCTGTTGATCCTTATAGTATTTCAAAAGCTGCTAGCCATTTTATCACTATTAGCTTTAGAAAGAGATTTAACCTTTTTGCTGTTTCAGGCATTTTATATAATCACGAATCTGAACGACGCGGACCAGAATTTGTTAGTCGAAAAATTACTCTTACGGCCGCCAAAATTAAACTCGGACTGGAAAAACAATTATCATTAGGAAATCTAGAGTCAAAACAAGACTTTGGTTATGCCCCAGATTATGTTAAAGCCATGTGGTTGATGCTTCAGCAAAAAAAAGCTGATGATTATATCATTGCCACCGGAAAATTATTTTCTGTAAAAGATGTCTGTCAAATAGCTTTTTCGCATCTAGATTTAAACTATAAAGACTATGTTATTAAAGATAAAAAATTCTATCGACCTGTTGAAGCTCAAGCCCCAGTCGGTTGTATCGAAAAAGCCAAAAAGAATTTAAACTGGCTTCCAAAAACTAACCTAAAAGATATGATTATTAAAATGGTGGAAAATGATTTACAATTGTTAAAGGAGAAAAAAATATGAAAAAAGCTCTGATTACTGGCATTACTGGTCAAGATGGCTCTTACTTAGCTGAATTTTTACTAAAAAAGGACTATCAAGTTTTTGGTATTACCAGAAGAACTAGTACTTCTAACTATGACAGAATTAAAGATATTGTTGATGATATTACTTTAATATCGGGAGACTTACTTGATCAGCATTCTTTATCTCATGCAATTCGAGAAGTTCAACCTGACGAAGTTTATAACTTAGGCGCTCAATCGTTTGTACCCACTTCCTGGTCGCAACCAGTTCTTACTGGTGAATTTACTGCTCTTGGTGTAACCAGGATGCTGGAGGCTCTTAGAATCGCTGAGATAGACGCCAAGTTTTATCAAGCATCTAGTTCTGAAATGTTTGGTAAAGTAAGAGAAACACCTCAAAATGAAAATACACCCTTTTATCCTCGAAGCCCTTATGGGGTAGCTAAAGTTTACGGGCATTGGATTACTGTCAATTATCGGGAATCTTTTAACATGTTTGCAGTTTCGGGCATTCTTTTTAACCATGAGTCAGAAAGAAGAGGCTTAGAGTTTGTGACTCGAAAAATATCTCATGCAGTAGCGAGGATTAAACTAAACAAACAAAAAAAGCTCAAGCTTGGTAATTTAGAATCTAAACGAGATTGGGGCTATGCTCCTGATTATGTTGAGGCTATGTGGTTAATGCTTCAACAAGATAAGCCTCAAGATTTTGTTATCGCCACTGGTAAGTCTTGGTCAGTTAGGCAATGTGTTCAATTTGCCTTTGAATCAGTCGGGCTAAACTGGAAAGACTATGTTGAATCAGATAAAAAATTCATGCGCCCAGCTGAAGTTGACCTTTTAGTTGGCGATTATAAAAAAGCCAAAAAGCATTTAAATTGGCAACCAAAAACTAGCTTTAAAACCATGATGGAAAAAATGGTCAAAGCTGACCTAGAAAGGGAAAAATCATTATGAAAGTAGTTATTATCATTCCAACCTACAATGAAAAAATTAATATCGGGAACACCATTGATGGACTAGAGAAAGCATTCAAAGAAATTGACCAGAAACACAAGATGCAAATATTGGTCATTGATGATAGTTCTCCAGATGGAACCCAGGATATTGTTAAGCAGAAAAAGGCTAAATACAAAAACGTCGTTTTGCTACCAAACAAAGTTAAAGCAGGCCTTGGCGCAGCTTACATAAAAGCCATGAAATATGCCATGGATAAGCTAAAAGCAGATGTAGTCTTTGAATATGACGCTGATGGGTCTCATCAGCCAAAATACATTCCAGGCATGGTTAAAACCTTGGAAGAGAAAGCAGACGTTGTGGTTGGTTCGCGCTATGTACCTGGAGGATCAATGCCCGATGACTGGGGAATTCATCGAAAACTAATATCTTATTTTGGTAATTTAATTGCCAGATCAGTTCTTTGGGCTTGGCAATACACTGATATGACCTCAGGATTTAGAGGGACAAAAACAAAATTCTTAAAAAAGATAGATTTAGAAAAATTACTATCTAAACAATTTGCCTATAAAATTCATCTTTATTATGCTCTTCATAAGCTAAAAGCTAATATTTTTGAGTACCCAATTGCTTTTATTGATCGTTCAAAGGGTAAGTCAAAATTCCCTAAAAACAACATTAAGGATTCTTTAAGAGTAGTTTTTACCTTGCGATTTAGGGAAAACGAAAAGTTTTTTAAGGTAGCCATAGTTGGTGCTGTAGGTACTTTTGTTCAGATTATATTTTTCAATATATTTAGACTATTTACTGGGTTAAGCGTTGCTCAAAATCTAGCTATTGAATTGTCTGTAGTCTCAAACTTTACTATAAATAATCTCTGGACTTTTCAAGATCAAAAATTTAAGTTTAAAAAACTTAAACAATTATTAACTGGATTTATCAAGTTTAACTTGGCTTCATTAGGGTCAATAGTAATTCAAAACTTAGTATTACTAACCGGTGTTGCCTTGATTGGCCGCTCATTTGTAATCGAAAACACATTAGTTATTATTGGAATATTAATCGGATTAATCTGGAATTACCTAATGTACACTAAAGTTGTGTGGAAAAAATAAAGTCTTTTATACACCAATACTGGTTTATTATTCTCGTTACTTTAGTAGCGGCTGTTTTAAGATTATATCGACTAGAATCAAGCTTGATGTTTTTAGGCGATCAAGGCAGAGATGCCATTGTTTTAAAAAGAATTCTAATTGATCATGACTTGCCTTTTATTGGCCCAATTACTTCAGTTGGCGGCTTTTATTTAGGTCCATTGTATTACTATCTTATGACGCCATTCTTATGGCTTTTTAAATACAATCCAGTCGGCCCAGCCATCGCCACAGCTATTATTGGAGTAATAACAACCCCTGTTTTATACTTTGTCGCTAAAAAAATGTTTTCGACTACAACTGCTCGATGGGCAAGTTTTTTATTTGCCATTGGCTTTATTCCTGTTTCTGAAACACGCTCTGCTTGGAATCCAAATCCCATGCCTTTAGCGAGCTTAGGATTGATTTATGGACTTTACCTTGTTAATCAAAAGAAAAAACCAGCCGGTCTAATATTAACCTCTATATCTTTGGCTGTAGCTCTACAACTTCATTACATGATTGTCTTTTTAACCCCGTTTCTAATCTGGCAATTAATTCTTATTATAAAAAACAAAAAGAACTACCCTTTTTTTATTAAGTCAATTATTGGTTTTTTGATATTAATGTTGCCATTAATTTTATTTGAAATAAAAAATAACTTCTTGAACTTCAAAGGTTTGTTAAGTTTTTTTAACACCAATCAATACTCAAGTTTAAGCCTAATTCAAGTAATTAAAGATGTGAATGGGAGAGCCGAGCAAGCTATTGGCATGATCTTGGGCTTTGGTAGAGATTTTAGTTTAATTAGAACTTGGCTAACCCGAACATTTCTAGTATTAATTTCTTGGTTTTTACTTAAAAATAAAAAACCTCAATTTATCTTATTGTCAGCTTGGTTATTATCAAGCATCATCGCCCTAGCTGTTTATCATAGTAATGTTTATCCTCATTACCTAGGTTTTTTATTTCCAGTAGTTTATATTATAGTGGCTAGAGTTATATCCCAATTTAAGTATAAGTTAATTTTTATCCCTTTTCTTTTTTCAGCTTTATTTATTTATTTTAATCTTCCTCAGCTACAATCTTTATTAACCAGTCAAGGAAACTTACAACAAGTTAAAGAAACGGCTAATTTAATTAGCAATGATATTGAGTCAAATCAACACCAACAAGTTAACCTGGCTTTAATTGATGATACTCGAGATTACCGAGCCTCAAATTATCGTTATTTTCTAGAACTTGATCAAAGCATTGATTTACTAGATTATGATCAGTATCCAGCTACAAGTATTCTATACTTAATTTCTCCATATACCCAGCCAAATGTGCTAAGTTTACCTCAGTGGGAAGTTCAATCACTAAAACCAGCTCAAGTAATCAATTCTTGGGAAGATAAAGATCAAGATAAAATATATAAAATTCAACCTTTATGAAAAAAGATTTAAGTATTGTGATTCCAGCATTTAATGAACTTGACAATTTCAATCAAAAAAAATTACATCAAGTAGTTACTTACTTAAAGCAAAACAATCTAGGCTGGCCAGTCATTATTGTTGACGATGGATCAACTGATGATTCAAGCTCAAAAATTAAATCTTTTGTCAAAAAACAACCAAACTGGCATTTTATTCAAAATCAACATCAAGGAAAAGCCTCAACTATTCAAACGGGAGTAATGGCTGTTAAAACCAAATACACTTTATTTACAGATTTTGATCAAGCCACCCCTATTAGTGAGGTTGAAAAATTACTGCCTTTTTTAAAAAAAGGCTACCAAATAGTTATTGGTTCACGGGAGGTTAAGGGCTCCTTAAGGCAAAAAGAGCCGATGCATAGACATCTTATGGGCAAGGTTTTTAATCTAGTTGTTCAACTTTTTACTCTTCGAGGCATTCATGATACTCAATGCGGTTTTAAAATATTTGAAACAAAAATAGCTCAAGATTTGTTTAAGTCTCTAAAAGTTTATCAAGCTAGATCAGAAAAACATGCTTTTACTGGCGCCTTTGATGTTGAACTGCTTTTTTTAGCTAATAAAAAGAAAATCAAAACTGCTGAGGTTCCAGTTCATTGGTCTCATGAAAAAACTACTCGAGTTCATCCAGTCAGAGATTCAGCCAGAATGTTTTTTGACGTTTTAAAAATAAGACTAGCTGACTTAACTGGTTCGTATAAATCAAAATGACACTTTTTTTAGCAGTCATTATATTATTAACCTTTTTTTCACTTACTTTTATTGATCTAAATTTAACTTTTTACCCTTTTTTACCAAATATAATTAAATCTTTTAGTCTATTTAATCGCCCGCTAGCTAATCTAGTTTTTTTCTTGCTCTCTTTCACTTTTATTATTTCTTATCTTAGCTCCATTAATAAACCTATCCCAAAAAAAATCCTGAATTCTAAATGGATAATATTTACTTGCTTACTTGGTATTTTATCTTACCCAATGTTTTCATATGACATTTTTAACTATTTATTTAATGCCAAGATGGTCTTAATTTACAAAGTTAATCCTCATCTGGTAACCGCCAATCAATTTTCCGATCCCATTCTTCGATTTATGCATAATGTCCACACCCCAGCTCCTTATGCTTATGGCTGGACAATTATTTCTTTAATCCCTGGCTTAACGTGGTTACTAGATAAATTTACTCTTAGTTTTTGGGCTATGAAATCTTTTATGGCTGCTTTTTGGCTCGGTAATCTTTGGATCTTAAAAAAACTGATTTCAAAACTATTCTCCAAAGAAACCTACCGATGGTGGTTATTTGCTTTAAGCCCGTTAGTTTTAATCGAAACTCTTATCAATGGACACAATGACGTAGTCATGATGTTACCAGCTTTTATTTCTTTTTGGTTTTTAGTAAAATCAAAAAAACTTCTTGATAAAAACTGGGTTACTTCAGTTTTATTTTTATTATTATCAGCTTCAATTAAATACGCCACCATCGTCCTTTTGCCTTTTTATTTCTTTGCTCAACTTCAAGGCCTGGCCTTGAAGTTGAAAAAGATTGATTTACCAACCTTATTTTCTTGGGTTCTGTTAGCTGTTATGTTTACTAGACCAGGCCAAATGCACTCCTGGTATTTAATCTGGGCTTTTTCTTTTTCAGTTTTATCAAAATCAAAAACCACTTTGTCTATATTCACTGCTCTATCCATTGGCGCTCTATTTAGATATCTTCCCTATATTTACTTTGGTAACTGGGACTCACCAGTTAATTTATATCGTCAATTAATCTGGTTCTCATCTTTGGCTTTAACGCCGATTATCTATAAAAAAATCCAACCCAAGTGATAAAATAGACTCATGCTAATTCTTTTGCTAACTATTGGTTTGTATTTTGTCACTCGACTAGTAAATCTGAACCTTTTGCCTATTTTTGCCGATGAAGCCATCTATCTTAAATGGGCACAGTTAGTCTGGCAAGGTAAATACTTTATTCCACTTTCTGACGGCAAAACACCTCTTCATATGTGGTTGCTATCTCCATTATTAGAAATTAACATTGACCCATTATTAGTTGGCCGGCTTTTATCTGTTTCAGCCGGTTTTTTTACCTTAATTGCTGTTTATTATCTGGCTAAAACATTTTTTGATCAAAAAACTGCTATTATTGCCAGCTTTCTAATAGTTTTTCAACCAATTTTAGTTTTCTACGATCGTTTGAGTGTTACTGATAGTCTATTAACTGCTTTCATTTCTTGGTCTGTTTTTTGCTCGCTAAAATTAATTACCAAGCCAAGCTTTAAGCAAGCTATTATCTTGGGATTCTTATGGACTTCAAGCTTATTAACCAAACCTTCTGCCGCTTTATACTTAGTTTTGTTACCAGCTTTATTTTTACTAATACCAGCAAAAGAGTGGATTAAAAAAATTAAAACTATAATTGCCCCAGTTAGTTTATCAACAGCAATTTCTTTAGGGGCATATAATCTTCAAAGATTTTCTAACGCTTTTCATATGGTTAATTCAAGAAGCGCTGACTATTTAAGAAGTGCATCAGAAATTACTTCAACCTGGCTTGAATTTTTCCCAGCCACTTTAACAATTATTGTTTCTTGGTTAGTAAGTTATTTTTCTTGGCCGTTAATTATTATGTTAATTATTGCTTGGTTTATTGCCATAAAAAAGAAAAGTCTTAAAATATTAGCTTTAAGCTTATTTGTACTAATTCCAATTTTTATTCAGGCTAGCATTGGCAAGATTATTTATCCTAGGTATTTTTTACCCATTGTCCCATTTTTAACCATCATTATTAGCTGGGGAATTACTAAGTTAAATAAACCCATTCGGCTAGTTTTTATTATTTTACTAGCTTTTTTTTGGCTTAAGTTTGATTACTTCTTGTTAATTAATCCCAAAAAAGCCCCATTACACCAAATTGAAAAAGGACAATATTTGCAAGAGTGGTCTTCAGGCTTTGGTTTAGAAGAAATAAAAAACTATCTAAACGATTTACCTTCTGATCAGCCAGTGCTTGTAGCTACTGAAGGTAGCTTTGGTACTTTGCCAGATGGTTTACAAATATATTTTAATAAGTCAGAAAATATTAATGTAATTGGCTTAGGTTTTCCAAGAAAAGCCACCGACCACCCTGATATTATTAAGTCTTTAAATGATAACCAGTTGGTTTATTTAGTCGCTAACCATAATCGTTTTTCATTTGGAGATGAAAGCCAATTAGATTTAATTGGAGAATATCCTCGTCAGTCAGATTCTAAACATCAACAAAAACTAATGTTCTATCAAGTTAATCCATGAAACTAATTAAACTAATAAAAAAACACCGGTTAATATTGTTAAGTCTTGCTATAGTCTTGCCAACTATTTGGCCTTTGTTTAGGGTAGATTTTTTTAGAATGCATGACTTTACGCATGTAGCTAGACTTATCGAGCTAGACCTTGCCTTAAAAGCTGGCCAGATTCCTCCTCGTTGGGCTTCAGATTTTGGTTGGGGGTACGGCATGCCTTTATTTCACTTTTACAACCCCTTGCCTTATTACTTGGCTGAATTACTCTATTTAGTTAAGCTACCAGCAGTTTTAAGCATCAAGTCTATTTTTGGGCTTAATTTCTTAGTCGGTTTTTATTTTATGTATTTTTGGGCCAAAGAATACTGGGGAAAACATGGGGGGCTTTTAGCAGCCACTGCTTTTACTTACTTACCCTACCGGGCAGTTCAATTTTATGTTCGCGGGACCCTTAACGAACTAACTGCTACTACCTTTATTCCCTTACTATTTTATAGTTTAAAAAAGAAAAATATATTATTAATTTCCATATCTATTACCGCCATCTTTTTATCTCACAACGTTATTGCTTTGTTTACCTTAATATTTTTAGCAATCTATTATTTTTTCAAACTTAAAGACGCAAAAGTTTGGACAATTTCAGGCATATTTGCTTTTGGTCTTTCAGCATTTTTTATTCTGCCAGCTTTTTTTGAAAAAAACTTAACTGCCATTGAAAACTTAACTGGCGGTTTTTTTAATTACCAGTTTCATTTTATTTATATAAGACAACTATTTAGTCGTGCTTTTGCCTATGGCGGTTCAGTTTTAGGGCCAAATGATGATATTTCATTTCAACTTGGTTGGCCACATCTTGTTTTAGCTATTCCCGCTTTTATTATTTGGCTTAAAAACTTTAAAACTAAAAAATTTAACCAACCACTAACTGTCATTTTTCTCATCCTTGCTATTTCCATTTTCTTAATGACTTTTCATTCCAAATTTATTTGGGACAAGTTAACCTTGCTCCAGCTAGCGCAATTTCCTTGGCGCTTACTTGCCTTTGCTGGTAGCTTACTAGCTTTTTTATCAGGTTCAATTTTTTACTTAATTAAATCTAAAAAAGTCAGCCTTTATTTAACAACAGCTTTAATTATGTCTATAATTTCTTTAAATCTTTGTTTTTTTAAACCTCAAGAATATTCACCTAATGACCTCTTTTACTATACTGATCTAGAAAAAATTCAAGCTAACATGAGCGGAGTTTTATTTGATTATTTACCTAAAACTGCTATCAGGCCAGATAATGAAATTCCTCGTCAAGACTTATTTGAAACTCAGGCCACTATAAAAAACATAACCTACAAACCAGGTTTCATCTCTTTTGCTAGTCAGGTAGAACAACCAAGCGACTTTATTTTTAATCAGTATTATTTTCCTGGCTGGAAAGGTTTGGTTAATCACCAACCAACAGCGCTAGAAATTGAAAAAAGCCTAGGTCGAATTAAACTAAACCTTCCTTCTGGTTCTAATCAAGTTCAAATAAAACTAGCTAAAACAAATCTTCAATCCTGGTCTGATATCATAAGCTTAGTCTCTTGGATTACATTACTAGCAATATTATTTAGATCAAAATATGTCTGAATTAATAGAGCAATCAGAGCTAGAAATAGACCAGATCAGTCATCGGGCGGTTTCTGGTGTGGTTGTTTTAACTGCCAGAAAATTTCTACTAAAAGCTATTAATTACTTAGGTAGTATTTTTCTAGCTAGACTTCTAGTTCCAGAAATTTTTGGCATCTTTGCTATTGTTAGTTTTGTTATCACTTTTTTTTCTTTTTTTTCTGACGTTGGTTTAGGCGCAGCTTTAATTCAAAAAAAGGAAAAATTAACTCAAAAAGACCTCAGTACTACTTTCACTTTTCAACAAATTTTTGTTCTGATTATTGTTGCATTAATTTATTTTTTAGCCCCTTTTATTGCTTATCGCTACGGATTAAATAATCAAGGAGTTTGGTTGCTGAGAATTTTTTCAGTTTCTTTATTTTTAACTTCATTAAAAACCATCCCTTCAATCTTACTAGAAAGACGATTAAAGTTTGACAAATTAATTATTCCTGAGGTTATTGAGGTAATTTCATTTCAAGTCTTAGCCGTTACCTTAGCTTTATTTAATTTTGGTGTGTGGAGTTTTATTATTGCCCTTTTAATTAGAAGCTTTTTAGGAGCCATTGCCTTATTTTTTATTTCTCCATGGAAAGTTAGTTTTTCTCTTGATTTAAAGGTAGCTAAAAAACTTATCGCTTTTGGTGTTCCTTTTCAGTTAAATGGTTTTATTGCTACTATCAAAGACGCTGTTATGCCCATCTTTGTTGGTGCTGTTTCTGGCGCCGCTGCAGTTGGGTTTTTAAACTGGGCTATGACGTTTTCAAAACTGCCAATCATTTTCATGAGCGATATTTTTAGAGTTACTTTCCCTACTTATTCTCGGATTCAACATGATAAAGTTTTGTTAAAAAAAGCTATTGAAAAAACTCTGCGTTTTACTAACCTATTTCTTTTCCCTTGTGTTTTCATTCTAGCCGCTACTGCCAAACCAATAGTTATTTATGTTTTTACTGAAAAATGGTTGCCAGCTCTACCAGCTTTTTATATTCACCTTTTTGGTATTTTAGTTGTTGGTATCGCCAATACATTTATGGATTCATTCTGGGCTTTAGGAAAGACTAAGATTGCAGTTAAATTATTGGTTGTTTACACCATTGTTAACTGGGCTACTAGTGTTCCTTTGGTATATAAATTTGGCTTTATTGGTGCCATGATCGGCTCTGTGATTGTTCTTTATATAAGTTTGCCCTTAACCTGGATTTATATAAGAAAAATTGTCAAAGTTGAAGTTTTAGCCCATGTTTACAAGGCGTTTTTAGCCTCAGCAGTAGCTGGTTTAATTACATTTTATTTAAGTAGACTTTTAGTAAATTCACTAGTAAGTCTAATCCTAGTTTTGTTCTCAGGTGGCTTAATTTACTTACTAACGATCTTTATATTAGATTCACAACAACTTATTAAGGATTATCATTTTTTTGTTAAAAAAATAACCAAAAAAACCTGACCTTTAAGGTATAATATCCTCTTATGGCTTCAAAAAGAAACAAAAAAATCTGCATAATCATTTTAGAGTATCAAAATCCTAAAATGACTCTGGAAACCATTCAGTCATTAAAAAAATCCATTTTCCCTTCAGGCTATCAAATAAAAACTATCGTTGTTGATAACTCTCCAGTGCCAGACGGATCTTTAAAAAAAAGTCTAAAAAAATACCAAAACATCAAATTAATTTCCACTCAAAAGAATACTGGTTTTGCTGCGGGTAATAATCTTGGCATTAAACTTGGTCTTAAGCAAAAATATGACTATTTTTTACTAATAAATAATGACGTTGAAGTTCACCCTCAGTTTTTAAAACTAATGCTAAAAGCTGCAGAAGAATCAGCTGACTTAGTTGTTCCAAAAATTTATTTTGCTAAAGGTTTTGAATACCATCAAGACAGATATAAAAAATCTGAGCTCGGTAAAGTAATTTGGTATGCAGGAGGAGTTTTTGACTGGGATAATATTCAAGGCAAGCATCTAGGCATGGATCAAGTAGACACTGGTCAATTTGATCAAAAAAAAGAGATAGATTTTGCGAATTTCTGCTGCGTTTTAATTAAAAGACAAGTTTTTGAAACAATCGGTTTACTTGATCCTAAATATTTTTTATATTGGGAAGATGCAGATTTTTCTCATCAGGCTAACTTAGCTGGTTTTAAAACTGTCTATCAACCTAAAAGCATTATCTGGCATAAAAGTTCAGGTAGTTCAGGTTCTGGGTCTAATCTACATGATTATTATCTAACTAGAAACAGATTAATTTTCGGTTTTAAATATGCCAGATTTAAAACCAAACTAGCTTTGTTTAAGCAAAGCATGACCAGACTGTTTACTGGCAGACCAGCTGAAAAAAAAGGCATTATTGATTATTATTTACTAAAAAGAGGCAAAGGGAACTTAACATGAAACTAAGTGTTGTCGTTTTAACTAAAAATAGCCAAGAAGTTTTACCCGATTGTTTAAAAAGCGTTCAAAAAGCTTTTCAAATTGTTGTTGTTGATGATAATTCTACTGACGATACCTTAAAAATAGCTAAAAAATTTATTTCAACTAAAAACATTTACTCTCACCAATTAACTACATTTCCTAGCCAAAGAAACTGGGCTGCTAAAAAGGCTACTGGTGACTGGTTTATCTTTTTAGATGCTGACGAAAGAATTACCAAAAAAGGCTGGCAAGAAATAAAAAAACTATTACCTAAAACTACGAATTCAGCCTATCGTTTTAAGCGCTTAAATCATTTTTATGGTCAAAAAATTAAACACGGTGGCTACTGGCCAGATTATCAAACTAGGTTATTTAAACAAAAAAACTTTAAGGGAATAAAAGGAGTTACTCACGAGAATTATCAATTTAAAGGCACTCTGGGTACATTAGATGAACCAGTTCTTCACTTCCCGGACAGAAGCGTTAGCCTAGGATTATATAAAAGCAAGATCTGGACTAAAAAAGAGGCAGAGGCTCTATTTAAAGCTAATCATCCTAAAATTACTTGGTGGCGAATTTTAAAAGTGATGATTACTGAATTTTATTATCGATATCTAAAAAAACAAGGGTTTCGTGATGGTTACATCGGCTTTGCAGAAAGCCTTACCCAAGCGATCAATAAATTTTTTATCTATCAACAAGTTTGGGAACTACAGCAAGTAAAATGAAAATAGCTCTTTATAGTCCCTTTTTAGCAGATAATATTGGAGGTGGTGAAAGGTATTTATTAACTGTGGCTCAATGCTTATTACCTAGTCATCAAATTGACTTAATTATTCAACCAGGAAAAACAAAAAACTTAAATCAATTAAAAAAGAACTTATCCAGAAACTTTAATTTAAAACTTTCAAACCTTAATATAATCTCTGGTCCTTTTGGAGTTAATGATTCCTCCACAGATAGAAAACAATTCACTAAAGCTTATGACATTTTTTATTACATGACTGATGGAAGTTTTTTCGTCTCAAAATCCAAACTTAACATTGTGCATTTTATGATTCCTTTTAATCAGCCCCCTAATTTAATTCAACGACTTAAACTAAACAGCTGGCAGGTTAAAGTGGCTAATTCATTTTTTACCAAAAATCATTTAGAGAAAAACTGGAAAATAAAAATAGATCATGTTCACTGGGGAGCAGTTTCAGAAAGTGATTTCCCCCCCCAAAAGAAAAAAAACATAATCTTAAATGTTGGCCGGTTTTTTAGCCCAAAGGGGAATAAGCATTGCAAGAGACAAGACTTTTTAGTTAACTCCTTTAAACTTATGTGCGATCAAGGATTAACTCACTGGCAATTGATATTAAACGGACCAGTAGACAAGGGGAGAGATAACGTAGCCTATTTAAGAAAAGTTAAAAAGCTCGCCAAAGGTTATCCAGTCATCATTAATAATCAAGGTAGTTTTAAGGCTCTGCAAAAAAATTATGGTCAAGCCAAAATCTACTGGCATGCAACCGGTTATGGCCTTAATCAAGTAACTAATCCTCAGGCAGTTGAGCATTTAGGTTTGTCAACTGTTGAGGCCATGTCAGCTAAGGCTGCACCAGTTGTAATTGATAAAGGTGGTCAACCAGAGATAGTTACTCATAATCTCAATGGCTTACTATGGCAGTCTCAGCAGGACTTAATTGATCATACTTTGAATTTAATTAACAATTCTAAACTATTATCTGCTTTATCCATCAGGGCAAAAAAAAGAGCTCAAGATTTTTCTTTGTCAAAATTTTGCCACACTACTAACAAAATGTTTAATTTATGAAAAAAGTTTCTTTTGTTATTCCCAATTTCAAAAAACAACCCTTAATTAAGCATCTACCCTCTGTTATAAAAGCTTGTCCAAAAAATGGTGAAATTATTGTAGTTGACGACTGTTCGCCAGATGATACTGTTAAGTATCTAAAAAAACACTTTCCCCAGGTCAGGGTAATAAAAAACCAAATCAATCAGCGCTTTGCTGTTTCCTGCAATAACGGAGTCAAAGCTGCAAAAGGCGAGATAGTTGTTTTAATTAATTCAGACGTTGCTCCCAAAAAAGACTTATTACGTCATCTATTACCACATTTTACCGACCCAAAAGTATTTTGCGTTGGCTGCTTAGAGATAGAAAAAAAACAAGGCAAAAAAGTATTTTCAGGGAAAAACAAATGTCAGTTTAAAAGAGGCTTTTTAGTGCACTCAAAAGCCAAAATAACTAGTTTAACCAAGTCTTCAACTAACTGCTGGGGCTCAGGAGGTTCCATGGCCATTGATCGAGGAAAATACTTAAGAATTGGCGGCATGGATCCTTTATACAAACCAGCTTATTGGGAAGATATTGACCTTTCATGGATAGCTAGAGAAAAATTTGGCTGGAAAGTTTTATTTGAACCTAGATCTCAAGTTTTTCATAATCACGAAACTACTAATCTATCAGTTTTTGGTCAAAAGAAAATAAAGCTGATGTCTGCTCGCAATCAGTTTTTATTTATCTATAAGAATATTCGGGGTAAAAAATTAGTTGAGCATTTTCTATGGTTGCCCTATCATTTGGTTTTTACTTCTATTCGCACTCAAGGTGTTTTCCTGATTGCTTTTGTCAAAGCCATATTCAAATGGTTAACTTATAAATATTTGGTAAAATAACCTTATGAAAGCATTAATATTAGCTGCTGGCTTTGGAGTTAGATTAAGAGAGATCATTCACGGCCGCCCAAAACATTTAGCTCCTGTAAATGGCCAACCATTTTTGCGCTTACTATTAAAATTGCTTAAACGAAAAGGCCTTACCGACGTAGTTCTTTCTATTGGTTATTTAAGTCAGTACATTATCGATGAGTTTGAGCACGACAGAGAGGGTTTAAATCTTTCTTTTTCTGAAAGCCTTCGCCCCTTAGGCACTGCTGGATCAATCAAGTTAGCCAAAAATTATTTTAAAGAAGATTTTTTAATATTAAACGGAGATACTTACCTGGATATTGACTACCAAGCTCTGATGCAATTTCATCAAAAGCATAAGGCTCTTTTAACCTTAGTTGGAACAAGCCAAAGCCAACAAAAAGGTAGTATTATTAAAACCAACGGTCATCAAGTTAAAGATTTTATTTTTCGCCCTAAAAATGCCTTAAAAGCAAGATACAGGCATGCAGGTATTTATGTCGCTTCACCAAAAATTTTCTCCTATATACCTGAAATTACTAAATATTCTATTGAAAAAGACTTAATCAAAGACTTATTCAAAAAAAATCAATCGATTTACCTGTATAAAACCAATAAAAATTTTATTGACATTGGCTCACCAGAACAGTATCAAAAAGCAATCACTCGGTTTATTTAATTATGGATACTAAGACTCGAATTCAAAATCAATTAAAACAAAGCGCGCAAGTTTATCAAAAAATGATTAACAATTGTTGGCAAGATATTGAGTCAGCCGCTTTAGCTTTAATCGAAACTTATTATAAAAAAGGCGGCACTGTCTTTACTTGTGGTAATGGTGGTTCAGCTGCTGACGCACAACATATTTCAGATGAGTTGATGTGCATGTTAAGAAGTCAGCATAACTTTGATTTTCGTTTTCCTTTATCAGCTCATGCTTTAACCACTGACACATCAGTTATCACAGCCATAGCTAATGACTTAGGCTATGAGTTTATTTTTTCTCGTCAACTTGAAGCCTTAGCTCAAACCAAAGATCTATTTATTGGCGTTTCTACCTCTGGTAACTCACCTAATGTGGTTAAGGCATTTGAACTAACTAAAAAAAGAGGCATTAAATCAATTGCTTTTACTGGCCAAAGCTCTTCTAAATTAGGAGGGAAAATCGCTACTTTGGCGGATATCG
This sequence comes from uncultured Pseudomonadales bacterium, assembly GCA_964630755.1. Lineage (GTDB taxonomy): Bacteria > Patescibacteriota > Microgenomatia > UBA1400 > CG1-02-47-37 > CAZVYS01. The sequence goes on along the minus strand of CAZVYS010000015.1, from coordinate 762 downwards.
TAATTAATGTTCCAGCCACTGATGTAGGCATTATCCAGCAAGGCCATGTTGCCGCTTTTCATTCAATGTGCGACATTATGGAAGAAATTTTATTTGGCCAAAGAGGCTTAAAGATTTCGACGATAAATAAAAAATGAAGATTATTGCCAAAAGCCCTTGTCGGATCAGTTTAGTTGGCGGAGGCACTGACGTAGACCCGTTTGCTAAAGACCATGGAGGCAAGATTTTCAACTTCACCATTTCACTATTTAACCAAGCTATCTTAGTGCCTCGTCAAGATAAGACAATTTCTCTAACCGCCTTAGATGAAAATCGACAAATACTAGATTTTTCCAAAAAGTTAACTTACGGAGTTGATAAAAAATTTGATCTTCTTAGAGCAATCATTAATTATTATCAACCAAAATTACAGACAGGTTTTAATCTAAAACTGACTCAATCTCACCAGTCCCTACTCGGTCTAGGTCGGTCAGGTTCAGTCGCAGTGGCTACAATCTCAGTTTTTAACAAATGGCTAAATATTAAAATGACCCGAAAAAAAACAGGTTTACTAGCTGCCAATCTGGAAATTAATGAACTAAATTGGCCTGGAGGCAAGCAAGATTCACTAGCCGCCGCTTTCGGAGGATTTAATCAAATGAATTTTGGTCCAGGTAACAAAGTAAATATTAAGCCTTTAATAGTTAAACCAACTTCAGTTAAAGAATTTTATCATCATTCTCTTTTGATCTATATTGGCGGAGATAGACATTCAAAAAATCA
>CAZVYS010000014.1:10605-25581 GCA_964630755.1 uncultured Pseudomonadales bacterium | reverse complement strand
TAGAAAAAACGTGGTTAAAATCTATTACCAAACAACTTCCACAAGCAGTTGAAATTATTATACCTAGTGGCGAAAAGCACAAAAACATTACTACTCTTACTTCAATCTGGTCAAAACTAAATCAAAACAATCTAGACCGACACTCACTTTTAATCAATCTTGGAGGGGGAGTAATTTGTGATCTAGGAGGCTTTGCTGCCTCAAGCTATATGAGAGGCATTGATTTTATTCATCTTCCCACCACGCTACTCGCTCAAGTTGACGCTAGCCTCGGAGGAAAAACCGGCATTAACCTAAACGAAGTAAAAAACTTAATCGGTACCTTTTCAAAACCCAAAACTATTATTATTGACCCTCAAATTTTATCAACCTTACCAAATAATCAACTGATCTCTGGATTTGCTGAAATTATTAAACATGGTCTTATTAAAGATAAAAAACATTTTTTAAAATCCACCAGTAAAAAACCAATCAAATTCTCAAAAACAGAACTAACTCAAATAATCAAACGTTCTTGTCTAATTAAAATGGAAATCGTCAAAGCTGATCCTCAAGAATCTAACTCAAGAAAAATCTTAAATTTCGGCCACACTATCGGTCACGCATTTGAATCTTTAAGCTTAAAAACTAAATCTCCTTTACTCCATGGCCAAGCTGTTAGCTTAGGAATGGTTGCCGAAGCTAAATTATCTTTATTAAAAGGTCTAATCACCCAGCAAGAACTAGAGATCATTAAGTCAGGTTTAAAAAAAGCTCACCTGCCTACCAAGACAAATCAATTTCCTACAAAAGATATTTATAAATTAATTCATCAAGATAAAAAAAATCAGTCAAAAACTATTAACTGGACCATGTTAAAATCAATTGGCCAAGCAGTTTATAACCAGATCGCAACCAAACAACAAATTATTCAATCTATTCAATATGTGTTATAATGTGTTATAATAACTATATTAACAATCAAATAAAGCGATGAAAGAGAATTTTTACACTCCGGAGCAGAGTCGACAAAATCGACTACAGGTGCGCCTGTTACAGCGCTAGCGTGTGTCAGTCCCGATTTAATCGGGACAAACGGAGCACGTCAATAATAAGGATCTACTAGATCCGTTGACTAACTCCCGCACTTTGCGGGTTTTTTGTTTTCTTTAGTAGATCAAACCAAGGTGGTACCGTCTTTTTTAAGGCCCTTGAGTATTTCGAACTTTTCGGGATACCCAAGGGCTTTTTTAATAAGCTGAGGTGCCAGAGTCTGGAAATCGGGGCTGTCTGTAAAACAGCTGCTAGTTTAGCTACGGGGGTTCAAATCCCTCCCTCAGCACTATGACTAAAACAAAAGTCATTTCAAACCAAGTTTTATCGTGTAATCCTCTCATCTTCGCAGAGCAGAAGAATTTGGCAGTGGACTTAAACAAACCTAATATTTTTTTAGGTATTGGTTTATGTACGCCAACTAAACTTTCTCAAACCATCCCTTTTGACATCTTAGGTTTTTTGCTTACTGCTGAGCAGATAAAAAGACATATTCCTAACTCAAAAGTATTTTTACTTATTGGCGACCAACACGCCTGGTTAGCTAATAACTTTAACCAAAACCAAGTTCAAAAACTAGCCGTACAATCTGAAAAAACTATTAATCAGGTTATAAAAAACCTTAAGCTTAGTCGCTGGCAAGTTATCATAGCTTCCAATCTCTTACCAAAAGCTAAGCCTGCCAGCTACGAAGATTTAGAAACTCGAGATGTTAATCACTTTTTTTCTAAACACCAATGTGGTATTAAAATTAGTTGGCAATTTTCTAGTGGCAAGAAAGATCATAAAACTGATGAGGCTCATTTTGATCAACTACTCAATATCCCCATACAAACTGTTTCTATTAAGCCTGGATTTACGTTAAATGCTCAAAAGCCTCACCAAAGTCCATATATCTGTACTGATCCAATTTACAGAGTTATTCTGAATCCACAAGAAAAAGTTAAACTAAAACTTTCATCATTTGAAAGTAAAATTCCTGTGGCCCAATTTCAGGCAGTGAAAAATCATTTGAAACGTATTACAATACTATTTGAACAATTAATATGTAAATTTCCTCCAAAAATACCCTTAGAGGAAAAAGTTCAACAAATTATTAACACAACCTTTATATGACTAAACTAACCACAGATTTTGTTTTAAATAGGGGAGTAGAACAAATTTTACCCACTAAAAAAACCTTGGCTGAATTAATGAAAAAAAGAAAAATTACTCTTTACCAGGGTTTTGACCCCACTAGCCCTAGCTTACATATCGGTCATATGATTGGCATCAGAAAACTAGCTCAGTTTCAAAATCTAGGTCACAAGGTAATCTTTTTAATCGGTGATTTTACTGGCATGATCGGCGACCCTACTGATAAATCAGCAGCACGAACTAAACTAACCCACGAACAAATGTTAGAAAATTTAAAAGGATACAAGGAGCAAGTAAAAAACATAATTAGTTTTTCAGGAAAAAATCCAGTTAAAATTGTTTTTAATTATGACTGGTTATCCAAACTTAACTTTGAAGACGTAGTAAAACTTGCTTCGCATTTTACTGTTCAACAAATGATTGAGCGAGATATGTTTCAAGATCGCCTTAAGAAAAACAAACCAATTCACCTTCATGAATTTTTATATCCCCTTATGCAGGGCTATGACTCAGCCCATATGGAGGTAGATCTAGAAGTCGGTGGAAATGACCAAATGTTTAACTTACTAGCCGGTAGAACCCTACTTAAAGCTTACAAGCACAAGGAAAAATTCTGCTTAACTACTAAACTGCTAACTGACCCGACCGGATCCAAAATGGGTAAAACAACTGGTAATCCCATTAATTTAACTGATTCTCCTGAAGAAATTTTCGGTAAAGCAATGGCTTTTCCTGACTCACTCTTGTCTCTAGGTTTTGAGCTATTAACCAATGAAGGTTTTAATTCAAACAACCCTTTAGGCGCTAAAAAAAATCTAGCCTTTCAAGTTGTTTCTCAAATTCACGGAGATAAAAAAGCCAAAGCCGCCCGATCTCACTTTGAAACCACTTTTCAGAAAAAAACTCCCGAATTTAACCAAACTATTAAAAATAAAAAAGAGCTCTTAGCTACCATCGCCCAAGTCACTCCCAGTAAATCACAAGCCAAACGCCTAATTTTAGACGGAGCTGTCGACATAAACAATAAAACCATTAAAGACTTTAATCACCCCACCAAACTTGGAGATAAAATAAAAATTGGCAAAAAAACCTTTGTTCGCGTTATATGAGACTAACTAAACGACAACGTAAATTCTTTAGCGTCTTAGTAGCCATTGCTGGCCTTAGCTTACTCCTCGGATCCCTAACTCCTCTATTTTATGCGTTCTAAGATTTGCTTAAATACTCCTATTAACCAAGTCCCAATGATCGGCCCTACCTACGCTAAACGTTTAGAAAAACTAAACATATTTACCATTAACAATCTCCTTCATCACTATCCATCAAGGCATAACGATCTCTCTGTCATTTCTAAAATAAAATCTGTCAGACCAAACCAAGTTGTTACTCTAAAAGCTGAAATCATTACCTGCCAAAACATTTTCACTAAAAATCGAAAAAGAATTCAAAAAGCTGTTATCAAAGACAATTCTGGATCTTTACCTGTTATCTGGTTTAATCAAATCTACATCCCCAATACTCTAAAAGAGGGGACTATTGTCTCTTTTTCTGGGAAAATCGGTTGGTTTGATCGAAAACTTACCCTCATCTCGCCTCAATACGAACTTATGGGTAAAAGCAAAAACCTACATACCGGTAGACTAGTCCCAGTTTACAAAGAAACAGCCAAGCTTTCATCAAAATGGCTAAGATCTAGAATCAACTTTTGCCTTGAAGCCTCAAAAGACAGCCTGATAAAAGATTGGCTCCCAAAAAGCATTAAACAAAGTCAAGATCTAGTTAGTCTTAACTCTGCCTTAAAAAGCATCCACTTTCCAAAAAATAATCGCGACCTTGCCTTAGCTACTAAAAGACTTGAATTTGACGAAATGCTCCTGCTTCAACTTAATGCTCTACATAAAAAGAAACTCATGGCTCAAAAATCTCTTAATCACCAACTAAAAGTTGATCAGACTAAAATTCTGAAACTAATTTCTAATCTCCCTTTTAAACTAACAACAGCCCAAAATACTTGTATCAAGGAAATCTTGTCTGACTTAGAAAAAAACAAACCCATGAATAGACTTTTACAAGGAGATGTCGGCTCTGGAAAAACCATAGTCGCAGCTATCGCTATTTACATAAGCTACTTAAATGGTTTTAACTCTATCATCATGGCTCCCACTACCATTCTTGCTAACCAACACTTTAAATCTTTAAAAACTATCTTTTCAAAAACTAGCCTCAAATTATGCCTTGTCACTTCAAGTTCTAGGCAAACCACAGCTAACGCCGACGTTTTAGTAGGCACTCACGCACTTTTATTTAAAAAAATTAACCTTAAAAAACTAGGAGTTTTAGTTATAGACGAACAACATCGTTTCGGAGTTAAACAAAGATCTACCTTCTTAAGCAAGACTAAAGAATTTACTCCACATACTCTTACTATGACCGCCACCCCAATCCCCAGAACCATCGCTCTGACTGCTTACGCAGACCTTGATATGTCTTTACTAGACGAAATGCCAAAAGGTAGAAAACCTATTAAAACTTGGGTAGTTCCACTTAAAAAAAGACTAGATGCTTACCACTGGATCTCAAATGAGATCAAACAAAATAAAACTCAAGCATTTATCGTTTACCCATTAATTGACCCTTCAGAATCAGAAACTCTCAAAGACATCAAAGCAGCAACAGATGAATTTGATCAATTAAAGACGATCTTTGGTGATTTAAAGCTAGATCTGCTCCACGGTAGAATCAAAGATATGCAAAAACAATCTATTATTAAAAAATTTCAAGCTAATAAAACTAATATCTTGGTCTCCACCCCTGTTATTGAAGTCGGTATTGATATTCCAAACGCCTCGATCATTCTTATTGAAAATGCTGAGCGCTTTGGCTTGGCTCAACTTCACCAGCTAAGAGGCCGAGTCGGTCGAAGTCACCAATCATCGTACTGCTTAATTTTCTCTGGTAGCAGCAACCCAGAAACCCTTAAAAGACTTAAGGCTTTAGAAACACTCAACTCTGGGCTTAAGCTAGCTGAACTTGACCTTCGCCTTCGAGGACCTGGTAATCTTTATGGTTTAAAACAACACGGCTTTACTAATCTTAAGATTGCTTCACTAACAGACAGCCCTTTGATTAAACAAACTCAAAAAGTTTCAAAAAATATTATCAAAAATCATCCTTCTCTCTTGAAAAAGATCAAACTGAAGAGTAAAATAGACAAAATTAGCTTAAACTAAAATATGCCACCACTACCAAAAAGAAAATTATCAACCAGACGCAAAGGCAAACGCCGTGCCGCTATTAAACTTACTAAACCTAACTCAGGTAAATGTCCTCATTGCAGTCAAGTCAAATTTTCGCACGTTACTTGCCCTAACTGCAATCAATACTAATGAAGTCAAAAACTGACCCAAGACATCTAAGGCGCATTAAACTATTTAAAAAGCTGTTCTCAACTAGCTTTGATAACCTTAAAAACCCTCCAGTTAATCTTAAACTTATCCTTAAAAACCTCAAAGCTATTGATAAATACATAACAGATTCTGCTCCAGACTGGCCAATAGCAAAATTAAACAAAGTCGACTTAGCTATTCTTAGATTAGCTATCTTTGAACTAAAATATGAGTCAAAAAATCCTCCTAAAGTAATTATCGACGAAGCCATCGAACTAGCCAAAGCTTTTGGCACAGAAAAAACTCCAAAGTTTGTTAACGGAGTATTAGGCACAATTGTCAAACAAAAATGAAAAAAATCGCCCAACTAAACTTTAAAAACAAAAAGTTATTAACCAATGCTTTAACTCATCGGTCAGCCTTAAACGAACAAAAAAAACTAACCTCTTCGTACGAACGCCTTGAATTTCTTGGTGATGCAGTCCTTGAACTAGTTGTTTCTAGTCATTTATTTAAAAAATATCCTAAAAAAGCCGAAGGGGAATTAACTCACTTTAGAGCTCAAATCGTTCAAACCAAAACTCTGGCTGCAGCTGCTAAGGCTATTGATCTAAATAAATATCTAATTTTATCTTCAGGGGAGAAAAAAGCAAAAGGCAATCTTAATCCATCCTTGCTAGCTGATTGTTTTGAAGCTGTTATTGGAGCAATTTTTTTGGACCAAGGAATTGGAAAAGTTGAAAAATTCATTCAAACTTATCTATTAAAAAACATTCAAGCAATTCTTAAACAAGCTCACATCACTGATTATAAATCAAATCTCCAAGAGCTAGTTCAAAGAAAATTAAAACTAGCTCCAACTTACAAAGTGATCAAATCAACTGGACCTGATCATAAAAAAACTTTTACAGTTAAAGTTTACTTAGACAAAAAACCAATTGGGCATGGAACTGGCAAATCAAAACAAATCGCCCAACAAAAAGCCGCCCAATCAGCTCTTGAGAAGAAGAAGCTTATTTGATATCATTAGCCATCTAAAATAATATTATGCTAAAAATTAAACTTACAAGAGTCGGTAAAAAAGGCTACGCTAGCTACAAAATTATCGTCAACGAAGCCCGATCTAAGCGTGATGGCAAATACCTTGAGCAACTTGGAATCTACAATCCAAACACAGATCCTAAAACAATAAAAATTAATCAAAAGAGGTTAAACTACTGGCTGTCTAAAGGAGCTCAACCAACTCTGACAGTTAGGCGCTTAATAAAAAAATATGCTTGATCTAGTAAAATACTTGGTCTCTACCATTGTAGATAAACCCGAGGCAGTCGAAGTAACAGATTCTGTTGACGAAACTAACACTCATCTAATTAACATAACCGTTGATCCAGAAGACATGGGTAAAGTTATTGGCAAAGGCGGAAAAATTATTAACGCCATTAGAGAACTTGCTAAAGTAAAAGCCATTAAGCAAGGCGCTAGAGTTAGAGTGGTGCTTCAAGACCAGTTGAAAACAGATCAACCTTCCCAGTCTGAGCTACCGGAATCACCGCCTCAAACGCCCGAAATCCAAACATCCGATTAAGTACAACCTCATCTTCTCTACTTAATAAACTGACCTTTTTGCTAACCGAACCCAACGTCTTTGGCGGCGATTGATAATAAGCTATTACCTCAATATCTGCCACCACTGACAACGAATCTGCCTGGAAAAAAGGGTTAGTCTTTATAGATAAAGCTAAAGATTCAATCTTCATCAATGGAGCTAAATTTTCTATCTGATTCATAAAATCAGCAATACTATCAAATCCACCGGCTACCTGAAAACCAAATTTCAAATCACTTAATTCGTTTGGCAAAATCGACTTAGCGTTTTTACTACTTTTTTTATTAATCTGTTCTTGAGATAAAGACCCTGGCCTTAAAGTTATCCCACCAAAACTCAAATTATACTCAGAAGCCAGCTGATTTAATGATCCCATCAATTGAACCACCGGTTTCTTTGATGGAAAAACTTCTTCCATTTTCTTAACTCTTTCTTCAACTTGTATTGAATCAATTCCCTCCAATATTTCTAACTTAGTGCTTAAATTATCATATTCCTTAGACAATCTATTCTTTGCAGTCAATCGTGTTCTCAACTTAGAAACAACTGGTCCAAAAACAAACCAAGTAATTACTAAACCTATTAATCCAATCACTACCATTTGTTTATCAATGCTCGATTTTTTTGATTTTGTACTTCTACTCATATCTTCAAACTTGAATTTCTAAATTAATATCAAAAGATATACCACCTTCTTGATCAACTACTATTCTGTTAACTTTAGCTGATTTTATCGGCAAACGATAATCATCAGCTTTTTTAATTCGTTCAAATAACTCACTAAGAATAAAATAATCAGGCACACTGCCAGACAACCGAATCTCTCCATCTGTTTCTACATTAAATCCTTTTAATTCTGTTCCAGCTGGAATTACGGCAAAAATTGTCTCAGTTACTGCCTGATGAAGTTCTTGAAACTTAACTATTTGCTTAAACGAACTCAATTTACTGGTTAAGTAAACTTGCTGGCTTTCAATCTTTTGTAACTCTTCAATACCTTGTTTTGTTAATTTAATTTGCTGATTAACCTTTAAATTATCTCGATTAACCATCAAGCTCCAACCAGAAATTAAAATCATAATAACAGCCATTAACAAAACCCAAAAAATTATCGATCTGGTTAATAACAATTTTAGCTTTAGCTTATTTTTGAGCTTTCCTAATCTTTTCTCAAATAAATTTATTTCCATATTCACTCTAAGCCTTTAATAGCCAATCCAACCACTGTTGCTAACTGAGGATTATTCGCACTACTAGTCATTTTTTTTGTTTCTTCATCTTTTAAAAATCTAGCCATCGGGTCACCAACCACTACTTCTAAGTTTGTCTTTTTTACTAAATAACTACTTAAGCCAGGCAGCAATGAACCTCCTCCAGCCAAAACTAACTGATCAGGATTTCTATTAAAACCTTGCTGCTTTAAATAAACCAAAGTTTTATTTATTTGACTAACTACTTCGTCCACCAATGGAGTCAATAGCATAGCTACCTTACCTTCTAACAAGTCTTCTCTTAAACCGTAAGTTCTTTTATATTGCTCAGCTTGATCTTCAGATAAATTTAGCTCTGTTACTAGTGTTTTAGTCATGGCAATTGCTCCAGATGACATTGAATGCAGAAACATCGGATTACCCCTATTTATAATCATCATATCTGTTGTTTGATTATTAAACGAAACAATCACTTGGGTCTTTTTTAAATCAGAAAAAACTCTTTTTAGAGCAAACAGCTCTGTTTCCAGTGACTTAGGAATCAATTGAGAATTATCCAGTAAATCTGTTAAGCGCTTTAATCTTTCTTTAGTCACTGCAATCAATAAAACCCTCATGTCACTAGAATCAACTACTTCACTTGAGTCATCCAATACTTGATGAAACAACTCAACTTCTGACAATGACACTGGTACATATTGTTCAGCTTCATACTGAATAGAAGACGCCAGCTCAGTTTCACTCAATCGGGGAGTGCTAACTATTCTGGTATATACTTCACTTTCAGGCAAAGCTACGTTTACTTCAGCAGTGGCCTTAATGTTTGCTTCTTTAACCACTGATTTAATTACTTCAACCTGATCTTTTCCTTGAATATCAGCTGTTGCAAAATGCTTAATCTTATACCCTTGTTCATGCTTTTGCGCTTGAAGCGCTTTTATTTGCGAAGAACCAATGTCTAGTCCAAAAAATGTTCCCATAGGCAGTTAATTTATTTAGCAATACTTGCTCCAGAAAATATTACATAATCAAATACTGACGGCGTGGCTGGTTCAGTTCTAGTTACTTCAATTGCTTTTGATTCTAAGGTTGGTGCCTGAGCAGTAGAATTAATTAAATAAGCTTGTACTGGTAAATCAACATTACCTGATACATTCATGCTCACCCTATTATAAACAGGCCGAATTCGCATCAAAACATCATTAGCATCAACTGCTATATCATATTGCCTTAAAAAAATGTCATCGCCATCTACAGAAACATCAACCATTCCATTATCAGCGTTTAACTCACAGGCATTAACTCCAAATCTGGTTACTTGATTCAAATTATCTGTTACAGTTACTAGCAAAGATGCTGGCGCTTGACCAGATAAAGCCACGCACGAACCTGGATTCTCAGTTAAACTTTCACTATCTACCCAATTAATCGTTACTGTATTTAAAGCTACGTCAGCTCCAGATAAATCAATCTCCACTGATTCATTCTCTTTTACAGTGTTGCTTAGCCCTGTTAAACTACCAACAGAATAATTCACACTCACATCATCCACAGATAAATTACCCTCTCCAACTATAATGCTTTTTAAAGCCTCTTCTATACCAGCTTCAGCTGCATTAAAAGCTCTAGCTGATTCTTGCTCTTGTTTAGAAATTCTGACATCTGTTACTGATTGAGAAATTATCGACAATCCAAATCCTAAAGCCACCGCAATCACTAAAAGAACTATCAATACTGCTTGTCCTTGCTCTAGTAATTTTGGATTAATCTTCATTTACTCATTGTAATAATAATCTTTAGTACTGTCTAGTCGATACAGAAGAAGCAAAATCTTGATTGAACTTTTCTTGCACTTGAGAACCTTCTTCAGCCCCAGCTTCTAAATTAAATCTTATAGTCACCACTTGATTACCAAGATCACCATCATAACAAGTAAATGCCAAATCCGATGCTTCGATATTTCCTCCGGTCAAAAACTGACTTGCATTTGAGGCAATTCGATTAACTCCATCATCCTCAACTAAATCAAACTCAGTTAAACCTCCATCTTGATTAATAATATCTATTTCTGTACCACAATTACTAACTTCATTGGCTGATCTGATCATTCTAGCCATAGCCTTTAAGGCAAAGTCTCCATTCTGATGCACTTGCTGAACAGTCTGCGCCTTTGTTCCTCCTCTTATAGTTGCTAAAAATATACTAATGATTGTCAAAGAAAACAAAGCCATCACTCCAGCAACAGTCATCACCTCAATCAAAGTATAGCCTTTGCTATTTATCTTTCCCATTGTGATAGCCTCGTTATTTGAAATACTTCATGAGTTCTTGATCCTTCTTGCCACTCAACCGTTACTTGAACATCAGTACTTGTAGCATCTACTCGGGTAACTAAAACACATCGCCTAAAAAAATCCCTAATAGCAAAGTCTGTCGCTGAACAACTATCACCCAAACCATCTTCAACTACCCAATTATATGGCAAATCATAAGCAACCAAACTATCTTTTGAATAAAATTCAGCATAGTCATAATCTCGATAAGCCCTTATCAACTCTACTCCTTCTTGAGCTAGAGCCACTGCCTGGTTTCTATCTTTAGCTAATCGACTATTTTTAATTGACAAAGAAACAGTCACCAACAAAGCCACCAGTAACAAGCTCATTACTCCAATAGCCACTACCACTTCAATCAAAGACTGGCCAGAAGATCCACCAACTTTCATAATAATCCACCTCTAATCACTCCAGCTTCTTCTATAATCACTTGATACGTGTAACTGCCATCTTGAGATAATAAAGTGATTGTTTGTGCTCCCAATAACTCAGCGCTTAACGGGTAAAAAATTATATCTGAAAACGCCCCACTAAACTCTACTCCATTACTTAACTCAAAATCTGTTGTATCTCCATTGCTAGTAGCACACTCAGCTGTCACTGAATATTTATCTAAATCAGCATCAACTACTACTCGATAACCTTGGAAAAATCCTTCACAACCAACCGGTTTTTCAGTGGCAACAGCTTTTTGCTGAAAAGACCTTAAATTAGTTTGAAAACTTATGCCTTCTTGCTTAACTGATTCCTTTTCTCCCATGCCTCGATAAGCTACTAAACTACTAGCTACTAAAATCAAACCAATCGTTACCGTTACAATTAACTCGATTAAGGTAAAACCTCGGGCAGATTTTTTCATTACAAAGGACTCTCAATCATGTAATTACAGGTTCCATCACCACAACTAGGCTCACCTGTGCATGATCCAGTAGTATCTAACTCTAAAGCAGCGCATAAATCATAAGTCGAACCATCGCTATCATAATAGTAATCATAATCAGCGTCAGGATCACTTGGGATTTCTTGCATATAAGTAACTCCACCTACTTCTAGTGTTCCTCCAAAAGTAATCGCTACTGGATAACTTCCTTCATCAGTACGATACAATTCCAAAGCAGCCCTAATTTGTTCAAGATCACCTTTGCGCTTTCCATCTCTGGCTTTTTTATTTGCCACCCCAAAATTTGTTACCCCAACCGCAGTTAATACCGCAATAATAGTTGTCACCACTAATACTTCTATAAAAGTAAATCCTAACCGATCGTTACTTGCTATCTTTTTCTTCATTGTTGGCTATAAACACAAAAATCTTCATTTGCTCCAGTCCAAGTTCCATCTGCCTCTAAATCTGCGCATAACTCATATTCATCTCCCCATGTTCCTACCTCAATATACTCGATCGATGAATCTTTTGGATCAGCTGGTACGGCCTGCAAAGTATCACCACCAGCAGTACAAGTAACTGCATCTCCCGCCGAAGGTAAAGCTGCTAAATACTCACTATCAACAGCATAGCACTGCTCTAAAGATTTTTGAATTGCTTTTAAATCTGACTGCCTTCTTGAGTCCCTGCCTCTTTTTTGAGCAGTTGAAAAACTAACACTACCAATTCCTAATAAAATTCCAATTATCGAGATAGTTACTAATAACTCAAGTAAAGTAAATCCTCTTTTCATAAAAAATTAACATACCATTGCCAAAGATTTTCTCCCCACAACTTAGCTATAATCATACCAAAAAGTAGGAATGGTCCAAAGGCAATCTTGTCTTTAAACTTTTTTTTGTTAATTAACATAAGTATGATCCCCACCAAAGCCCCTGTCAAGAAAGCTATTAAATAAGCGACAATTATCCTAGGAAACCCTAATACCAACCCCATAAGAAAAGCCAACTTAACATCACCAAAGCCCATTCCTTTCTTGCGAGTCAAAAACCACAAACTCAAGATAAATCCCATCGATAAAAAAGCCACCGGAATTACTTGCCATTGTTGAGAAAAAAACAATCTTACAAAAGCTACTCCTACTAACGGCCATAAAATTTCATCAGGGATTAATAAATACTTCAAGTCATAAATAGCAATACCAATTGAACCAGTAAAAAGAATCAACCAATAAACAAGTAGCCCCAAAGAATAAGCTCCTTCCCATGAATGAAAAAAATTAAAATTTACTTTTAATAACCAATATACCCATACAAATTGAATAGAAACCAATAACTCCACCAAAGGGTAACCTGTGGCTATAGTTTTTTTACAATTTCTACATTTCCCTCCTAAAAGGATAAACGAGAGTAGGGGAATATTATCAAACCAAGCTATTTGTCTTTTGCATTTTGGACATTTGGACCGACCCTTAAGCGGGGAATCACCATATCTTAATCTATATATAACAACATTTAAAAAACTACCAACAGCTAACCCAAACAAAAAAAGAACAAAATATTCCATAATTAAATACTACCACACTAACACATTAAATAAACATTCCGTTCCGGAACGGAATGTTGTATATCACAAAAAAGCCCCGCAAAAGCGAGGCTTTAATCATCTATTTAAATCAATCTATTCCTCAGGAATACAAATATAACAAGCAGTCGTTGGCGCAGCCCATTCAGCAGCTGTAGGGGCTGTTGAACACTCACTCATCGTAGCAGCCGGAATTCCATCTGTGTCAGCTGTCACGTTAATGTCTTTTAAGGCCGTTCCTGTTGCGCCAGCCGTATCTCTAGTAGCTTTACTAGCTGGAATAAAACAAATAAAAGTTGAAGGATCGCTTACTTCTTTATAAATATACAATCTGTCAGCCCAAGTTGTCGAAGTCGTGTCTTTAAAATAATCTCTTTTAGTAAATTGATCTTTCAATTCTTGAGTAGTGATTAAATATCCATCTGCAGTACAACCTGACGCTGATGTATCTACTGCATCGCCATCAGTTGTAGCTCCATTTGAACAAACTCCCACTCCAACCATCTCGCCTCTCCCGTAAAAAGCTAAATCCACACTAGTGCTATAATCGTCATAATTATTCCAAGGAAATTTTTCATTTGAAGCAAAGTATCGATCAATTGCTTTAAGTAACTGAGCTGAATCAGCTCGCTTTCTTGCATCCCTGGCTTTATTAATCTGCTCAATTGGATTTAAGGCTGATAATACGGCAATCGCCAAAATTCCAATCAAGGTAATCACTACTAAAAGTTCTATTAGGGTGAATCCATGCCTGCCGGCAGGCTGGCTTTTTCTCAATTTCATTTTTGCTCCTTAAAACTGGCTAGTTAGATTGTATATCGGCAGGACTATGGCAATCACCAGAAATGCCACTCCCACTCCTAATAATATCATCATAAGTGGCTCTATAGCCGTTGTCAAGCCTTTAACTGCTTGCTCTGCTTCTGTTTCAAAATAACCTGAAACATTCATCAAAACCTCATCGATCTTACCAGTCTCTTCTCCGACCGCAATCATTTGCGGGACAATTGGTGGATAGATATCAAACTGGCCTAAAGCTGCAGCCAATGGAATTCCTTTTTCAACCTCTTTGGCTGCCTTTTTAATTGACTTACTAAATATCACATTATCAGCTACTCCTGACACAATTTCTAAAGCTTCTATAATCGAAATTCCAGACTCTACTAACAAAGCCAATGTTCGAGTAATTTCAGTTAAAATTATCTTAGTTTTTAACTTACCCATCACTGGCAATCTTAAAGTATATTTATCAAAAACTTCTCTTCCTGAAGGGGTTTTCTTCCAAGTAATCAAACTATATCCACCTACTATCAAAGCTAGTAACCAAGCATACCAAGTTTTCACCATCAAATTTGATAAGCCAATTAAAACTCTTGTCATCATCGGCAACTCTGCTCCAAACTCATCATAAAGCGAAGTCAATTTTGGAACCACAAACACCATCATTACTACCGCAACCGCAACCATAGCAATTGAAATAATAGCCGGATAAATTAAGGCACTTTTGGTTTTAGATCTAAACTCGGCTTCTTTCTCTAAATTTGTAGCTAACCTTAATAAAACTTTTTCTAACACTCCAGCTGCCTCTCCTGATCTAACTAAAGATAAATACACTGGAGTAAAAACCTCTTGATGTTTATTCAAAGCTTTATAAAACGATCCTCCTCCCTCCACGTCTCTCAATATTTCGTCAACAATTTGAGCCATTGTCACATTAGACTGATACTTTAAAATTGACAAAGCTGTTGTTAAAGGCAAACCAGCTTTAATCATAGTCGCTAACTGTCTAGTAAAATGAACC
>CAZVYS010000014.1:0-10595 GCA_964630755.1 uncultured Pseudomonadales bacterium | reverse complement strand
CTTTTTTTATCTTTTGAAATCCTTTAAAAATCTTTAAAATCGGAGAACTTACTTCTATCTTATCCATTTGGATAATAAACAAGCCTTTGCTTCTCAAAATCTGCTGTGCTTGAACTTGGTTCAAGGCTTCAACCTGCCCTTTTAGTTTTTTATGTTCCTTGTTAGTAGCAATATAGTTATACTTTTCCATAACCAACCTTACTTTTTAACCAAGCGTTGCAACTCTTGAGGTTCTAGGGAAAATTCTAATCCTTTTTCTATAGTCACCTTGCCACCATTAATGAGTCTAGCTAAATCCTGCTCAAGTGTCTGCATCCCTAGCTCTGCTGAGGTCTGAATCACATTGCTGATCAAATGAGACTTTCCTTCACGAATACTGGTTTTTACTGCAGTTGTTCCAAGTAAAATTTCCATAGCCGCAACTCGACCACCACCAACAGCCGGAACTAATCTTTGAGCCATTACTCCAGCCATCACGTTAGCCAACTGTACTCGAACTTGAGCTTGTTGATGCTCAGGAAAAACATCGACTATTCTATCAATAGTTTGAGCTGCACTGTTTGTATGTAAAGTTGCCAAAACCAAATGACCTGTCTCAGCCACAGTTAGTGCCGCCGCAATTGTTTCATAGTCTCTCATCTCACCTACCAAAACTACATCTGGATCTTCTCTTAGAACCGATCTTAATGCCACTGTCCATGAATGAGTATCACCATGCATTTCTCTTTGAGAAATAATACTTTTATTTGGCACATATACAAACTCAATTGGATCCTCAATTGTCACAATATGATCAGCTCGTGTCTCATTAACATGATTTACCATGGCTGCTAAAGTAGTACTTTTCCCATGACCAGTCGGGCCAGTTACTAATACCAGTCCTTGCTTTAACTTACTTAGTTGACTACAAACCGCTGGTAATCCTAGCTCTTCAATCGTTTTAATCTTAGATCCAATTAGTCTTAAAGCTGCCGCCATTGAGCCTTTTTGAAAATATGTATTAACTCTAAAACGTCCTAGCTTGCCAAACTCTACTGAAAAATCAAGATCCTTGTTTACTAAAAACTGATCTTTTTGTTGAGGGTTTAATAAAGGAAAGATTAGATCTTTAACTTTTTCTTTAGTGACTTTTGTTTCTCCTTCAACCGGAACTAATTCACCATCCACCCGAATATAGGGAGCTACTCCAACTACTATATGTAAATCTGAAGCTGATTTTTCAATCACTAATTTGAGTAATTTTTTTATATCCATAATTTAAGTTTCTGCTACTCTTAATACTTCCTCAAGAGTAGTCAAACCCTCCACTACTTTCAAATAACCATCTTGTTTCATAATTATCATGCCATCTTCTCGAGCTTGTGCTTCAATCTTTGATGATGGCGCATGCTCTAATATTAAACGGCCAATTTTTTCAGTCACTGGCAATACTTCAAAAACTCCTACTCTACCAGAGTAGCCAGTTTGATTACATTCTTGGCATTTTTTCCCCTTGTATAGCTGAAGACTAGTATTATCTTTAACTAAAGACCCAAGTATTTTTTTTATGTCCTCCTTAACTTTTGGAAGGGGATCATAAGCTTCTTTGCAATGTTCACAAATCTTTCTAACAACCCTTTGGCCCACTACGCAAGTCATTGACGAGGCTAACAAAAACGACTCAGCTTCCATGTCAAGCAATCTTGGTAATGCTCCAGCAGAACTATTTGTATGCAAAGTTGAAAACACCAAATGACCAGTTAAAGAAGCTTGAATGGCTAGCTCAGCTGTTTCTTTGTCTCGAATCTCTCCGACCATAATAATATCAGGGTCTTGTCTTAAAAATGATCTAAGCCCTGATGCAAAAGTCAAACCAGCCTGAGGATTAACCTGTGTTTGAGTTATTCCTTCAATCTGATACTCAACTGGATCTTCTAAAGTCATAATATTTACTTTAGGAGTATTTATCTGATTTAAAACCGAATATAAAGTAGTTGTTTTGCCAGATCCAGTTGGACCAGTTACTAAAATTATTCCATGCGGCACTCTAATTGATGATTGTAAATTTGCCAAAGCTCTCCCTCTTAAACCGAGCTCCTGTAGTTCTGGCACCTTAACTGCTTTTTTAAGCAACCTCATAACAATCTTTTCTCCATGAGCTGATGGTAAACTAGAAACTCTCAAATCAACTTCTTCTTCTCCGGCCACAAAATTAAACCGACCATCTTGCGGAATTCTTTTTTCATCAATTTTTAAATGAGACAAAATCTTAATTCTTGAAATCACGCTGTCATGAACATTTTTAGGCAAAATTAACTTTTCATATAGAATTCCATCTATCCTGTAACGCACTCTTGTTTTTTCTTCCAAAGGTTCAATATGCACATCCGAAGCTCTAGCCTTAATCGCAAATTCTAAAATAGTTGATACAATTTTAGAAATTGGTGCTTCTCTAATTACTCCTGCCGTTACTTCAGTTACCCCCATGCTCGCCTTGGGCTTTGCAACAGCAGTATCCTTTAAAGCAGCTGTTACTTCGCTTGATAAACTTTGTGAATATCTAGCTTTTATTTCTTTTAATAGTCTCTGCGGTTCACCTAAATGCGGCTTCACCTTCATGTTTGTTTTTCGTTCGATAAAATCCAAAGCTTGTAAATCAACTGGATTAGCCATCACAATTGTTAGTAAATTAATTTCCTTATCTAAAGCTATTGGTAAAGCTAAATACTTAATCGCCACTGCTTCAGGTAAAACATTCAAAGCTTCAGGTGTAATACTGGTTGTAGATACATCTAAATAAGGTACCTTTAATATCTCGGCTTTAGCTTTTGCTACTACTATTTCATCAACCAAATTATGCTTATATAAAAGCGCTTCTGCACTCTCTTGCGAACTAACTACCTCTGTTTTAACTCTTTGGTAATCCTCTTTATTTAACTGCTTGTTTTTAAGCAATATATCTAGTAACTGCGTATCTGGGGCAGGCATAGTTTTATCATTATCCCGCTTAATCAGTTATAATGTCAATATGCTCCACTCAATTTTGATAACAAATGGCTCAAAGCAAGATCGACTAAAAAAAGCAAAATCAATTGTTAATCAACAACTAAAACAAAGTTTAGACATCACCATCTTAGAACCAGATCCTTCGATTACTATCAAGCAAGTCAGGCAACTTGTATCTTTTCTCTCAAAAAAACCAGTTAAGTTAAAAAATAAAATTGCCCTAATTAAAGATGCTGACAAACTTACTTTACCAGCCCAACACGCTATTCTCAAAACTTTAGAAGAACCACCCAGTCACTCAATCATCATACTTTTGTCTCCGCAAAAATCTAGTCTTATCTCCACTATCACTTCAAGATGTCAAGTCATTAAGCTCAAATCAACTTTTAAACTAACAACCCAAGAAACAAAAAACCAAAAAAAAATTTATGACCAAATTATTAAAGCCAATTTTGGTAAAAGAATAACTATAATCAATTCATTCACAAACACCAAACAAAACGCCCTAAAGTTTGTGAAAAACCAATTACTGCTACTTAGGTCCAACCCCAAAAAAAACATTAAATCCATCAAAGCATGTCAAGTTTGCATTAAACATCTAAAGGCTAATCTAAATCCCAAACTAGCTCTCGAGACTCTTGTTTTTTCATACCCTAGTAACATTAATTAATCCAATTTTCCTCTATTTTCGTATAGAAACATAATTCAATATTTGTTAAAATATTGACAGAAGTTTAAGCCTCCTGGTAAGGTTATAAGTTCACCTATGACAAAATCTAATTCTAAAAATTCGCGTTACTCAGCTAAAGACATTACTGTTCTAGAAGGTCTCGAGCCAGTTAGAAAACGTCCTGGAATGTACATCGGCTCAACTGATGAAAAAGGCTTACACCACATTCTAACCGAAATTATCGATAACTCAGTTGACGAGGCAGTGCCTGGCTTTGCCAAAAACATTTGGGTAACTATCTCAAAAGACGGCTCTGCCACAGTTATGGACGATGGGCGAGGTATACCAATTGATAAACACAAATCTGGTTTATCTGCCTTAGAAGTTACCATGACCAAACTTCACGCTGGTGGAAAATTTGGCTCAGAAGCCTACCAAGCCTCATCTGGTTTACACGGAGTTGGTTCTTCAGCTGTTAATGCTTTATCTTCATTTATGAGAGTTATTGTCAGACGTGATGGAAAAACCGTTTACCAAGACTACAAAAGAGGTAAAGCTACAACTAAGGTTAAACCAATCAAAACTGCAAACGAGTTAAAAAAACTAATTCCTGCCAATCACTATCCTCTTCCAAAATCAAAATCATTTACCATTAGCTCATTTGTGCCTGATAAACAAATCTTTAAAAAAACACGAGAATGGAAATTCTCAAAAATAAAAAATCTAACCCGAGAAAGAGCTTTTTTAATTGGCGGCCTAACTTTTCATCTATATGATGAAAGAATAGACGAAGAATGTCATTTTTATTTTGACGGCGGCATCAGCTCATTAGTCAAACACCTTAACAAAACTAAAAAATCACTCCATCAAATTATCCACTTTGAAAAATTAGTAACCCTACCTGAATCCGAAGTTGGATCAATTGGGGTTGAAATTGCCCTTCAATACAACGACTCTTTTAACGAAAACGTTCAAACATTTGCCAACGTCATCAACACAGCAGACGGCGGCACTCACTTAACTGGTTTTAGAATGGCCTTAAATAGGGTAGTCAAAGATTACGGGAATAAAAACAACCTCTTAAAAGATCTTAAAAAAGGTAAAGGAAAAAATAGTAAATCTAGAAACGGTCTAACCAGCGACGATCTTAAAGAAGGCTTAACCGCAGTTGTTTACGTTAAGATGCACAGTAACGAAATCCAGTTTGAGTCTCAAACCAAAACTAAGCTTAACAACCCAGAAGCTCAATCAGCTGTTTTTTCAGTAGTCAAAGACGGCTTAACTACCTATTTTGAAGAACATCCAAACGAAGCCAGAAAAGTTTTAGGTAAAATTCTCCTTGCTGCCAAAGCCCGTATGGCTGCTAGAGCCGCCAAAGATGCAGTGGTTAGAAAAGGAGCCTTAGAAGGCTCAACTCTTCCTGGTAAACTAGCCGACTGCCAGTCACGGGATCCAGAGCTTTCAGAAATCTTTGTTGTTGAGGGAGATTCAGCTGGAGGTTCTGCAAAACAAGGCAGGGATCGAAAATATCAAGCCATCTTGCCTTTAAGGGGTAAAATCCTAAACACTGAAAAAGCTCGGCTTGATAAAATCATTACCTCAGATGAAATCAAGAATCTAATTATTGCCCTTGGAGCTGGCATTGGTGAATCCTTTAATGTTGAAAAACTACGCTACCATCGAATTATTATTATGAACGATGCCGATGTTGACGGCGAGCACATTACCACCTTAACTTTAACTCTGTTCTTTAGGCACCTTAAATCAATTATTGACGCTGGCTATCTGTATGTCGCTCTACCACCCTTATTTAAAATCACTCATAATAAAACCCTTCACTATGTTTACTCAGAAGAAGAAAAAGACGAATACTTAAAATCTCTAAAAGACAAAAAGTTTTCTATTCAACGCTACAAGGGTTTGGGTGAAATGAACCCTAAACAACTCTGGGAAACCACCATGGACCCAGCTAGTCGAACCTTAAAAAAGGTAGAAATCGAAGATGCTCAAAAGGCTGATGAGGTTTTTAGAACTTTAATGGGAGAAGAAGTTCTACCTCGAAGAAAATTTATTCAATCTCACGCCAAAATGGCGACTCTCGATATATAAATTACTTATGTTCAATTAATTAAAGGAGATAATTTAATTATTTAAATTAGATTACATATGTACATCGCCCTAATTGCCTCAGCTGCAGCCTTAGTCTACAGCTACTATCTTATTAAATGGGTATTAAATCAAGATACTGGTTCAGAATCAATGAAAGAAATCGCAGATGCCATTAAACAAGGCTCAAACGCTTATCTAAAACGACAAACCATCAATATCTCTTATTTAGCCATTCCCTTAACTATACTGCTTGGCTACTTTTTAGGCTTTAACACTGGAGTTGGTTTTTTACTAGGTGCTGTAGCGTCGGCTATAGCTGGCTTCTTAGGAATGAGTATTGCTGTTTCCACTAATCTTAGAACAACCCAATCTGCTAAATCTGGTTTAAAATCTGCCTTAAACACTGCTTTTAAAGGTGGGTCAGTTACTGGCATGCTGGTAGTTGGATTAGCTTTATTAGTAGTTAGCGTCTTTTATCTAATTACTCACGACCTCCAGGCCCTAATTGGTTTGGGTTTTGGAGGATCCTTAATCTCGGTTTTCTCAAGACTTGGTGGAGGAATATACACCAAAGGAGCTGATGTTGGCGCCGACATGGTGGGTAAAATCGAGGCTGGCATCCCAGAAGACGATCTTAGAAACCCTGGAGTCATTGCCGACCTAGTTGGCGATAATGTTGGTGATTGTGCTGGTATGGCAGCAGACTTGTTTGAAACCTATGCTGTTACTTTAGTGGCAGCTATGTTACTAGCTCACTTAGTTTTTAACGATCCCAAACTAATCATGCTACCACTTACTCTTGGAGGCATTGGTATTTTTACCTCTATTGTTGGCTCGTTTATGGTAAAACTAGGAAAAAACAAAGCCATAATGCCGGCTTTATACAAAGGCTTGATTACTAGTGCGGTGCTCGCTATTGGGGCCTTTTACTTTGTTATTTCTGATCTAAATTTATATTTAACCACCCTAATTGGTCTTGGCACCACTGCTTTATTTGTAGTAGTGACCGAGTACTACACCTCAAGATCATTTAAACCAGTTAAAATTATTGCTGAGGCTTCTGAAACTGGCCACGGCACCAACATTATTGCCGGCCTGGGTGTTTCTCTAAAATCTACTTTTTTACCAGTTTTAGTCATTGCCCTAGCTTCTTTAGGCGCTTATCTGTTAAGTGGTTTATTTGGCGTAGCCATTGCTGCTGTTTCCATGCTTTCCTTAACTGGCATCATCGTGGCTATTGATTCTTTTGGTCCAATTACTGACAATGCTGGCGGCATTGCTGAAATGACCAACCAACCCTCAAAAGTCAGAAAAGTAACTGATGCCTTAGACGCGGTTGGTAACACCACCAAAGCTATTACCAAAGGCTATGCCATTGGCTCAGCCGGACTGGCTGCTTTGGTTTTATTTTCCGCCTATACTCAAGAATTATCAGGTAAAGCTAATGCCTTAACCTTTGACCTGTCTGATCCTTATGTGATTACTGGCCTATTTATTGGCGCTTCACTTTCTTATCTTTTTGCCGCTTTCTCAATGGAAGCCGTTGGCAAAGCCGCTCAAGCGGTTGTTCAAGAGGTTAGAAGACAATTCAAACAAATCAAAGGCATTATGCAAAGAAAAAGAAAGCCAGATTATGGCAAATGCGTTGATATTGTTACCAAAGCAGCTTTAAAAGAAATGACCATTCCTGCTTTAATCCCTGTTGCAGCTCCAATTATTATTGGTTTTGCTCTTGGAGCAAAAGCCTTGGGTGGCCTACTAATCGGCTCGATCTTAACTGGCATTTTTGTGGCTATCTCCATGACTACTGGAGGAGCTGCCTGGGACAACGCCAAAAAATATATTGAAGAGGGTAAGTTTGGCGGCAAAGGTAGTTTAGCCCACCAAGCAGCAGTTACTGGTGACACGGTCGGGGACCCATATAAAGATACGGCCGGACCTGCCATTAACCCTATGATTAAAATCCTTAATGTAGTTGCTTTACTAATTGCTGGCTTTCTAGCCTAACAACATGGCCAAAATTGGCAAACTTAAACCAGTACAAATAGTTGACGAAATGCAAAAGTCATATCTTGACTATGCTATGTCTGTGATTGTCTCTCGAGCTCTACCAGATGTTCGAGATGGTTTAAAGCCAGTTCATCGAAGAATTCTCTTTGCCATGAAAGAAATGGGCATTACCCATAGTTCTTCATATAAAAAATCAGCTAGAGTAGTCGGAGAAGTCTTAGGTAAATACCATCCCCATGGCGATACAGCTGTTTATGATGCCATGGTTAGAATGGCCCAAGATTTTTCCCTCCGTTACCCTCTAGTAGATGGCCATGGTAACTTTGGCTCAGTTGATGGTGATTCTCCGGCCGCCATGCGTTACACCGAAGCTCGCATGGCAAAAATTTCAAGCGAGCTACTTAATGAACTTAATCAAGACACTGTCGATATGGCAGAAAACTTTGACGGCTCTTTAAAAGAACCAGTCTTTTTGCCAGCCAAACTACCCAATCTACTCTTAATGGGAGCTGACGGCATTGCCGTTGGTATGGCTACCAAAATTCCACCCCATAACTTGGGTGAGATCATTGATACTATTAATCTTTTGATCAAAAAGTCCAAAACTACTCCTCACCAAAAATTCAAAAAAACCACCAAAGAGCCAGAAAACGAAAAACCAGCTCATCTAGCCGGAGTTTTTGAATCAACTGCAGAGGTCAAAGATCTAATGACCACTCTACCCGGTCCTGATTTTCCCACCGGTGGTAGCATTTACGATAAAAAAATTATTGAACAAGTCTATACTACAGGCAAAGGCAGCATCACTACTCGAGCTAAAGCTCAAATAGTTGAAAAGAAAAACGGCCTGTTTAAAATTCTAGTTACCGAGCTTCCTTATCAAGTCAACAAAGCCAGATTAATCGCTAAAATCGCTGACCTAGTCAAAAACAAAAGATTGATAGGCATCAAAGATATTCGAGATGAATCTGACCGCCACGGCATGCAGATTGCCATTGAGCTTAAAAAAATCGCTAAACCTAAAGCCCTTCTTAACAATCTATATAAATACACTGAACTGCAAACCAACTTCCCAGCCAACATTGTCGCTCTTATCAACGGCACTCCTCAACTTTTAACCCTAAAACAAATCTTGTCTGAGTATGTTAAACACCGTCAGTTAATAGTTATCAGACGAACTCAGTATGAGTTAAGGGCCGCCAAGCTCAGGGCTCATATTTTAGAAGGCTTGATCATTGCCTTAGATAATCTAGACGAAGTTATTGCTACCATCAAAAAATCTTCAACTGCCGAAACCGCTAAAACTAACTTGATGAAAAAATTTAAGTTGTCTGAGATTCAAGCTCAGGCAATTTTAGACATGCAACTTAGACGCCTTGCTGCTCTTGAGAGAAAAAAGATCGAAGACGAATACAAGGCCATCAAAAAAACCATTGACCAACTAATTGGCTTGCTGCTAGATCCTAAAAAAATTATCCAAACTATTAAGGAAGAACTAAAACAGCTTAAAAAAGACTACGCAGATCCCAGAAGAACCAGAGTTATCAAACGCTCTTTAAAAGACTTTTCCGATGAAGACCTAGAACCAGAAGAAAAATGCCTAGTAACCATGACCAAGACCGGTTACATCAAACGAATGCCAATTGATACTTACAAAGCTCAAAGACGAGGCGGCAAAGGAGTCACCGGCATGGCCACTAAAGATGAAGATGAAATCTCAAGAATGTTTTCTTGTAACACCCATGACACCATGCTCATTTTTACAGATAGAGGACGAGTCTTTAAATTCAAAGTTTATGAAATTCCTCAAGGTTCAAGACAAGCCAAAGGTCAAGCCATTATTAATCTTGCTAACATTAGTGTTGATGAAAAAATCAAATCAGTTATCACTATCGACAAAAACAAAACTGATAAAGGCTATCTTTTAATGGTCACCAAAAAAGGAACCATCAAAAAAACCGCTCTCAAACTTTATAGTAACATCCGCACTAACGGCATCAGAGCCATTAACCTAAAAGAAAACGACCAGTTAGTTGGAGTTAAACAAACTACTGGTAAATATCGCATTATGCTGGTGTCCCACTTAGGTCAATCAATAATGTTCCGGGAAACTGACGCTCGATCCATGGGTCGAACCGCTAGTGGAGTCAGAGGAATCAATCTAAATGAAAACGACTATGTTGTTGGTATGGCCATCTTTAACCCTAGTCGAAAAAAAGCTGCTGGCAAAAGAAAACTAGTCAACGATATCTTTGTTGTCATGGAAAAAGGTTTAGGAAAAAGAACCAGTATTACCAATTTCCCTCTTCAAAAAAGAGGCGGCAAAGGAGTTAAAGTAGCTAAACTTACTCCAAAAACCGGTAACTTAGTCTCAGCTCGAATGGTAACTGAGCACACTGAAACTGCTATTCTAACTTCAAAAAAAGCTCAAGTGATTAAACTTCCAATGAAAAACATCAAACGAATTGGTCGAACCACTCAAGGAGTTATCCTAATGCGCTTTAACAAAGCCGCCGACTCTGTCGCCGCTGTTGCCCTTCTTTAATCTCCTTAATCTCCACCTGCAGGGTCTGTCCCTGCAGGCTACTTTCACTTGGGCCGAACTACTTCAACCCAACTGAAAGAGCGATATCCCTGAAAAAGCGGATTATATGTGTAAAAACATACATATATGTAAAAACATCTACAATCACTCTTTCACTAATTTTAATGGTGAATATTTTTACTGGCCGATCTGGAAATTTTGGATAAACATTGGGAAAATATTTTCGAAGAAAAGATGTACTTCGACAAATTTTTCCACCGATGTAGCTATAGCAAT
>CAZVYS010000013.1:0-27238 GCA_964630755.1 uncultured Pseudomonadales bacterium | reverse complement strand
TTTTAGAATTAATAATAAGATAATTGGAGTTACCAGGCCATTGACAACTTGACTATAAAATAGCATTTTAATAGGATTGAATTTTAATAAGGCAATGCTTAAACCAACGAAAAAACTAATAGTTAGAATAGTGTAAAAGCTTTTAGCTTGATTTATTTTTTGATCTAATCCCGCTTTCCAAGAAAAAGTTTCAGCGACTGTATAAGCAGTTGATGATGTAAGAACAGGAATAGCTAAGATGCCAGAGCCAATAATGCCGATGGCAAAAAGAAGGAATGAAAGATCCCCAGCTAAAGGCTTTAAAGCTAAAGCAGCTTCAGAAACCGTGCTTACGTTGATACCAGCTTTATACAAGGTGAGAGCACTAGTTATAACAATAAAAACTGAAATGAGATTTGAAAAGACTAAACCCCAAGAAACTTGACCAATTTCAGATTTAACATCTTTTATGCTTGGATGGTCTTCAACTTCTTCAGTAACTTGCCAGTAAAAGAGAAAAGGAGTTATGGTAGTTCCTAGCATAGCGACAGCTACTAAAAAATAGTTTGGAGTAAATTGAATTTGAGGTAAAAGAATGTCTTTGATGACAATGATCCAATTAGGTTTAAGCATAAAAGCGGTTATAACATATGAGATAAAAATAACGCCTAAGCCTGCTAAGATTCTCGCCAAAGTTTGGTAGTTTTTAAAGACAACAATAATCCATAGAAAGGCAGCTAGAAGTGGTAAAAAGAATAGTAGGTTAATTTGAGGAAAAATTAAATGCAAGGCAGCAGCGACCGCAGCAAAATCAGCGCCAAGAGTAAAAATGTTGGCAATCATAACTAGAAACATTGAAGCAATGGCAATTTTAGAACCATAGTAAAGTTTGATGGTAGTGGCTAGACCTTTTTTGGTGACGTCCCCTATTTGAGCACAAATAGCCTGAACATTGATTAGTAGCGGAGTTGCTAAAAGCAAGAATAAAGCTAAAGAGAGCCCGGTTTGAGCACCAGTTAAAGTATAGGTAGATATACCAGCTGGATCATTGTCAGCGTTACCAACAATAAACCCATTAACAAATTTTTTTAAGAACTTAGACTTTTTTTTGTTTTTTCTGGTAGTCATGGTGTTTTTTAAGTTTATGGTAAACGTACCAAACTGCAGTTAGAACAAAAAGAACTGCAATTGCTAGGTCAAATTTGTGAAAGTATTTACCTAAAGTATTCCAGTTGTCTCCTAAAGTTTTACCTAAATAGGTTAAGGGGAGTCCCCAAATAAAGGTGCCTAGAAAAGCAAAAAAGGTAAATTTTTTAACATCCATACGGCTCATGCCGGCAGGAAGTGAGATAAAAGTTCTAATCACAGGCAACAAGCGGGCTGTAAAGGTAACAAGTTGGCCATGGTTTTTAAACCATTTCATAGAGTGATCTAATTCATATTCAAAAACTAAAACGTACTTGCCGTATTTTTTAATAAATTTTCTAACGAATTTTTCACCGCCATAGTAACCTAAAGCATATGAAATGACTGACCCAACAGTGCCACCAATACTTGAAGCAAGTACTGCGCCGATAAAAGTAAACTGGCCAGTAGAAACTAAGTAACCAGAAAAAGGCATGATGATTTCTGATGGCAAAGGGATGTTGCAGGATTCAATAGCCATAGCTAAACCAACGCCAAAGTAGCCAAGACGATTAATAATAGACATGGCAATACCGCCAAGAAATTGA
Organism: uncultured Pseudomonadales bacterium; assembly: GCA_964630755.1. Taxonomy (GTDB): domain Bacteria; phylum Patescibacteriota; class Microgenomatia; order UBA1400; family CG1-02-47-37; genus CAZVYS01. The sequence continues at coordinate 25,526 of CAZVYS010000013.1, read as the reverse complement.
ATTAGAGTATCAATCATATTAAGTTAGTTGATTAACCAGTTTAGAAATGTCAATTTTTTCTATTGAGTGGTCAACCAAAGGTTTATTATTTAGTAATTGAAAATGTTGATGAAAAGGTTTTTTTTCTACTTGGTAAAAAATACCAACAGGTAAACGATCTTTTTTCAAGCTTAGGTCTAAAGCTGCCTTGAAGTTTGTTTTATCATGTTCGTCATCTAGATAATCGATGTGCTTTAAATACCAAAGAGGAGGATAATCTTTGTTATAGGTAGTGCATGGCTGCAAGACATCTAAAAGAGCAAAACCTTTATGATTAATGGCTGCTTTTAATAGTTTGGTTAGGTGGGGCAGGTTGTTACTGTAGCCTCTAGCGACAAAGGTGGCTTTATTGATCAAAGCTAAAGCTAAGGGATTTAAATCTTCGTCAATTGAGCCATCCGGAGTGCTTGGAGTGACTGTCCCCTTTTTACTAGTCGGAGATTTTTGACCAGTGGTCAGAGAGTAAAGAAAGTTGTCGTGAGTTAAGACCACCATATCGTGGTTGCCTTTAGAAAGACCAATAAAGTGATCAACGCCCTCTCCGAAACACCCGCCATCACCAATTATATTAATAACTGGGAGATTGTGATTTGCTAGTTTTATACCAGCACCAACTGGGAGAGCTCGACCGTGAAGAGAGTGAAAGCCATAAGCATTAACAAAATCTGCCATGTTTCCTGAACAACCGACATCATAGGTAAAAGCAACTTGATGAGGTTCAAGCTTAAGCTCTTTTAGAGTAGCTTTAATGGCAGCAAGAATTCCAAAATTACCACAGCCTGGACACCAAGTTGGGTTAATACAGGTTTGGTAGGTCATGCTAACTCCTTAACTATTTCTGATGGGAAAAAAGGTCGGCCGTCGTATTTAAGTAATTGTTTGTTGACCTTGATACCGGTTTCTTGTCTGATAAGTTTTGCTAGTTGGCCAGTGGCGTTACACTCGATGGTGACTAGGTTTTTGGAGTCTTTGATTAAGTCTTTAAACTCACTAGTTGGGAATGGCCAACAGATTGGGAAATGAACAAAGTTGGTGTTTGGTAGTTTATCTAGCGCAGCTAAAACTACTCCCTTGTTACTACCCCAGGAAATTAGAGTGGTTTTGGCTGTTTTTGGACCGTGTAAATTTGGTTTGGGCAAATCTTTATCTGCTAAAATTAATGGCATTTTTTTGGCTCGTTTATTAACTTGCTTGGTTCTTTCTTCAGAAATTTCAGTGGCATAGCCAAGATCATCGTGTTCATATGAATTAGCTAGATGAACTCCACCTAGTTGGCCAGGTAAAGTACGATCAGACACGCCAGTTTTAGTGTCTTTGTAACGAAGAAATGGTTTATCTGATGGTTGAGACTTAGTTAAGCCAAAGCGAAGATTTTCAAATTTAGTTTTAAACTTATTAGTTGATAAATAAGACTCACCTAAATATTTGTCAGTCATGATAATGACTGGGATTTGGTATTTCTCAGCTAAAATTTGAGCTAGTTTTCCAGCTTCAAATGATTCTTGTAAATCACCAGGAGTAAAAACAATTCTTGGGAACTCGTCCTGAGAGGCGTTGATAGCAAATAAAAGATCGCCTTGACTTGACCAGGTGGGCATACCAGAAGCTGGACCAGGCCGCATGGCTAAAACGACAACTAGTGGAGTTTCTGTGATACCTGATAAACCAACGGCTTCGGTCATTAAAGAAAAACCTCCACCTGAGGTGGCTACCATGCTTCTGACACCAGCGTATGACGCGCCAATAGCCATGTTAACTACGCCTATTTCGTCTTCTGAATGGCGAACCACATAGTCATGTTCTTTTTGATGCTTAGCTAAGATATGTAAGATGCTCGTTGCTGGAGTCATTGGATAGGCAGTGTAAAACTTCATCCCTCCAGCAATGGCTCCAAGAGCAATAGCGTGATTGCCGGTTAAAAAGATTTGTTTTGGTTTGGATTTAGGTGGATTTAAGGATTTTAGTTGTTTATTTGAATACATTTCTTGAGCACGGTTAAATCCATGTTGAGCGGCTGCATGATTAAGCTTGATTACGTTCTCTCCTTTTTTTGCAAATGTTTTAGAAATTGTTTTATTAAGTTGATCTATTCCTAGGTTTAATAAGAAACAGCTGGCGCCCAAGGCAACAATGTTTCTTTGTTGTGAATTACCGTTGGCATTTTTTGCAAGTTCAAGCAAAGGCATGTACAAATATTGTTTGTCTTGAGATTGATCAGTAATTATTAAAGTATGATCAGTTAATTCTTTTTGGTGAGCAGTTAGGCCTTCTGGTGTAAGAGCAATTAATAAATCTAGTTTTATTTGAGGAGCTTGATGATTAGTTGTTGAAATAAGATTTTGAAAAGTGTTGTGGCCACCGCGAATTAACGAAGGATACTCAGTATAGCCATGAACAAAAAAACCTTGCTTAAAAGCGGTTTTTGCTAAGATTAAACCAGCCGATTTAATACCTTCTCCGGCAGCTCCTGTGATTTTCCAGTTTAAACTAGGCATGATAAGATTGTATCATTATTAACGATAATAATGATTATATGAGTAGTCTTTTCATAGTGTCAACGCCGATCGGTAATTTGTCGGATATTACTTTAAGAGCCATTGAGACTTTGTCAAAAGTAGGCGTTATTCTTTGTGAAGATACTAGAAAGACTGGCTTGCTTTTAAAGCACCACGAAATTACTAAAAAGGAGTTAGTAAGTTTTTACGAGGAAAATGAGAAAAGCAAAATTTCTTTTGTAATTGATAGATTAAAACAAGGCGAAGATATAGCCTTGGTTTCTAGTGCGGGCACACCTTTAATATCAGACCCTGGATTTAAGTTGGTCAGAGAATGTGTTAAGCATGAAATTAGGGTAATACCAATTCCAGGAGCTTCGGCACTTTTAGCTTGCTTGGTAGTTTCGGGTTTGGCTATTGATAAGTTTATGTTCTTAGGTTTTTTACCAAAAAAACAAGGTAAAAAAGAAAAATTACTTAAAAAGGCGTTAGACTCTAAGATGACTATTGTTTTTTACGAGTCCCCTTTTAGAATTTTAAAAACTTTAGAGCTATTAAAATCATTCCATTCCAGAACGGAATGTGTGATTGGTAGAGAGTTAACTAAAAAGTTTGAAGAGATTTTAAGGGGAACGCCCGAGGATTTACTAGAAGAGCTCTCAAGTAAGAAAATTAAAGGTGAGATAGTAGTTGTCGTTAATTAATAGTAATTTTAATATCGACAATGTTAGCTGAAGATGTTGATAATATAACTGGATTGATGTCGATGTTTTGAATTTGAGGAAAATCAGTCATTAAGTAAGAAGCGTTTAGTATAGTATTGATTAATTGATTAATTGCTAGCGGTGATTGTCCACGGACTCCTAAGATAATTTGGCCAATTTTGGTTTGCTTGATTAATTGAAGTAAAAGTTTTTTGTTAAGAGGTAAAAAGGCATGAATGACATCTTGGTAGACTTCAGTGTAAATGCCACCAGAGCCGATGGTTAAAAGAGGTGGGAAATCTTGTTGTCTATTTAAGCCAATAAAAATCTCCGTGCCTTTTGTTAGTTGAGGTTGAGCCAAAATAGTGAAAAATTGTTTAGATAAGTTCTGACGAGCTTTGCTAACCATTGTTTTAGATTTTAGGTTTAAGAATAGTCCTTTTTTTTCAGTTCGGTGAATTGCTTCTGAAGGATCGGATTTTAAAACAATAGGAAGGCCAATGTGTTTTATGATTGGGTCTATGTTTTTACTAGTTAGGGTGAATGTTTTTACTAAAGGAAGTTTGTAAGCAATAGCTAATTTTTTAATTTGTCGCCAAGATAACCCACCTTGACTGGGAGAGGCAGGCAGACCTGGTTTGAGATTAGAATGAAGGTGATGTAGTTTTAATTTACTTAATCGTACTCTAGAAGATTGACGAACAGGATAAGGTATTTTTTTAGATCGATCGTGATAGTAATGAAACAAAGCATTAAAATATTTAACTGCTTTTTGAGGAAATTTAATAGTAGCGATGCCCTTTCTCTGTAAATAAGCTTCAGCTGATTTGGTAACTTGGTTACCTAAAAATGAAACAATAATCGGTTTTTTGATTTTTTTAAATTTACTAGCAATGGCCTGAGCGATTTTAAGAAAATCTGTTTGTGATTGAGGGGAGGCAATAACTAAAAAAGCATCAGTTTTTTTTACCTTTAATAGCTTGGTTATAGTATTTTTAAAATCCTTAGTAGTAGCGTCGCCTAAAATATCTTTTAGTTCAACCAGATCTAAATCACTTTGACCAACTTGATCAGTAGCTAAGATGGCTGGACCACCTGCATTGGTTATGATAGTTAAGTCATTGTCTATTAAGGGAGGTTCTAAAGAAAAAATCTCTAGTAGGTCGGTAAATTCTTCTAAAGATTTTGTATGAATACAACCTGCTTGTTTGATAGCAGTAGAAATTATTTTAGTTTCTGGACTTAAAGCAGCAGTATGAGATTGTGTGGCTTTTTTACCTAGCTTGGTTACTCCTCCGAATAGAACTAAGATGGGCTTAATTTTAGATACTTTACTAGCAATAGTTAAGAATTTTTTTCCGTCTGAAAATGACTCTAGATATAAGCCTATTACCTTAGTTTGAGAGTCGTTTTTAAGATATTCTAGACAATCCGCCTCAGTCACTCCGGCTCGATTTCCAAGCGAGATAAATTTTGAAAAACCTAAGTTTTCATTTGAAGCCCAGTCAAATAAAAATGATCCAACTGCGCCTGATTGAGAGATTAAAGCAATGTTCCCAGAAGACGGAGGGGTTTTTGCAAAAGTAATATCCAGTCGTTTCTTGGGATTTGCATAGCCTAAGCAGTTTGGGCCAACTAAAGCTAGCTTAGAACTATTAATTAATTTTTTAATTTGATCTTCAAGCTTTTTTCCTTTAGCTCCTGTTTCTGAGAAACCAGCGGTAACTACTATTACTGATTTAACTTTGATCTTAAGACATTGATTTATAATCTCTGAGACAAATCGAGCTGGGATAACGATGATAACTTGGTCAATTGGTTTACCAACATCTAAAATAGATGAATAAGTTCTTAAGCCTAGTATTGATTTGCTCTTAGGATTAACTGGATATATATCAATTTTTTTGTTGGCTATTACTTTTTTTAATATTTGATGTCCTAGCTTACTAGAGTTAGAAGAGGCACCGACTATAGCAATTGAGTTTGGATTAAAAACCGAATTTAAGTTCATTAGATCAAAGACTTGCCAGTCATAGAATCAGGCTTAGGTAGGTTTAATAGTTTTAAAATGGTCGGAGCAACGTCAGCTAAAACACCTGGTGAGAGCTTGGTCGGTTGACCATGAAACTGATTACTAACAATAATCAAAGGAACAGGATTACTTGAATGTTCTGTATCTATTTCACCGGATTTTAAGTTAATCAACTCTTCAGTATTGCCATGGTCGGCAGTTATTAAAGCGGTCCCATTAACAGCTAGCAGGATCGGAATTATTTTTGATAAAGAAGCGTCAACTGCCTCACAAGCCTTAGATGCGGCTCTTACATTACCTGTGTGACCAACCATATCTGGGGCAGCAAAGTTTATAACAATAAATTGGTATTTTCTGGCTTTGATCTGTTCGATTAGTTTTTCGGTAAGCTCAGAAGTAGACATTTCTGGTTTTAGATCATATGTGGCTACCTTTGGTGAAGGAATTATTTCCCAATCTTCAAGTTTAAATGGTTGTTCACGAAGGCCGTTAAAGTAGTAAGTAACAAAACGCTCTTTTTCGGTTTCAGACATATGAAGTTGTTTTAAACCATGTTCACTTAAAATCCTAGACAAAGGGTTTTTAACAACAATGGGATCCATAATCACTTGAGTTGGTAAACCTTTTTGATATTCAGTCATGGTTGCAAAAAACAAATTATTAACTATTACTTTTCGTTTAAAAGGAGGATTAGTTGAAGCCTTTTGAGGTAAGTGACTTTTTAAATAGATGTCAGCAAGAGGATCATAAGCTAGTTTATTTGCACTTGACTCAAAATCTTTTAATACAAAGGCTTTGGTTAATTGCCTTGGTCGATCAACTCGGAAATTATAAAAAACTACAGCATCATTGTCTTTAATCAAGCTTAATGGAGTTCCACTTGAATCAACTATAATGGTGGGTTCAATAAACTCATCAGTTTTTTGGTTTTGATAAGATTGTTGAACTGCTTGCTCAGGGGTTTGAGATTTCTTGCCTTTGCCCTGAGTAAGGCAGTCATATGCTTTTTCAGTGCGGTTCCAACGAAAATCTCGATCCATGGCATAATATCTTCCTGAAATACTGGCAATTAGTCCAACGCCAGCTTGATTGAGATGTTGTTGGATTTGAGAAATATAAGTTAACGAAGTAGTCGGAGGTGAGTCACGACCATCGGTGATTAAGTGTAACGAAAGTTTGTTTATTTTATTTAGTTTAGCGAATTTAATTAAAGCATACAGATGTTCATTATTGGCGTGAACTCCACCTGAACCTATTAAGCCAATTAAGTGTAAAGTCGATTGATTTTTTTTTACAAAAACTGAGGCTTGGTTTAAAGAAGGATTATTAAAAAAAGTGCCGTCAGCTATGGCGGTATTAATTCTAGGCAAATCCTGGAAAACAATGTTACCAGCCCCAAGGTTAATGTGTCCAACTTCAGTATTGCCATCTTCTCCATGAGGTAAACCAACAGCTTCTCCTGAAGCATGAAGTCGAGTATTGGGATAAGCTGACTGAAGTTTTTGGAAGAATGGTGTATTAGCTTGAGAAATGGCATTGCCAGGACTTTTTGGAGCTATACCCCATCCATCTAAGATTATTAGTACTACAGGTCCTAAGTTCTCCATAATAGCAGTTTAGGCTAGTTTTAGTTCTTGTTCAATGGCTAATAGTCGATTGTATTTTGCGATTCTTTCTCCTCTAGCTGGTGCGCCAAATTTAGTATAATCAGCTCCTATGCCGACTGCAAAATCGGCAATAAAAGTATCGTTTGTTTCACCTGAGCGGTGAGAGACTATTATTTTCCATTTACTTAATTGGCAAAGCTTTACTACTTCGATTGTTTCGGAAATGGTGCCGATTTGGTTGGGTTTAATTAAGAAGGCATTGCAGGCTATTTTTTGAATTCCTCTTTGAACACGAACTTTGTTAGTGACAAGAAGATCATCGCCAACAATTAATGATTGCCCACCAAGTTCATAAGTTAATTTTGACCAACCATCCCAATCATCCTCGTGAAGACCGTCCTCTAAAGAGAAAATTCTATACTCACGATTTAGTTGAAGATAGTAAGCAATTAGTTCTTCTTGGTTATAAGGTTGGGCTCTATCTTTAATTTGATATTGGCCGTTTTTATAAAAATGATTTGCAGCTACATCTAAGCCAACGAAAACATCTTTGGCAAATTTATAGGTAGTGCTATTAATAGCTTCTAAAATTACTTCTAAGGCATCAAGATTTGTAAATAAATTTGGAGCATAACCTCCTTCGTCTCCAACGCTATGAACAGCTCGTCGTCTTTTTAAGACGTGTTTTAAACTTTTGTAAACTTCATCTCCAATTTGTAAAGCAGTATGATAAGGAAAACGAAGCGAAGGAATGATGTGAAATTCTTGAAAATCAAGATTACCAGCTCCGTGAGACCCACCGTTAATGATATTAAAGGTGGGATTTGGTAGTTTATTTAAGTTTTTGCTTAAGCCATATTTTTTTGAAAGATAGCCATAAACTGGTAGTTGAAAATAACTAGCGGCTGCTTTAAGGCAACTTTCAGAAACAGAAAGAATTGAGTTGCCTCCCAATCTTTTTTTATTGCTAGTCCCATCTAGAGTGATTAAGGTTTGGTCAAGCTTGGTTTGCTTAGTTGGATCAAGGCCAATAATTTTGTCAGCAATAATAGTGTTTACATTATTAATCGCTTTTAAGACCCCAAGGCCATTAAATCTATCTTGATCGTTATCCCTTAATTCAAAGGCTTCGTATTTACTGGTAGAGGACCCAGAAGGTACTGATGAGGTGCCATAATGGCCAGTGTCTAGGTAAACTGTTGTTTCGACGGTTGGATTTCCACGAGAATCTAAAATTTCTCTTGATTTTACTTTTGAAATTTTAGGCATGTTTAACTAAGCGTTTTTCAGCCTCACTAACTATTTCTCGAGTTTGATCGATCATATCAGGAGAAACAGAAACACTAGTAATTCCCCATTTAACTAATTTCCGAGTTAAATCTGAATAAACTGAAGGAGCTTGGCCGCAAATTGATGAGGTCACTCCGTGTTTTTTGGCAGTGGTGATAGCCTTTTTTAGAGCCCACAAAACAGCCGGATTTCTTTCGTCATAAATTTCTGATACTTCACTATTATCGCGGTCTATGCCAAGCATTAACATGGTTAAGTCGTTACTGCCGATGGAAATACCGTCTATTCCTACTTTAATAAAGTCTTCAAGTAAAACAATGTTAGATGGTATTTCAACCATCATCCAAAGCTTAAAGGTTGAAGATCTGGTTAAGTGATGGCTGGTGATAATTTTCTTTACTTCTGATAGTTGATTTACGGTTCTGACAAAAGGAACCATTAGATGTAAATTTTTAAGACTTAACTTATTTCTAACATGAGAGATTGCTTTTAGCTCAAGATTAAAGACTTGTTGGTTTTTGATGTAGCGATAGGCGCCTCTAAACCCGAGCATTGGGTTTGGCTCAACTGGCTCAAACCTTTTTCCTCCTATTAAATTACTATATTCATTGGTCTTAAAATCTGTGGTTCGGTAAATTACCGGACGCGGGTAAAAGCTTCGAGAAAATTTTTCTATACCTTTAATTAACATGTTGGTAAATTTGTCAGCTTTTTTATCGTGAATTAGTTTTTTGGGATGAATACCCATCTGGGCAATCATAAACTCGGCTCTAAGGAGCCCAAGACCGTCAACGTTTCTTTGAGCTATAGTTTCTGCTAACTCAGGCTCCCCTAGGTTAACGTAGATTTTGGTGGCAGTGGGGATAAAATCAGGAGTTAGTTGTTTCTTGGTTAACTTTGGCAAAGGTTTTTCTTTTTTTTCAACTGGAAATATTTTTTTGCTTTTAATTAATGTTTTTGAAGACTTAAAAACTTCACCAGTTTTTCCATTAATTGTAAAAACATGTCCGGTTTTTAAAAGTTTGGTGGCGTTATCTGCTCCAACAATACAAGGAATTCCAAGCTCTCGTGAGACGATAGCGGCATGAGATGTCTGACCGCCTTTGTTGGTTACAATAGCAACCGCTTTTTTCATAGCTGGAACAAAGTCTGGTGTTGTCATGTCGGTTACCAAGATTTCTCCCTGCTTAATCTTGTGAATTTGTTTGGCAGATTTTAGTACGCGAGCGTAACCTGTGACAATGCCTGGACTGGCTGCGTCGCCTGAAAAAAGTCTGGTTAATTTTGAAGTGTTTACTTCTATTTGTTTCTTTTTTGAAAAATCAAGAGTAGTAATTGGACGAGACTGAACAATGTAAAGAATATTTTTTTCCATAGCCCATTCGATATCTTGTGGGAAAAAGTAGTGTTGTTGAATTTGGTGACCAAGTTTTGCCAATTTAATTATTTGTTCGTCATTTAATTTAGACTTTGAAACTTTTGATCTAGCTACTCTAATTTCCTTATTTTGATTGTGTGACAAGGTCATCAATTTAGTTTGAGGATTTTTTTGTTTTTGAAGAAGTTTATAGGTATTTTTTTGAACCAGATAATGATCTGGTGTGTATGCGCCTTGAACAATCTTTTCCCCTAAGCCCCAGATTGCTTCAATCACAATTTGATTTTTATCATTTGTAACAGGATTAACTGTAAACATTATTCCGGCTACTTCACTTTGAATCATTTTTTGAACTGGAACAGCAATGCCAACTTTAAAATGACTAAAACCTTTTTCTGATCGATAAAAGATAGCTCTTGGTTCAAATAATGAAGCCCAGCATGCTCTAACTTTTTGTATTAAGTTAGCTTCACCCTGAACATTAAGATAAGTTTCTTGTTGACCTGCAAATGAAGCACCTGGTAGATCTTCTGCTGTAGCTGAAGATCTGACTGCTACGAATAATTGCTTAGACCCATGACTAAGTTTCAAATAAGCTTTAATAATTTTAAGAGCTAGATTGTTTGGAATATGAGCATGTAAAATTAAATGTTTGATTTTTTTTGAAACCTGATTCAAGCTTTTTGGATTGTGAACATCTAATTGATCTAATATTTCTTTTATCTTTGGCTTTAAGTTATTTACTTTAAGTACATGATAGTAAGCAGCTGAAGTTACAATAAAACCAGGAGGAACTGGAAAACCGGCTTTAATCATCTCTCCCAGGTTTGCTCCCTTGCCACCTACCAAACCAATGTCATTCTTATCTACTTGATTGAAGTTTACTAAAATGGGCAGTTGTTTTGTCATATACTAAGGATAACAAAATCTGACAATTTTCACTACTACCTTCAGGGTCGGACCTTGAAGGTAAATAAAGTGATATACTAAAAATATGCCAGCTAAAAATGTTGTTAAAATTTATAAAGAAAACTCGTACTATCATGTTTTTAACAGAGGAGTAGCCAAGAACAGGATTTTTATAGATAAGCAAGATTACAAACATTTCTTATTTAATTTGAAATTATATTTAACCGATAATTTAGCTAGAACTGACCTTCAGGGTCGGACCTTGAAGGTGGCACCGTCTAGAGTACCAAATAATTTTACAAATCAAGTAGATCTTTGCGCTTATTGTTTAATGCCAAACCACTACCACTTACTTTTATATCAAAAGAGTAAATATTTGATTAGAGATTTTATGAGATCAATTGGGACTAAATATTCAATGTATTTTAATAAAAAATATAAAAGAGTCGGGCCAGTTTTTCAAGGAAAATATAAAGCAGTACTAGTAGAGTCGAATGATCATTTAATTTACCTATCTAAATATATTCATCAAAATCCCATTGATATTTTACCTTCAGGGTCGGACCTTGAAGGTTATAAGTATTCAAGTTATTTAAATTATTTAGGTGTGATTAATCAATCTTGGTTAAAATACAGAAAAATTCTAAATTACTACAATAAATCAAATCAGTTAATTGATTATAAAAAATATACTGAAGATTTTGATGACGAGTTAGATAAAGTAGGAGATCTAAAACTAGATTATCTCCCTCCACCTTCAGGGTCGGACCTTGAAGGTTAAAGATGTTTTTTAAAATAGTCAACCCAAGGAATTGGCAACGGATCTATCTTATGAAGTTTGACTAAATAGTAGTTTAAAAATGAGCCAAACTGAATTGATTCAAATGCTTGAGCTAGTTTAGTAGTTGAATTTGGTTGAAATAGAATGGTTTGATAATTGTTTTTTTCAATTACTTTTTTAGTTAACAAGATTCGTTTTTGGATTTTCTTTGAATACAACTTAGAGTTAAACAAGATAAAAGCAGTGTTTTGCTTTAAGCTATTTGGAAATTTCAAACCTTCCATTAAATGATGATTTAACTCTGGGATATCATGACGATGGGCTAGATGTTTAGCATTTTCATTCATTTGATTTTTTATGGTGTGTATTGAACCAGCTAGATGTTCTGACCCTATGAAAATAACTTGTTTATTGATTAATTTTTGAGCTAACTCATCAATTGTTTGGTGATTATCTATAATTAATTCCATAGCTTTTTTGCAAGCTTGAACTTGTTTTTTTGAAACAGAAATTAACTTCAGCTTTGAAGCTAAAGTTAGTTGGCCAAAAATCGAGTAACCAATAGCCATTCTAGGTTGTTTTGAAGGATTATATCTTGGATCAATTTGATAACAAGGAACTTGATGGTGTTTTGAAAGTTTAAGTAATTCTCCTCCGTTAGTGATAGCAATCCATTTAGCTTTTTTTTCTACAGCTTGTAACGCTATGCTTAAGATTTCTTCTGTATTGCCAGAGTAACTTGAACAAAAAACTAATGAGTTACTATTAACCCAGCTAGGAAGATCATATCCATGGATTCTTGAAAGTGGCACTGTTAGAGAATTAGAGTAAATTGATTCTATAGCTCTTGCGCCCAACCCAGAACCTCCCATGCCTGTCATAATCAAGTAATTAATTTTTTGATATTCTGTCGGAATTTCCACCTGATTGGCTTCTTTAAAAGCATGCAGGCATTGATCTTTTAGGCTCAAGATTGATTCTAAATAGCTAGGATTAAGATTTGTCATTTGGATTCTAAAGGATTTGACCAGTCAAGATCAATTTGGCCATGTTGTTTTAGTTTGGTTTTTAATAAATCTTTGAGCTGATCTAATCTTTTTTGGTCTTTGGCCTCAGCCCTTCCAGTTAATCTTGGCTCTGTACTTGAAGCTCTAAGTAAACCCCAACTGTTGTCCTTAAAAGTAAATCTTATGCCGTCAATATCTAGAATGTTAGCGTCGCTGAACTCGGATTTTAGATCTTTGATAAGAGCTTTTATTACCTGAAACTTGTCTTTAGATTTAGGAACTGAAACTCTAAACTCTGGCGTTGATAAATATAGAGGAACATCTGTTAACATTGAGGCAATTGGTTTATCGGTTTGGGAGATTAATTCAATTATTCTTGAAGCAGCGTAACAAGCGTCATCAAAGCCGTAATAACGATCCTTAAAGAAAAAATGACCACTAATTTCTCCTCCAAATAAAGCATCTACCTCTTTCATTTTTTTAGTTACCCAAGGGTAGCCGGTTCGAGCAAATTCTGGATTACCACCATGATTTTTAATATCTTCTAAAACTGCCATTGAAGTGCTTATGCCCATAACTACATTGGCACCAGGATTATGTTTTAAAACGTCACGGATAAACAACATCGCTAAAACATCGTTTTGGATAAAATTTCCAGATTTGTCATAAATCCCAACTCGATCACCGTCACCATCAAAAGCTAAGCCTATTTCACAATCAGATGTTTGCATGGTTTTTTTTAATTTGGTATAAATTTCTTGTTTTTGTGGATAAGGTTCATGATTGGGAAATGATCCATCTGATTTGGTAAATAACTCTACCAGCTTACAACCAAGATCTTTTAGCAACTCAGGGGCAAATAAACTACAAGTGCCATTGCCAGTATCAACAGCTACTTTAACTGGCCTTTTTAACTTGATACTACTAACAATTTTTTGTTTGTACTTTGGCCAAAGATCCAGTTTAGACAACTGGCCGGCGCCTTTGTTAAAAGTTTTGTTTTTAGCTATTTTTAAAATCTCTTGATAGTCTTCTCCCCTCATTGATCTTTTCTGAACTGTTAGCTTAAAACCATTGTACTCGGCTGGATTATGGCTGGCAGTAATTGAACCTGAGCCTTGAGCATTAAACTCATGCCAAGCATAATAAGCCATTGGAGTCATAATGATACCAAGATCAACTAGATTACATCCTGTAGATAAAAAGCCGTTTGCAAAACTATCAAAAAGTGCTTGACCGCTAATTCGATTATCGCGACCAAGATAAACTTTGTTTATTTTTTTCTCAAGAAAGTAGGTTCCAGAAGCTTTACCAATAAGCTCTGCTACATTAAGAGTTAAGTTTTTATTAAAAATACCGCGAATATCATAACTGCCAAACATTTTTTTATCTAAGGTCATGAAAATAATTTTAAAGTTTTAACACCAACAAATCAAGTTCGCCAGCTAAAGTGGTTACTGCTTGACCAGTTTTTATTTGATAATCTAAGTTGGTTACAGCCTGATGAAGATTTAGTAATTGAGTTAGTTTAAAATGTTTGGCCTGAGATTTTATTTTTCCGATTTGCCAAGGAGCTCCTTTTAGGTTACTAGGATCTGACTTAGCTATAACTAATTGACTAATGCGTCGATGAAATAAATAAAAAACTAGTTCGACTGGATCGGTTTCTAAGGTTAAGTGTAAAAGTCTTAAAATGAAAGTGGACTGCCTTGGTTTTAAGCTATCTAAAAACTTAAATATTGTTTTGGTTAATTTAAATTCTTGAATTGAAACTCTGGAGAATTGTTTTTTTACGGCAGGCGTGATTGTTTTTTTCTCCCACAGAATAATTTTTCTATTGGTTGAATTTAAAACTAAATCAATTAAAGCTTGTTTGTTTTTTGACCGAGGAAGTGTCAATAAGTTTTCAATAGCCAAAAGATGATTGTTGGAAAATAAGGCATTTGACTCCAAGCTTTGAATTAAATCTTCAGGCTTAATAGTTTTAGCGTTTAGTTTTAAATTGGCTTTATGATTAACAAAAGCTTTTCTTGAGGCAACGAAGTTATCTCCGTGTAAAATAGTGATCATGATTTTTTGTACATTTTAAATAATTTTTCGACTGATCGCGCGTTGATAACTACTTTACCTCTCCCCTTGTGGGGAAGAAGAGCTCCTGAAAAGTTTTTTGGAATATGCATTAGCTCGTGAATTAAAACTTTGGTTTGATCATCTTTTTTTAAGTGATCGAAATGATGAGAAATAACTTCAATGCAATAATGAGGTTTTTGCTTTAGCGCCATTTGCCAAATTTTAGGAAAAGCCCAAATTCGGGCTCTGGCTCTGGCTTTTGATTTTCTGCTTCTAAAGGCAATGATTTGTGAGATGTTAATATGAGGGAGTTTGAGTTTGTTTTGAATAGTAATTAAACGTTTTTGAACGTCAGGGGCTAGTTCTAAATCCATAGAATTATTATAAGACCTTCAGGGTCGGACCTTGAAGATTAAATGGCGGCTAAGTGACTTTGAAAATTTCTGTACCAGGTTTAACAGGCTTATCTACTTTGATAGCCACGTCGTCACCTTTTTTGGCTTTATCTATTTCTTTATGATCAATTTGCATAGAAACTACTGTTTGCTCAAATTCGTCTTCGCCTTTTTTAAACTTTAACAAATCGCCTTTTTTTAAAGCTGCAGTTAAATCGACTACAGCCACGCTAATCTTGTCAAAAAAGTGTGATACAGAACCTAGTTTTTTGTCAGCCATTTTAACTCACCACCTTTTTTCGGTTTCACCGGGAATCCGCGATTTCGGCAAAAGCCGCGAATCGGGACAAATTAATAATTAAAGTCATTATACACTAGCCAATGGATTGAGGGCGGTAGTGACGGCGTTTTTTGGCTACTTTTAGTTCTAAAACTGCTTTTCGAAGATCTGATTCTGCAATAGCAAAATCTCTTTCTGATAGTTTAAGTTTTAAAGCTTCTTCAGCTTTATGTTTGGCCGCTTCGACTTTGGCAATATCTATCTCATCAGCTCTAGTAGCTGAGTCAGCCATGATAGTCACTTTGTCATCGTTAACATCTAGTAAACCGCCAGAAACAGCTAAGACTGACATTGAGGGACCTTTGACAATATATAGTTCGCCAGAGGTAATTTTAGTAAGTAGACCAATATGACCCGGCAATATACCAATCTGGCCTTCATGAGCTGGAGCGAGAATTAAGTCAACTTCATCCTTTAATACTTGTTCTTCCTGCGTTAAAACTTCAAGTTCTAGTTTTTTTTGGACTTTCATTAAATAGTTAAGGTTACGAACATTACGGGAAGTTACGTAACCTTATGAAATATTTTTAGCATTCTTAATTGCTTCATCAATGCTGCCAATCATGTAAAAAGCCTGCTCAGGAAGATTGTCGTGTTTGCCTTCTAAGATTTGTTTAAAGCCTTTGATAGTGTCGTCAATACGAACATAGCGGCCTTCGGCACCAGTAAATTGACTGGCTACAAAGAATGGTTGAGTTAAGAAACGTTGAATTTTTCTGGCTCTAGAGACTGTTTGTTTGTCTTCGTCTGACAGTTCATCAATGCCTAAAATGGCGATGATATCTTGAAGGTCTTTGTAGCGTTGAAGTACTTTTTGGACACCTCTGGCTACTTGGTAATGCTCTTCGCCAACAGTATCTGGGGATAAGATTTTAGATGAAGAAGTTAAGGGGTCAACGGCCGGGTATAAAGCTTGTTCTGCCAACGATCTTTCTAAGGCAATAGTTGAGTCTAGATGAGCAAAGGTAGTTACTGGAGCTGGATCAGTATAGTCATCAGCTGGAACGTAAACAGCCTGAAAAGAGGTGATTGAGCCTTTTTTAGTTGAGGTGATTCTTTCTTGAAGACCAGCCATTTCTGAAGCTAGAGTTGGTTGATAACCAACAGCTGAGGGAATCCGGCCAAGGAGCGCAGAAACCTCGCTACCAGCCTGAGAAAATCTAAAGATGTTATCAATAAAAAGTAAAACGTCCTCACCCTTGTCATCTCTAAAATATTCAGCAAAAGTTAGCCCAGATAGAGCCACTCTTAATCTGGCTCCTGGAGGTTCGTTCATTTGACCAAAAACCATGACGGTGTTTTTCATCACACCTGACTCAAGCATTTCTGAGTAAAGGTCATTACCTTCTCTGGTTCGCTCACCAACTCCAGCAAAGACTGAGTGGCCTGAGTGTTCCTCAGCAATGTTTCTGATTAATTCTTGGATGATAACGGTTTTACCAACACCGGCTCCACCGAATGCCGCTACTTTTCCACCTCTGGCAAATGGGGAGATAAGGTCAATGACCTTGATACCGGTTTCTAGCATTTGAGGGTTTGGCTCGATATCAGTAAGCTTAGGTGGATTTTTGTGAATCGGGGTACGTTTAACTTTAGTTAGTTGTTTTTTACCATCTATAGTATCGCCGGTAACATTAAAAATTCTACCCAAAGCCTTGGAGCTTGCTGGTACGGCAATTGGTTTACCAGTGTCGACTACTTCCATATCCCGCTTAAGCCCGTCGGTTGAGTCCATGGCGATGCATCGAACTTGATTGTTACCTAAGTGTTGCTGAACTTCTAAGATTATTTTTTTACCGTCTTTAGTAGTTAACTCAAGCGCGTTTAGAATTTCTGGTAGTTTACCTTCAAAGGTAACGTCTACTACAACTGAGATAATTTGAGATATGTGTCCGATTTTTTTCATAAGTTAATCTAGGGCCATTCTGGCACCAACGACATCTAGTAATTCATTAGTAATTTTGGTTTGGCGAGCTTGGTTAAATTCTAAGGTTAGGTCTTTGACAATGTCCTGAGCATTTTCATTGGCGTTTTTCATGGCAACCATTCGGGCTGAGTGTTCGCTAGCAATAGATTCAAGTAAAACATGATAAAGCTGGAGCTCAATGTATTGAGGAAGCAGAGTTTTAAAGATTTGATTTGGCTCTGGTTCAAAAATGTAGTCACCTTGGAACTCCTCGATTGGTGGAGGTGAGTCGTCGCTAGTAGCCTCAAGCTCGATTGATTTAGTCTCAATCGGGAGCAGCTGTTTGACGGCTAGTTTTTGTGAAATAGTTGAAACGAACTGCATGTAAACAGTAAAAGCCATTTGAAACTTACTGGCCTCAAAACCATCGATTACCATTTTTGAGACTGGAATAATATCTTGAAAATGAGGTTTGTCCCCCATGGTAGGAAATTCGGCGTGTAAAAAACGATTGGTTTTTAAAATATGCTCTTTGGCTTTTTTACCAACTGTCACAAATGAAAGTTTGGTTTTTGAAGGTAGTTTTTGTTTTAATTTTAACTCCTTGAGCCAACTCTCCAACCCTTTAAATAAATTAGAGTTTAAGCCACCACAAAGAGATTTATCAGTTGATAGTAAAATAATTAAGATGTTAAATTGATCTTCAGGTTTCCAGGTTAAACGAGGATCTTTAAGCAGAAAATGGTCCACATGACTTTTGGCGGTTTTAGCTAGAGCAGTAATAACATCAGCCATTTTTTCTGAATATGGCCTTGAAGACAAGGCTTGTTTTTGGGCTCGTTTCATTTTTGAAGCAGAGACCATTTCCATAGCTTTGGTGATTTTTGAGATATTCTGGCTGGACTTAATCCGTCTCTTAATTATCCGAGTAGAGCTCATTTAGACTCCTTATCTTCGGACTCGATATCTTCGACTGGGATACTTAAGTCAGGGTGAGAGTCGTTGAATTTTGAAGTGTATTTTTCAAGCTCTTTAATAGTAGTTTCTGAAAGAATTTTTTCTTTTTTTATAGTTGCTTTTAGTTTGGGCCGGGTTGAGAATAAAAATTTCAAGTATTCTTTTTGCCATTCTCCTACTTTTTCAACCGGAGTGTTATCTAGATAGTCATTAGTAACCGCCCAGATAACCACCACTTGTTCTTCGATGTCTTTGGGAGCATCCCAGCCTTGTTTTAGAATTTCAGTGATTCGAGTGCCACGATCTAGTTGGGCTTTGGTAACTGGATCGAGATCTGAGGAAAACTGAGCAAAAGCGGCTAGTTCCCGGAATTGGGCTAGTTCCATTCTAAGCTTTCCAGCTACTTGGCGCATGGCCTTGATTTGGGCATCGCCTCCAACACGGGATACAGACAAACCAGCATTTATAGCTGGCCTGATGCCGGCGTTAAATAGATCTGACTCTAGATAAATCTGACCGTCAGTAATCGAGATAACGTTAGTGGGAATATAGGCAGATAAGTCCCCTGCTTGAGTTTCAATAATTGGCAAAGCAGTGATGGATCCGCCGCCGTTCTTTTTGTTAAGCTTGATAGCTCTTTCTAGTAATCTAGAGTGAAGGTAAAAAACATCTCCTGGATAAGCTTCCCGACCTGAGGGCCGGCGGAGCAGTAAAGATAGTTCTCTATAAGCCCAAGCGTGTTTTGATAAATCATCATAAACAACTAAAGCATCTTTACCCTGATCAGCAAAATATTCAGCTATAGCCACTCCAGCGTAAGGAGCTAAGTATTGTAAGGCTGGCGAATCTGAGGCATTAGCAGCTACGATGATGCTATGGTCTAGAGCATTAAACTTTTTTAAGGTTTCAACCAGTTGAGCAGTAAAAGCAGCTTTTTGTCCAATAACCACGTAAACACAGATTAGATTTTTACCAACTTGATTCATAACAGTAGTAGTAGCAATTGCTGACTTGCCAGTACTACGGTCACCAATAATTAACTCTCTTTGGCCTCGACCAATGGGAATCATGGCGTCAACAGCAGTAATGCCAGTTTGAACTGGAGTGTTAACTTTTTCCCGCGTAATAACACCTGGAGCGATTTTTTCAATTGGGTAGAATTTTTTAGCTTGAGGGGCTGGCTTACCATCTAAGGGATTGCCTAGCGGGCCCAAAACTCTACCAATCAAAGATTCTCCAACTGGAATTTCAAGGATTTTACCGGTAGTGCTAACTTCATCACCCTCGTTTAGATGATTAGCATCTCCTAGAATAACGGCTCCAACTGAGTGTTTATCTAGATTTAAAACCAAGCCTTGCGTTTTTTTGGGAAATTCTAAGATTTCTGCCATCATGGCATTGCTTAGACCACTAACAGTAGCTACGCCATCTCCGATAGTAATGATCTGGCCAATTGACTTCTTTTTTAATGAGGGAGTAAAAGAATCAATTTTCTTGGTCAGTTGAGATTTAATATTAGTCATAAATTACCTTTTGCTGGAGATCGATCAGTTTTTTGTTAATAGTGCCGTCAATTACTTGACCAGCGATATTAATCCTGAAACCTGCAATAATCGATTTATCAATAATG
This sequence comes from uncultured Pseudomonadales bacterium, assembly GCA_964630755.1. Taxonomy (GTDB): domain Bacteria; phylum Patescibacteriota; class Microgenomatia; order UBA1400; family CG1-02-47-37; genus CAZVYS01. The sequence continues at coordinate 5,986 of CAZVYS010000013.1, read as the reverse complement.
GCTTTAAGTCTAATTTTTCTGTTCATTTTAGTAGAGAGCACAGCCTTGATTTTTTTAAGCTGTTTTTGATCTAGTTTGACCGGCGAACTAACTGTGGCTAGATTAGGGTCAAATCGAACCCAGCTTTGCTTAATTAAACTTCTAGCTATCTCTGGGAGTAGATCTAAAGATTTCTTTTCCTGAAGATAGCTAATTATTCCTTCAACAATAGTTTGAACCTGATGATCAGCTTTCATTAAATCTTATTTAGTTTTTTTATTTCTTGATCAATGATCATTTTTTGTTCTTTTGCAGTTAGGCTACCTTTTAAGACTTTTGAAGTAGCTTTTACCACAAGGTCAGTAATCTTACTGGAAATGGATTTTTCTTGCTCAGCTAGTTTTTCGGTCATGCTGGCAAATTTCTTGTCAACTTCAGCTTCGGCTTGGACTTTGGCTGAGTCAATCATTTTTTTACCTGCTACACCAGCCTGCTTTTTGGCAGCTTCAACAATCTTGACAGCTTCTTTTTCAGCTGTCTCAATAGCCTTTTTTTTGATTTCTTCGAGTTTGGCTTTTTCTTTCAAGGTGCTTTCTGCTGCCTTAATAGAGTCTTCAATCTTTTTTTGACGCTGTTGAATTATTTTTACTATTGGTTTGTACAAAAACCGATTTAGCAAAAAAACTAAGATGCCAAAATTTATTATCTGAAATAGTAGTTGATACCACTGTATAGACATTTTTTATTTATACAAATTTTAAAATTAACGCTACTACTAATGAGTAGATAGCAATAGCTTCGGCAAAAGCAACGCCAAGGATCATGACAGTTTGAACCTTTGCGGCGGCTTCTGGATTGCGACCAATTGCTTCTAAAGCTTTAGAAACAATTAAGCCAATGGCGATAGCTGGAGCTAACCCACCAATGGCGATGGTTGCACCAACAATAACGTCGCTGTTAGCAGCGGTTTGAGCTACTTGATTAACAGCTTCTGCGGCAACATCTGCAGCCATGTTAACCTCCTTAATTAATAATTAATGATGATCGCTTGTGGCGATATTGATAAAAACAAGTGTAAGTGTAGCAAAAACTAAGGCCTGAATAAAGCCGACAAAAATTTCTAGACCTATAAAAGGCAGTGGGGCAATAATTGGAAGCAAGAAGGCAATAACAGCTAGTAACACTTCTCCAGCAAAAATATTGCCAAAGAGCCTGAAGGCAAAAGACATTATTTTGGCAAACTCACTAATTAGTTCTAGGAAACCTACAAAGAAATTAATTGGATTTGAGAAGTTAATAAACTTTTTGAAATACCTTAAACCTTGACTTTTATAACCAAAAATCTGGACCATTAGAACGGCAAATATAGCAGTGCCTAAAGTAATGTTTAGGTCAGCCGTACCACCCCTGATTAGAGGAATGTAATGGCCATCTTTTAGTAAACCAATGGTTTCAGCACCTGGAAGTAAACCAGCCCAGCTAGAAAGCATTACAAATAAAAAGATAGAAGCAACGACAGGAAAAAATTTCCCCGCTTGGTGCGGGGTAATAGATGAAACAAAGTCATAAAGAGATTCAAGCAAGGTTTGAATCATTAAATTAAAACCAGACTGCTTTTTTGCTTTGAGGCTCTGTTTAAACTTATAGCCCATAAAAATAAGAAGAATAGAGACCAGACTTGAGACAAACATAGAGTTGGTAAACTCATAGTTTCCCAAAGTAAAAATCGGCTGAGCCGATATTGATATGTGCAGGTCAGTCATGATTTAGATGTAATCTATTTACAGAATAACAATTTTAATAAATTAATGTCAAGTAGAGATTTAATTATTTAATATGTATCTTATGAGTATTTGAGCTTAATTATACTAAACTAATTTAATTATTTAAAGGCCCTCTTTTAGATTAAAGCCTAGTTGTTTCTCCATACCCTTAATAAGCTCTTGAGCTTTTTCTCGAGAGTCTGGCCAGGCTGAAAATTGGTAGTGTTCAAGAATTTTTATAAGAAGTTTGGCTTGTTTCTTTTCTAAAGGATATTTATTCCTAAACTGATTATCTTTTCTATCAATTTCAGCTGAAAAAGCTAATGAACCAGTATCTTTTTTGGATTTTTGAATCTCCTTGATCATTTTAACTTTGGTTAGTTTATCTAGCTGCTCATCTCTTAACCTAGTAATCTCATTAAAATGTGAAGTTAGAATTCTGCCAACTCCTGAAATAATGGCATCATGGACAATTGGTGATGGTTCCCCTTTTGAGCCAATGTAAGTAATCCGAGAAAAAACCATTTTGTTTAATCCATTAAGTATTCTCTCTGCTTCACTGACAAGTGAGTTTTGAAATAAATGGCTTAAAAGCGAGTCTACGATAGCTTGTCGAGTTTTGTATGAATCAATATTAGAACGATTAATTTCTGAATCAGTTGCCCAATAAATTAATGTGTCGATAATTTCTTTTCTTTTTCTTTTTCCAAAGTTAGTATCTGGTTTAAGTTTTAAAAATAAACTTACCTGCTTTTCAACATTTGAAGGCAAAATTGGAGGAGGTAGTTTTCTTTTACGTTTCTTAACTAGTCTACCTCGATGAGCTAAAAATCTTTCAGTTTGTTTTTCGCCAAAGAATGCTGCCATGAAGTCAAATCTAGGCTTCCAGTCATTTCTAAAGGTAATCCGCAAAATTGGGTCAAATCTTAACCAAACATATACCAGTAACATGAATGGGTATTTGATCAAGTTCATGATTAATTATATCATTTGACAATTTCTTGATTTATAATCAAATTAACGTGAAGCAAAAATTAAAAGATTTTCATCATTATAAGGGCAATAATTTGTCTAGAAGTGAAAAAGTTGAGAGAAAAGTGATTCAATTAATACTTACGTCTCGACTCAACGACAGCAAAAGAGAAAATTCAATTGTCTGGGAATTGAAGCACTCAAGTGGATGTTGCCAGATTGCTAGAGTATTGGCTCAAAAACGCAATCTTGATATAGAAATAGCTGAAACCATTGCAGTTCTTCATGATATCTATGCAATTACTAAAGGCAGATACAAAGATCATGCAAAACTTGGAGCACCAGTGGCTAGAAAAATCTTAGTTAGCCTTGGTGGGTTTTCTACTAAAGAGATTAACACAATTATAGAGGCAGTTAAGCATCATAGTGAAAAAGATTTGTATACTGATAAACCTTATGTTGAGTTGATTAAAGATGTTGATGTGTTTGATTGTTCTCTGTATAAGAATTCAGAAGATTATTACTTAATTCACAAGCCTGAAAAGATAGCAAAAGAGTATAAAAATAGGGTAAAAAAAGTCAGGGAAGAACTTGGTTTATCTTTAGTTAATTTATTTCGGAAAAATAAATGAAAAAGTCAGCTAGGCCAATTTTCCTAACTAAACTAGACAAGATTACTTTTAAGAAAATATATACGAGAGAGTATGGAGTCCAATATTCAGAAATGGCGATTAGATGTCTTGGTCCTGATGCAAAACATCATGTGCCAAAAACATCTGTTGATCATGTGGTAGCTCCAAGTGAAAACAGTAGTTCGTTTTATATTGACGAAAATGCTTGGCAAGCTTTAGTAAATTCTTTAGATAATAAATATACTCAAAATGTTAAACAACTGAAAAAGTATGAAGATCAGTTTATATTTGATGGTGAAGCCTATTTAAAGATAGCTAAGAAAATATCAAAGATTGACTTAACTAGTTTAAATAATCTGAAACTGAAACAATTATACGTCCAGTACCAAAAAAAGTTATTTTTATACTCAATTTTTGCTTGGACAGCATTTATTCTAAATAACTTTATTGCTGAAAAGGCAACTAAGATAATTGATAAGTATCTTAAAATGCAAAATCGGGAAGAAGATAAACAAAAAATTTACCAAGTAATCTTTTCTCCTCCTAAAAGAGCTGCTGTTCTTGAGCTTCAACATCAAGTTAGAAAAATAGGCAAACCTAGTACACAAGAATTTAACAAGTTGTTTCACCAATTTCGATGGCTCCCTTGCTTAGACGTCCACAATGAGCCTTGGACTAAAAGTCAATTTAAAAAACAGATCAGATCTTTTAAGTCTAAATCTCAAGACAAATTACTATCATTTAAGGCGATTGCAAATCAGTTGAAGATAAATAAATTAGATCTAGAGTATTTAGTGATAGCCAGACAATTTGTATATATTAAAGATGCTCGAGACGACTATCGAAGACAGGGAGTTTATTACGCTCAAAACTTATTAAGAGAACTGGCTAGTAGAATTGATATTGCTAAAGCAGATGTATCTTATCTGCAAGAGGAAGAAATAATTAATTTTTTGTCTGGTGATTTAAAGATCTCAAAACAATTAATAAAACAGCGAAAAAAAGGTTTTGTTCTGTATTTTAATACTAAAATGGAGTTAAGTTGCCAGACAAGCGAGTCTGTTAAACAGCTAATAAAATTGCTTAGATTACCAACTGATAAGCAAAAGAAAACTAAAATAAAAGGCATGGTAGCTTCTAGAGGAAAAGCTCAAGGCAAAGTGGTTATTGTAAAAAGTGTAAAGGAAATTAATAAAGTTAAAGATGGAGATGTATTAGTAGCAGTTACTACCAATCCTGATTATGTAATTGCAATGAAAAAGGCTGTGGCGATAATTACTGACGAAGGGGGTATTACTAGTCACGCAGCTATAGTCTCTCGAGAACTTCAAATTCCTTGCGTAGTTGGCACTAAACAGGCAACTTTATTGCTGAAAAATGGAGATATGGTTGAAGTAGATGCTGAAAAAGGTGAAGTAAAAGTTCTTGATTAATTAAACTTTAAAGTTAAACTAAAGAATAATTGAGTTTTATTTAGTTTTCTTTTTGCCATCGTCTTTTTGTTTTAATTTTTTCAATCCATAGACAATTAAGTTTATAAATGCCACCAACAAAAGGAATAATCCAATTACACCACCTAGAAAGTAGCCAATTAATAACATTACTATATTTGCCTTCGGATCTTTCCATATGATCTTTTTTTTTCCAAATACTCATTCTTCCCCCTTTCTAGGAAATAAATAATTAAAGAGCCAATGAATTAATACTGATCCAATAGGAATTAATGCTGCTATTAACAAAAATATTTTCTTAAGTTTTATATATAATTTGATTTTAGGAAATCCTAAACAGACTTCATCGTTTCCGTATGGAACACAATTAACAGGTTCAGTTTTATATTTGAAGTGAAAAAAGAGTGCGGCTGCTAAACATAGTAAGCTTAAAATGAAAATAACCTTTCTAAGCCTTTTAGAATCAAACTTTCGTTTTTTCATTTAATTAATTATACACTCATCATTTAATGTTCTTTTAAGTTTTTCTTTGATTTTATACTTTTCAGATAGGGTGATTACATTACTTAATTCTTCACAGGATTGCAATTGAGTTGACCAATTATATTTATCAATACAACTACTAACACAAGATCCCTCATAGCATTCATCGAGCTGAGGAAGATGAGTCAAATCGCATTTATTTTCACAGCTTTCATAACACTTTATAAAATCTTCTTCACATTGCTTTTTCTGGTTAGTGTTTGATTCTTGTTGAGATGTAAATGCTCGATGTTCTTCTACCTGAGAATTTATCTCACTAGCTTTATCTTCAGGACATTTATATATCTTGCCATCAAAATCTAAGTTAAAATACTTAGGCATAGGTGATAGACTTGGTATTGGTGAATCTTGGACTTTTGATGAAAATACCGGCTTTAATGAAGGTGATGGAGTAGCTACTTTTTCTTCAGATAAATCTACCTTAACTTGTTGATGCTTCTGCTTGGCCTCTTCTTTCATTTTACTCTTGTAGTAATAAACTCCTCCACTAGTTGCTAACAGCAAAAAAACTGCCGTTAATATAATAGGCAGCCCTACAAACCCCTTTTTATTCATTAATTTATTATAGCAAATCTGAACGAAGAAGAGCTTAACGTGTTAAAAAAGAACAGCTATTGTGAACTATTACGACATAACTCGAACGTTT
>CAZVYS010000012.1:0-31733 GCA_964630755.1 uncultured Pseudomonadales bacterium | reverse complement strand
GTCTCATTTAGGGTTTGTGAAGCTAGATCCTGTTGGCCGATTTTCGAGTAGAGTAAGCCTAGGTTATAGTAGAGTTTGGCGTCTGTTGGGGCAAGATCAATGGCAGCTAACATGGCTTGAAGGGCTTGCTGATAGTATTTTTGGTCAATGGTGGAGAGGAGTAAATAGATCTTGATATTAGATTTGTGAAAGTTAAGGTGAACTTTGTTTTGAGATAGGACTAGATTGATTTGGTTAATGGAGTCAGCTTTAAATCGGTCACTGATTTGAGCGGAGTTAGTAGCTTCAGATTGATGGTAAAGGACGGCCATTTTGGCGGAGGCTTCGGCTAGCTGGTTACGAAATAAGGGTTCGTTTCCGGAAAGTTCAACGGCTTTGGTAGCGTATTGGTAGCCAGTTTGGATTTGGTTAGCTTTAAGATAATTTCGACCAAGATTAAAGATTCGGTCAGCGCGCCAGAGATTGATGACAGAATAGAGGAGGTAGAGGGTGAAGGAGAAGATAATAGCTATAGTTAGTTTTCTCAGGTGACTGATGTTATTTGAGTCCTTTAAGGTTTGGCCTCGAAGTTGCGCTTCAAGAACGGACCTTTCCATGGCCAGGGCAGGGAAAAGAAAGAAAAATAGAGCCACAGGGACGACAGAGAATCCAAAGAAGTTAGACACAGCTAGGCCAAGGTAAGCGGCTAGTAAAGCAGGAATGAGAGGATTTTTTTTAAGATTTTTAAGACAATAAATGCTAAACCAGGCGATTAGAAGTAGATAGGATAGTAGACCAAAAAGACCATTGGTGGCAAGAAAGTTAAGAAATTCGTTGTGGGCTTTGTTGTAAAGAAAGTCCCATTCAGAGAGTAGGTTGTGTTCAATTGGTCGGTGATTGTAGTAAGAGTAAGCAAAAGTTTCTGTACCAGAGCCAAAGATGGGATATTGGCGCCAGATGTTAATGGCGCCTTGCCAGACTATTTTTCTGATGTCACTAGATTTTGAACCGCCGGTAGCAATGGCAGGAGGGCCAAGATCTGAAGGGACTTGGAAAGGTTCCGAACTTTCAATTTCTGTAGTTGATTGATTTTGTTGCTCAATAAGTTCGGAACCACTAGGAGTGTAAGGAGTGCCGATGATTAAGGAGATTATTAGTAGTGAAAAGGAAAGAGTGAGGAGTTTTTTAGTAGGGAATTTTTTTAATCCTTTCTTGAGTAATAAAAGTGTCCAGAATACTGCGAAAGATAAGCTAAATCCAATTAATCCTGACCTGGATTTGGTGAAAAGTAGAGTAGAATAAAAAATGATAGTGATGATTAAAGCTAGTCTTTGGTATTTTTTAGGGTTTTTGAGAAATTGGTACATGGAAAGGGGAGTTAAGCAGATTAAGTAGGCAGCAAGCCAGTTGGGTTGGCCTAAAGTGCTAAAAACCCGATTTTGAACGTCTTGAACCCAGAGATGTTTATCAATTCCAAAATGCTCAAGGATGCCGTAGATAGAAACAATAAGACCAGTTGATAGGATGACTTTGATGGTTTTTTGGACGAACACGGAAGGTTCGGAACTATCTTTCAGTCGCTGCGCTTCTTGCAGACTGCTGGAAGTTCCAAACCACGCAAAGGCATAAAATAATATGAGGTAAGAGATAGTTGAAAGTAAGCCGCCATGAAAGCGTGAGTAATAGCCCATTACAGAGGTGTGTGGGTCAATAGATAAAATAGTAGAGATAACTTGTGAGAGTAGAAATATGGCTAATGGTAGGTCAAATGGAGTGCGTTTAAAGATAATCTTTTGATTAAGGATCATTTTAATGATCCAAGATGAGCTAACAATAATAGTAAAAAAGTAGACAGTCAGCATTTTATTAAACTCAAATAATTCGTAGTTATATGGGGTAAGGATTAAGGGAACTAGGATAAGACAGCCGAAAAATGAGTATTGGATTATTCGGTCGAGGAGTTTCATGATTAAGTATAGCACTTTTAGGTTCCGAACTATATTTAGCAAGGTCCGGCCTTAAAGCTAAAGCTTCAAGAACGGACCTGACATTTTGCGAAATGTGATATAGTATGGCATATGTTTGATAGATTGTTTTCGATGTTTTCTTATGATCTAGGGGTAGATCTGGGGACAGCTAATACATTTATTTTAGTGAAAGGTAAAGGGGTAGTTGTTAGAGAGCCAACAGTTATTGCAAGGAAAAAGAAGTCAAAAGATTTATTAGCTGTTGGTGGCAAGGCAAAAAAAATGCTTGGCAAGAATCCTGACAATATTGAGGTAGTAAAGCCATTAGTAGATGGAGTAATTTCTGATTTTGACGCAACTGTGTCTATGCTAAAGCACTATTTTCGAGAAATTCATACTAGTGTTGGTTTTATGCCAAAACTTGCTCGACCAAATGTGTTAGTTGGGATTCCAGCTGGAGTAACAGAGGTAGAGAAAAGAGCAGTTCAAGATGCTGCTTTATCTGCTGGGGCCAGAAAAGCTATGTTAATTGAGGAACCGATGGCAGCAGCCATTGGTTCTGGTATTTCAGTTGAAAAAGCTGATGGACAGCTAATGGTTGATATTGGAGGTGGAACAACTGAAATTGCAGTGATTAGTTTAGGAGGAATTGTAATTAATCGATCTTTAAGAATTGCTGGCGAGGAGATGAATCAAGCAATTATTAAGTTTGCTAGGCTTAAGCATGGATTATTGCTTGGAGAAACTACTGCAGAAGAAGTAAAGATTAGTATTGGTAGTGCAACTGAGCTAGAAAAGGCTAAAAGTTTTGTAGTGAGAGGTAGAGATATGGAAAAAGGTTTGCCTAGGTCTTTAAAAGTTAGATCAGTAGAAGTAAGGGAAACATTAGCTTCTGTTGTTCAGGAAATTATTGGAGCAATTGCTGATACGATTGAAGAGACTCCTCCTGAGTTAGTGGCGGATATTTTAAAGCATGGAATTGTAATGGCTGGTGGTGGATCGAAGTTATTTGGAATAGATAAAGTGATATCAGAAAAAACAAAGATGCCAGTTTGGGTGACTGAGAAACCACAAGACGCTGTAGTTAGAGGCTGTGGTAAGTTATTAAAAAATGATTCTTTGTTAGAAACAGTTAGGATTAAAAGAGGATTAAGGTAAATGAACAAAAAGTTAAAAACTTGGATATTTGTTTTTCTGATAGCTAATTTATTAATATTCTTTGATAGCAAGGGATACTTTAATTGGTTAAAGCGACCAGTGGGTATCTTATTTAACCCAATTCAACATAAACTTTATTTAAATAAAGTAACTGAGGAAAATTTGGAAAGTTTTCAAAGTAGTCAACTGGCAATTGTGGAAGCTGAATTAATTAAGATCAAGCAAGAGAACTTAAAGATAAGAGAGTTACTGGGAACAAAGCTTTCTCCTAGTTGGAAATTTACTCCAGCTAATATATTAAAACTTGAAAATAATATTTTGACCATTGATGTTGGAAAATTGCTTCAAATAGATAAAAACATGATTGTAATCGGAATAAAAAAGTCCGAAATTAATAATGGAATACTAATAGGTCAAGTTTCAAAAGTTGATGAAATGAAAGCAGAAGTGATGCTTTTGTCACATAAAGATAGTTTGATTCAAGTTGAGACAGAATCTGGAGCTGAAGGGGTACTTGTGACAAAAGATGATGAGTTAGTAATATCAGAAGTGCTTCAAGATCAATATTTATATCAAGACGAGTTAGTGTTAACTCAAGGAAAAGATGGCTGGTTGCCTGGATTAGTGATTGGAAAGATTGCAGGGATTGAAAAGGTAGATACAGAGATTTTTCAGTCAGCTACAGTTAATCAGTTAGTATCTATAGATAGTTTAAAGCAAGTTTTTGTAGTTAGACTTTAGTTAATTAGTCTTTTTTAAAAAATTAAGCTAATTCCCTGTTGGTGAAGATCTTTTAACAGGTTAATTTTGTCGACAGTGGAAGGAATTGCAGGGATGTTTAGCTCGTAGATTTGGGCATCTGCATCAGCTAGAGGAAGATCGGTAGGAGGAGGGACAAAGGGTGTTTGATCTTTCGGAAAACTTTTTTCTACAAACATAGCTTTAATAGCAGGCAAGCTAGAAGGGACTATAAGAATAGGGAAAGCTAGATAGATAAAAATAAGAGTGAGAATAAAAACAGTTGATCGCCAAAGTATCCGAATAGACATAGATTAGTTAATAATAAAAGAAATTTGTGGTAAATTGCAAGTATTATGACAATAATACAAATTGAGAAAATTTTGACTTGGTTGCTGGTGATTAGTTTAAGCTTGCTCCAGTCAAGCTTAACTAGCATTAATTGGCTGTGGATAGTGGTGATTTATTTGGGGTATAAAAAAAGATGGATAAGTATTTTTATGGTTGGATTTATCTTAGACTTGGTTAGTGGTAGTAGGTTGGGTTTGAGCAGTTTAAAGTTTTTACTAGGAGGGTTAGTAGTTTCTTTAGTTAAAATTTATTGGCCATTAAGGCACAAGCAGCAGCTAAAATTAAATTTAGATTAGTATGAATAACAAGCGAGTAGCAGGTTTATTTTATGCATTAGTCACATTAACGATATTTGGGATTGGGAGACTTTTTATGTTAACGGTGGTTGAGGGTGAGTATTATCAGGTCTTGGCTGATGAGAATAGAGTGGCTCTTAAGATAATAAAAGCTGATAGAGGAGTGATGTATGATCGTCATGGAGAGATATTGGTTAGAAATAAACCAGATGGCAGAGAGTATGTTTATGGATCAGATTTAGCTCACGTGGTTGGTTATGTAGGCGAGGCAGATGAAAACGAGGTAGAGTTTTTAGAATATAAGATAAAGGATATAGTTGGCAAGATGGGGCTTGAAAAACAATATGATGTTGAGATTCGTGGCCAAGATGGTGGGGTGATAGTTGAAACTGATGCAGGTGGGGAGATAATTAGAGAGATGGGTCGAAGAGGGCCAGTGACGGGGGAAAGCTTGAATTTAACGATTGACTTGGGAGTGCAAAAAAAAGCAGCTGAGCTGATGGGAAATGATCGAGGAGCGGTTGTTGTTAGTGATCCAAAAACTGGAGAGATATTGGTGTTGGTTAGCAGTCCAGGCTTTGATCCTACAGAAATTCAAAAAGCTATTAAGGCTAAAGATTTACCGATGTTTAATAGAAGTATTGGGGGTGAGTACCCGCCTGGATCAACTTTTAAGATAGTAACAGCTGTGTCTGCCTTAGAGGAGGGTAAGATAGATGAAACAACCAAGATCGAGGATACTGGAGAGATTAAGATAGGAGATAAGTGGCGATATGGTAACTGGTACTATGACCAGCATGGCCAGAAAGAAGGAATGCTTGAGATTACACGGGCAATAGCTAGGTCAAATGATATCTTTTTTTATAAACTAGGAGAGATGTTGGGTATTGAGGCATTAGCTGATTGGGCTAAGTATTTTGGCTTGGGGACCGCGACAGAAATAGATTTGCCAGGAGAAGCAAATGGATTGATGCCAACGCCACAATGGAAAAAAGAATTTTGGGATGAGTCTTGGTTTCTAGGAGATACATATATTTCTGCAATTGGACAAGGAAATATTCTAATGACTCCCCTGCAAGTTAATCAAATGACAAGTGTGATTGCCTCTGGAGGGAAGTGGTGTCAGCCACATTTAGTTAAAAAAGAAGTTAAGTGTCAAAAGTTAGATATATCTAAGGAAACTTTGAGTTTAGTTATTGAAGGATTAAAACAAGTTTGTGAAACCGGTGGAACTGCTTGGCCTTTGTTTGATTTTCAAGTTAAAGGAGAAGAAATATCAATAGCTGGTAAGACAGGTACGGCTGAGTTTGGGGCTAAAGACGATACAGAAACTCATGCTTGGTTTACGGCCTTTGCGCCAATTTTAGAACCACAGATAGTAGTAACGGTTTTAAAAGAAGCGGCTGGAGAAGGATCAGATGAAGCTGCTCCGATAGCAAGAGATTTACTTAGTTATTGGTTTAGTCGGCAGATAGATTAAGTTATTGACAGCGGGGCATGTCTGGGAAATAGGGTGAGGGTGGTGGTGAAGATTGGCAAAGACAGTCGACTTCATTGGGGCAGGATGGATTAACGCAGCGTTTGGTATCGTTTACAAACATGCATCTTTGTTCGTTTAAGCAGTTGATGTCTGAGGAGCAGATATCAAAACATTGAGAATAATAAGGTGAAGGAGGAGGTGATGGCGGCGGTGGAGTTGGGAATGAAGATGGTGGTGGAGAGGGTTGAAAAGGAATTGTACTTGGTACAAATTCAGTTTTGTTATCATTGTTCAATAGGAAAAGATTTATTTTATTTAAATAGACTTCATCGTAAACAGTTGTTGCGCCAGTTTGATAATCAAAGTTCCACAGATCTTGTGTTTTCCAATAGGCTTTAGTTAGCGGGCTAGTAGGTATGGGATCGTTTACATGAAAACGAATAACGTTAGAGATGCGTAAGTTGTCAATTTGACCTGTAAAGAAATTTTTATTGGCTGTTTTAACTTGACCGCCAACTAATTTAGTTTCAGTAAGACAGCCTATGGTGAGAGAGTGATCGCCGATAGAATTGTTAGTTTTAAGAAGTTTTTTGCTAGTTGCGTCTACTCCGTCTAGATAGAGACTAATATAACTTCCATTTTTTACAGCTGCAAAAAAATGCCATTTATCCTTAATAACGTTATTATAACTAATAGCTTTAGCTGTTTTTGCTTCATTGTCCACATAAGCAGAATATTCAAAGAAGAGATGATTGTTCTCTATCCCTATTGAGAAAGAGGGATTAGCTTCATATCTTTTTTCTCTAGAAATGATGTATTGAGGGATTGAGCTAGAGTGATTTTCAAATTTAAACCAACCTTCAATAGTAAAGGTTGGGGGAATATTATTACCAGTGCCGAAGTTGATTTTATCGTCAGGGTTTGAGTTTTTTAAACAATCGTCACCATCTAGTTTAATAGCCATATTGTAGGGATTCGTTTGTGGCGATGGAGAAAGAATTGGAGTTACAGGCTCACCATAAAAAATAGAAGGAGTTTTTAAAGAAAGATAGTAACTGATTGGGGTGAGGATTAGTAAGAGAGAATAAAAACAAAAGAAGCTTTTGAGCTTTACTTAGTTTTAACCAAAGGGTTTTTAACTTCATTTGTTTATAGATAGTATATTAATAATGTAGAATACAATTAGAATGAAAGTCAAGTTACGGGAGTTAGTTAGATGGGGTTTGGTGGTTGGATTGTTTGTACTACCTTTGATTTATTGGCCTCGTGGATATGGAGTTGTCTATGAATTGCCAAAGATAGTGTTTGTGAATATTTGGATTAAGATATTGGTGTTAATGATGGTGTTGATGATTATTAAAAAAAGGTTAGGCAAAAGATTGATTAATAAACGACTGGCGGGGTTGGTATTAGTTTTCTTAATAGTGGTTTTGGTGAGTTTGTTCCTTGGAGTTGATCCGATAAAGAGTTATTGGGGAAATTATTATCGTCGACAAGGTTGGTGGATGTTGCTTCATTTAGTTTCTTTGAGTTTCTTGGTGGGTTTTTTGATAGATAAAAAAAACTTAAAGTTGATGATAAAGGCAATTAGTATTGGAGGTGGATTGGTTAGTTTAGTTGCCGTGATTGAAGGATTTTACCATTGGAGTAACTCTGTTAGTGCAGGTTTTGGTAATCCGAATTTTTTAGGTGGATATTTATTGGTTAGTTTGCCATTGACTATTTATTTAATAAAAAATGCTAAAGATATCTACGCTAAATATGTTTTTGAGGCAGTGATGGTTTTGCAAATTACAGCCATATTTTTGTCAAGAAGTGTAGCTTCAGTGGTTGGTTTAGTTTGGCTAGGGATTGGTTTGGTATTAGTTAATAAAAAAGTAAGTGCAAAAAATATTAGCTTGGCTATTTTGGGATTCTTGTTATTGATTTTTGGAATAAGCCAGAGAACTAGTTTTTTTAAAGTTAATGTGGCTGAGAGTAGAATCAGGATTATTAACAAAGGAGTTAGGGCATTTGTTAAACGCCCAGTAACTGGTTGGGGCTTTAGTAATTTTGACAAAGCCTTTCAGTCAGTTTCATGGCCTATGCATTATGAAATTGATGTTTATGTTGATAAAGCTCACTCGCATATTCTAGAGATTCTGGTAACTACGGGAATAGTTGGTTTAGGAATTTATGCCTGGTTAGTATTTGAACTGGGTAGATATTTTTATAATAAAAAGACAGTGATGAGTAAATATTTATTGTTGGTACTATTAATGTTTTTGTATCATTCACAAACTAATGTGATTTCAATTAGCGAAGAGGTTTTGTTTTGGTGGTTAATGGGAGCAGGAATTAGTAGGCAGCTTTAATGAAGGTTGAGAAGAAAATTATTAAGCAGATTGATCTAGGATTAGAAGAGTACCCTTTTTTATTAAGTCAGATTTCAAGTCCTCCAAAAAGTATTTATGTGATCGGTAATGAAAAGATTTTAGATTTTAAAAGTATTGCGGTAGTGGGGTCAAGAAAAATGACAGAATATGGTAGATCGGTAACTGAAAAGTTGGTTAAGGGCTTAGTTATAAATGACTTAGTAATTGTGTCCGGATTAGCTAGGGGAATTGATGGCATGGCTCACAGAGTTACCTTAGAGAACAAGGGAAAGACGATTGCGGTTTTAGGACATGGTTTTGATCGGATTTATCCGCCTGAGCATCGGGGATTAGCTAAAAAGATAGTGATGTCAGGAGGTTGTTTAGTCACTGAGTTTCCGTTTAATTTTCCAATAAAAAAACAGAATTTTGCCATGCGTGATCGGATCATGGCTGGATTGAGTTTAGGGACTTTGGTGATAGAAGGAAAGAAAAAATCAGGTACTAAGATTACGGCGACCATGGCAGCGGATTATGGCAGAGAAGTGTTTAGTGTACCTGGTCCAATAGAAAGTAAATTGTCAGAAGGCCCGGCCGAGTTAATCCAAGAAGGAGCTAAACTAGTGACATCAGTTGAAGATATTATAGAAGAACTACATATTTAGTAACGATCGTTACTAAATATGTATAATATTATTATGAATAAATTTAGGATTACTGATAGATTGTTACTGGCTTTAATAGTTTTTGAAGATATGTTTGACAAAGTAGTTGGTGGTGGATCAAGAGCTTATCATGCTAGAAAATTATTTCTTTATACACCCCCAGGTTATAAAGGAAGCTCTTTGTCAGCAGCTTTACATAGATTAAGAGACAGAAATGAGCTTGAGAGAATTGAGTATAAAAAAGAAAGATTTATTCGTTTAACTAAGGAGGGAAAAAAGAAGGCTAAAGAAACCTGGCCAATTCTTAAATGGCAGCAGCAAAAATGGGATGGATTGTGGCGAATGGTAATGTTTGACATTAAAGAAAAAGACAGAACAAAAAGAATTTTACTGCAAAGAATGTTAAAAGATTTAGGATTTGGTCAGATGCAAAAAAGTGTTTACATTTCTTGCTATAACGTAGCTGACGATGTTTATCAATATATTAAAAAAGTTGGTTTGACGGAAAACGTTTTTGTTTTAGTAAATAAACAAATGTATATAGATAAATTTAATCAATTAGTAGAGGAGATATGGGGGATAAAAAAAATTAATAATCAATATAGACAATTATATAAATCAATAAAGAAGAAGAGAATTAATAGTTTGTATTTGCAGAAGATTATTAATGATTATTTAGATATTATGGTTGATGATCCTTGTTTACCGTTAGAATTGTTGCCTAAACCTTGGCATGGATTTAAGGTGAAAGAGTTGATCAAGAAAAAAGGAAAGCTACATATTTAGTAACGATCGTTACAAAGTATGTAATAAAATAGTAGGTGTAATAGGTGTAAAGTAGCAGGTATATGGTTGATATTGATTTGACAAGTGTGGTAGGTTATTAACCATGAAGAAGGTTTGTAAATCATGAAGTTAGTGATTGTTGAGTCCCCGACTAAAGCCAAAACTTTATCTCGGTTTTTGGGATCAGATTATAAGATAGAGGCTTCGATGGGGCATATTCGAGATATGCCTAAAAGTAAGCTAGGAGTAGATACAGAAAAGGATTTTAAGCCAGACTATGTTTTGGTAAAAGGAAAAGGGAAAACGATTAAGGCTTTAAAAACGGCTGCCAAAGGGAAGAAGGAAATTATTCTAGCAACAGATCAAGATAGAGAAGGTGAGGCGATTGCTTTTCATACGGAGTACATTTTAGGAGATGATTATCAATATTCAAGGATAGTCTTTCATGAGATTACTGAGCCAGCTATTCTAGCTGCTTTAGAAAATCCTGGACAAGTAGATATGAGCTTGGTTCAGGCTCAGCAAGCTAGAAGAATTTTAGATAGATTGGTGGGATATAGACTATCGCCAGTGTTGTGGCGAAAGGTGAGGAGGGGTTTGTCAGCTGGTAGAGTGCAGAGTGTGGCTGTTAGGTTGGTGGTTGAAAAAGAAAAAGAGATTAAGGCTTTTAAACCAGAAGAGTATTGGGAGATAGCAGTAGAGTTATTAACTAAAGATCGACAAGATAGTGAGAAGTTATTGGTGAATCTTAATAAAGTTGAGGGCAAAAAAGCAAAGATTAGTGATCAAAAAATGGCTAGCAAGATAACTAGTGATCTTGAAAAATCAACATATAAAGTGATTGAGGTAAAAAGGCGTGAAGCAAAAAGGCAACCAGTGCCACCGTTTATGACTTCAACTATGCAGAGAATGGCTAGTACACGTTTTGGTTACAGTGCCAAAAAAACCATGAGAGAAGCGCAACAACTTTATGAAAAAGGTTTAATTACTTATCATAGGACAGATAGTTTAAACTTGGCTAAAGTGGCGGTTAGTAAAGTACGAAGCTATATTAAAAATAGTTTTGGAGAAGAGTATTTACCAGAAAAAGCTAATTATTATAAATCTAAGTCTAAGTCTGCCCAGGGAGCTCACGAGGCAATTAGGCCAACAAAAGTAGGTGTTGAAGAGATAGAGAGCAAAAGTAGTTCAAGCAAGCTTTATCGATTGATTTGGGAGAGATTTGTGGCTTCACAGATGACAGCAGCAGTATTTGATAAAACTACCATTATAGTAGAAGGTCAAGGTGAAAAGCTTTATCAATTAAGAGCAGATGGGGAAAGATTGAAATTCTTGGGTTGGTTAAAAGTTAACTTGAGGTTTAAAGCGGAAGATAGTAATTTAGCAGAGGTGAAAGAGGGAGAGAGTTTAGGATTTTTAAAGTTAGATTCGATTCAAAAGTTTACTCAACCACCAGCTAGATTTAATGAAGCTAGTTTAATTAAGGTTTTGGAGCAAAAAGGGATTGGTAGACCGTCAACATATGCGCCGATAATCTCGACCATTCAAGTAAGGCAGTACGTAGAAAAAAAGGAGAAGCGTTTACATCCAACAGCGGTTGGAGAAGCAGTGACAAAGTTTCTAATGAAGTACTTTGATAAAGTGATGGATTATGAGTTTACAGCAGAGATGGAAGATGGCCTTGATAAGGTGGCAGAAGGAAAGCAAGAGTGGGTTAAGTTATTGTCTAGGTTTTATGGCCCGTTTGAAAAAAGAGTAGAAAAAGTGATTGAAAAAGCAAAACGAGTTAAGATTTCGGTTGAGAAGACTGGTAAGAAATGCCCCAAGTGCATTGAAAAAGGCCTGCCTGCTGGTAAGCAGGGAGATTTGGTGATTAGAACTGGAAGATTTGGAAAGTTTTTAAGTTGTAGTACTTTTCCGGATTGTAAGCATACTGATACTTACAAAGAAATAGTTAAAGGGGTGAAGTGTGATGATTGTGGGGGTGAGGTAGTAGTTAAAAAAACCAAAAGAGGTAAAAGTTTCTATGGTTGCGGGAAGTACCCAAAATGTAAGTGGGCAAGTTGGAGAAAGCCTAAAGCTAGAAAGGAGCAGGTTACGAACACAAGACGAGGTTCGTAACAACTGCAGCTATATTTATGGCACAAATAAGCTGGCAAGTAAAAAAGCGTTCAGGTGAAGTGCAGGTGTATGTAAAAGAAAAAATAGCCAAGTCTATTTTTAGAGCTCAAGAAGATATTAGCAAACAAGATTTAGAGCAAGCGAAAAGTGTTGGTAAGCTGGTAGCAGTAGAGCTTGAAGATCGATTCAATCGTGAAAAGATAATTGGCTCGGATGAGATTGGAGATATAGTAGAAAGGGTTTTAATAGATCAAAAGCTTTACGATATAGCCAGAGCTTTTATTATTGCGCGGGAAAGACAGCGCCAGGAAGCAAAAGCTGAAAAGGAATAGGAGTGATTGATGATCTAGGTTTACCGTACAGCTCGATTGTGGTAATGAGAAATAAATATTTGAAAAAAGATGAGCAAGGTAGACCGGTCGAGACGCCAAAGAAGTTGTTCAAAAGAGTTTCAAGAGCGATTGCCAAAGCAGAAAGAACTAAAAAGAAAAGAAAAAAATGGCAAGTGTTATTTTACGACGTAATGACTGATTTAAAGTTTCTGCCAGGTGGTAGGACGCTCGCTAACGCTGGAACTGTTAATGGTCAACTAGCTAGTTGTTTTGTGATGCCAATGCCAGATAGTGTTGAAGGTATTTTTGATAGTGTTAAAGAATCATCAATTTTAAAGAAAAATGGCGGTGGAGTGGGATTTAGTTTTAGTAAGATTAGGCCAAAAGGAGATGAAGTCAGAACAACTACTGGTAAAGCAGCTGGGCCAGTTGCTTTTATGAAGATAATTAATGAAGCTAGTGAGATATTGCAGCAGGCTGGGGGTAGACGATCAGGTAATATGGTAGTGCTTCATGTGACTCATCCGGATATTATGGAGTTTGTGACTAGTAAAGAAGATGAGTCTCAGCTTAATCATATTAATTTTTCGATCGGAGCGACAGATAAGTTTATGAAGGCCGTAAAAAAGGATAGGCCTTGGGATTTGATTAATCCCAAAAATGGAGAGGTGGTTAATACTGTTTCGGCACGATCGATTTTTGAATTGATCTGTAGTTATGCTTGGAGAAATGGAGATCCAGGGGTGGTGTTTTTAGATAGAATTAATCAAGATAATCCAACTCCACAAGTTGGAGTTTTAGAGGCAGTTAATCTTTGTGGCGAGCAGCCGCTTTTATCTTATGAGGCATGCAATTTGGGTAGTATTAATTTGGGTAGACATGTAAAGGTTAATGCTAAAGGAGAGAGTCAAGTGGATTGGCAAGAGTTAACAAAGACTGTAAAAATAGGAGTTAGGTTTTTAGATAATGTAGTCAGTGTGTGTAAGTATCCTTTAAGAAAAGTGAGTAAGGTAGTAAGAAGTAATCGAAAGATCGGTTTGGGAGTGATGGGTTTGGCTGATGTTTTAATCAAGTTAAAGATTGCTTATAACTCGCCTCAAGCATTAAAAATGGCTGAGAAGATAATGAGATTTATCCAGAAAACGGCCTGGCAAGAATCAGAAATGCTGGCTGCTGAAAAAGGGAGTTTTCCTAATTTTAAGGGCAGTATTTGGCAAAAAAGAGGTTTTAAAAAGATGAGAAATGCAACTACTACGACGATTGCCCCAACAGGCTCAATCTCGATGCTGGCTGGTAGTAGTTATGGGGTAGAGCCGCATTTTGCTTTAGCTTTTTACAAAGAAGCAATGGGGGGAGTTAGACTACCAGAAATAAATGATCATTTACTTGAAGCTTTAAAAAAGATAAAAATAGATTTAACTAATGGTTTGGTTGATGAGATAGCTAATCAAGGGACATTAAGTAAGATAAAAGGAATACCCAAAGAGATTAAAAAAGTATTTGTAACGGCTCATGAACTTGAGCCTAATGATCATGTAAAAATGCAAGCTGCTTTTCAAAAATATACAGACAATGCAGTTTCAAAAACTATTAACATGCGATCAACTGCAAAAGTTGAAGATGTAGCTAAGGCTTTTATGTTGGCCTGGGAGTTGAAGTGTAAAGGAATTACGGTTTATCGAGATACTAGTAGAAGTAAGCAAGTGTTAAACGTGGGCTATGGGGAAAAGACAGAAAAAGAAAAATCTATAAAATTAAAAGTGCTAAAGAGAGTTGATAAAACTAAAGAGGGTGATTGTCCGCAGTGTGGGGTGAAAATGATCAAGAGTGAAGGTTGTAGTACTTGTCCATCATGTGCATTTAGTGTATGTAGTTTATAGTATGCCAAAAAAAGGAAAGATAATTTTAAGGCATGGACCAATGTGGTCTGACAAGACCAGTTGGTTAATTGAAAGTTACGGAGATGGTAGAGGGGCAGTGGCTTTTAAACCAAGTATTGATAAGCGGTATAC
This sequence comes from uncultured Pseudomonadales bacterium, assembly GCA_964630755.1. Classification (GTDB taxonomy): domain Bacteria; phylum Patescibacteriota; class Microgenomatia; order UBA1400; family CG1-02-47-37; genus CAZVYS01. The sequence continues at coordinate 17,494 of CAZVYS010000012.1, read as the reverse complement.
CAAAAAGGCAGTCCTAAGAACTCACAATGGAGATGAAGTTAAGGCTTTAATGGTATCTCATTTAAAACCAAAACAGATTTTAGGTAAGCTAAAAAAGATAGATAAAGTTAATAGGGTAATTATTGATGAGACTAATTTTTTTAGCGACGAGTTAGTAGAAGTAGTAGTTAGTTTATCTAAGATGGGAATAGATGTGTTTGCGGCTGGGTTGCTTTTGGATAGCGAGAGAAAAGAGTTTGGGCCAACTAAAAAATTAGCTAAGATGGCAGATAAAGTGGTAAAGGGTTATGCTCGATGTGATTATCGGTATGGCAATGGAGTGTGTAAGAAAAAAGCCAGGTTTACTTTTTTTAAGAAAAAAAAGGAAGGCCAGATAGTAGTAGGAGCGGGTGAGCTTTATGGTGCAGCTTGCAAGGATCATTATCATTTACTGCATGTAAAACAAGAAAAGGCTGGGGATTGGGTAAAAAGATTGAGCAAAAAGACACTTAATATAATTGATCCTAAGGTATTAAAGTATTTAGAGAAGCTAGAATTACCGTATATAAGAAGATCATTAAAGTTTTCTAGTGATCGTTGGCCAAGAATCGAGGTGGGAGCTGATAGTATGAGAGTGGGGAAATCAACGGCTGCAAAAGTATTGGGAATAGAGTTCTTGAAACTTGGCTTGCCAGTGATGGTGTCACTTGAAGACTGGCGGCATAACCCATATTTAACTAAAGCTTATACAGATTCATCTAAAGCTTTGTTTGATTCACAAAAGTGGTTTTGCAAAAGAAAGTTTGAGCAAGTAAAGCTTGGAGCTGAAGGAGCTATTTTTATTCAGGATGTCCATCCAGAAATGGATTTTTGTTATGCTTTGACTAATGTGATCATGGGTAGGATGAAGTTAACTCATTTTAAAAAGTATGTGAGTTATTTTAATCAATTTGATTGGGGGTTTGTACCAGCCCCAGATGTGTTGGTGTATTTAACTGCTAGTGATAGGGTGTTACTTAAAAGAGCTAGTGGAAACAAAAGAAAGTTTGAAAAAATAGATAGTGATTACTTTTTAACTATGAAAGCGGTTAATCAAGCTTGGCTTGGAGGAGCTAATAATCTAGATATTGTGGTTTTACCAATAAACACAGATGATTATGATTTTGTAACCAAAGATAGGATTAAGAAGAAGCTGGCTCAGTCGGTACTTAAAAAGCTTAAGAATTTGGGTTGGGATTATGAGGGGTAAGCTAGTAGTGATTGAGGGGATTGATGGTTCTGGTAAATCTACACAAGTAAAGTTGCTGTTTAATTATTTAAAGCAAGAAAAAACTAAGGTTAAGTTGATGAATTTTCCTCGTTATGATCAGTTTTATGGCGATCTTTGTGGCCGGATGCTTAAAGGCGAGTTTGGAGGGATTAAGTTAAGTCCGTATTTAACTAGCTTGCCATATGCTATGGATCGACTGATGGCGAGAGACGAGATTAATAAGTGGTTAGAAAAAGGATATTTGGTATTAATGGATCGATATACAACTTCAAGCCTAGTTCATCAGGGAGCTAAGTTTTCTGGTAAAAAGCAAGATAAGTTTATTGAGTGGTTATTAAAGATGGAGTATGAGGTTAACAAGATGCCGAAAGAGGAATTGGTAATATTTCTTGATGTATCAGTTAAATTTAGCCAGAAGCTTATGAAGAGCAGAGGAAGCAAAGTGTATGTAAAAGGAGTGGATGTAGCAGAAAGAGATGTGAGGTATCAGGAGGAGACGTATGGGTTGTATAAAAAGTTGGTAGAGAAATATGAGCATTGGAAAAAGATAGAGTGTGTAAGAGGTGAGAGATTGTTGGATAAAAAGAAAATCCATGAAAAAATTTGTCAATTGACATAGTAATAACTATTGTTTATATTATAATCCCAGAGCCCAACGTTCTGGTTTTTTATGTTAATAACAAGGATTGAAAAGCATGTCAAATGTAGAAGGTGAACATTATTTAGCTTATGCGTTTCCATTGATACCCTCAATTGAGGGAAAGCACGGTGGAGGAGGTTTGGCAACAACGATTGCTAGAGAAGCCACTTTTTTTAAAGAAAGCTCTTCATCCTCAAGATTAAATGTATTATCTTCTGATGAAGAAAGTCGTCGTTTGCACGATTATAGTCTTGACATTTTAGCAGCAGAACAAAGCTCTGATCAAAGCGGTGATATTTTTGGTGTTTGGTTTGTAGACCAATGGGTGGTTTTCCACACAGACGCTTATTCTAATTTGAGTGGATATCCAAATGAAGTACTAGGAGCTATGTTTCAAGGAGAAAAGTATACTCAACCGGTAGGTTCTCTTGGGAGAGCAAAGGAGTATGTTGAAAAGTTTGGTTTTTCAGCCCAAAATCCAAGAGTACTAGGAGAATTTTCAAATAGATTTGACCAACAGATTTGGAATATTTCTCCTAACTCGATTATTAACTGGCAAGACTATATGTTTTATCCGTTGATGCAAAGACATTCAGAAGTTTTAAGAGGCAAGGGTTGTTGGCAATCTTATCATCACCATGTGACAATATCAGAACAGCTGTCTCAATTTTCTCAAGGTGTTGATTTTTTAAAAGCAGTAAGTTTGATGGATGAGGTTTGTGTTCATACTGATATATATGCACAGAGACTAGAGAAGCATTTACAAGCATTGGGTTTACATATTCCAACGATTAGGCGTTATGATCTTGGTGTGGATTCAGTTAATATTGAAAGAAGACTTAGGAATATTACTAAAGATACGTATCAAGAATCGATTGAATATAAAGGTTTATCTCAAGATCAAAAAGTAGTAATTGATGAGATCGTGTCGACTCAAGGCACTAATCTTCATCGTTTTGTTGTGATTGATCGAGCTGATGAAGGTAAAGGACCGACTGTAGTTCTTGATGGAATGGATAGGCTTTTATCAACCTTGACAAAAGAAGAACAGACTCAGTTTAGGTTTTATTTTATTGTGCCTCAGTTAGATTGGGGTGAAGTTACTTTTAGTCCAAAACATAACTATACAAGTTTTTTAAGAAAAAAACTTGAAGATATGAAAGAAAAGTATCCAGATGTTTTGCACTATATGCCAGGAATTCCGCCAGGACTTATTTCTTTGCTTCAGTGTGATGCGCATAGTATTACAGGAGGCATTCAAGACGGCTTATGCTTATCACCAATGGAGGGGTTAAAGGTAAATGGATTAACAGGTAATGATAGAAGTGCAATTATTGGTATGGGTACTGGATTTGCAATGCAGACAATGCAAGTTGAAAGACATAGTAATTTAGTTAATTTTGTTAAACAGGGTAGTGTTGATGATATGGCAAGAGCAATAGGAAGTATTGCTAGAGCTGAAAAGAATGACCCCGGTAGACTTGGTCGACAAACACGACAATTGGTTGAAGAAGTAATTGATAAGAGAATTGATGGAGTGTTGGTTTATCCTAGGTAAATATGATTAAAACATAAATGCAGAAAATAGAAGGTGATCATTATTTAGTTTATGCATTTGAGATGGCTGAGACTCTTAGTGGGCAGTTGGTTGGTGGTGGGTTAGCAACAACAGTTGACCGGCAAGTTACTTTAAGTAGAGCTGAGGATTTTCCAAACTCAACTTTAAATATATTATCTCCAGATAATGAATCCATGAAATTATTGGTTGCTGAGTCAGGTGTCACTCTTGAGATATTGGCAGCAGCGGAAGAGTCGATTCCTAATGGAGATCGTTTTGGAATTTGGTTTGGTGATCAGTGGGTGATTTTTCATCCTGATGCACATATTGCTGATGGTGGATATAGGGATGATGTACTGGGAGCAATGTTTTCGGGATCAGGCTATAAAACCCCTATTGGAACTCTTGATAGAGCAGTGGAACATGTGGAAAATCATGGTTTTCATGCTCGAAATCCTCAAGCACTAAGTCAATTTGCAGATAGATTTGATGAACGGATCAGAGAAATTCCGGACAAATCGGTTATTAACTGGCAGGATTATATGTTTTATCCATCAATGCAAAGATATGCAGAAGAACTTAGAGCAAGAGGTTGTTGGCAGTCTTATCATCATCATGTGACAGTGCCTGAGCAGTTAAGATCTTTTTCGTTGGGAGAAAAGTTTTTAAGAGGAGTGAGTCTAATGGATCAAGTTTTTGTTCACACTGATGTTTATGCGAGGCGATTAGAGCATCATTTTCTGTCTTTAAAATTACCAGTTCCAGAAATTAGTCGCTATGATCTTGGAGTAGATCAAGTTAATATTGGAAAGAGGCTAAATACAATTAATAGAGATAATTATCAGGAAACTGAAGCATATAAAAGTTTAACTATAGAACAACGAGCAGTGATTGATGAGATTGTGTCAACTCAGGATACCAATCTTCATCGTTTTGTTGTGGTTGATAGAGCTGATCAGCAAAAAGGACCAACAGTAGTGCTAGATGGAATGGATCAGTTTTTATCAACACTGACTTTATCGGAACAAGAACAGTTTAGATTTTATCTGATTTTGCCCCAATTGGATAGAGAGTTAATTGATCATCATCCTCAGCATCAATACATAAAGTTTTTAAGAGAGAAGTTATCAGTTTTAAAAGAAAAGTATCCAAAAGTTTTACACTATATGCCAGGAATTCCACCAGTGCTTGTTTCTTTAGTTCAACGAGATGCGCATGCTATTACTGGAGGAATACAAGATGGTTTATGTTTATCGCCTATGGAAACATTAAAGGTAAATGCAATAACTGGTTATAATCGAACTGGAATAATTGGCATGGGGACTGGATTTGCGATGCAAACAATACAAAACGGTCGACATAGTCATTTAATTAATTTTGTTAGACAAGGGAGCGTTATGGAAATGGCTAAGGCAATAAAGAGAATAGTTGATGTTGATAAAAATGATCCAAAAAAACATGGTCGACAAACCCGTTCTTTTGTTGAAAGAGTAATTGATCCAAGAACTGATGGAGTGATTGTTTTTCCTTAAGTTGTTTTTATAATTTTTCCGTCAGAATTTAAACTCAGTGTGTGTATTCGGGCGTTTTTGTCGTTTTTACTTAGACCATCATCTGAAAACCAAAATCCCTTAGCTTGACCTTTTTGATCCAGATAAACTTCAAATTTTTCTTTATTCTTGAGGGTATCAACAGTGGTTTTGCCAACCTTGTTTCGAGTCAGAATTGTTCCAGCTTTGACAAAAATAGGAATAGTATCTTGGTTTACATCAATAGAAATCCATGAGTTTCCTGGTTGTAGTTCTTTTGTATTACCGAGAGTATACCAGTAGCCAGATGGTAAATATATAAGTTTTTTCTTTTGATCTCTTTTTATAATTGGAGCAATCAAGAATTTATCAAACAAGGTAAATTCATCAGGGACATATGATTGTTTTTTATCAAAAACTGGCATTAAAGGGCTAAGTTGTTTTTGGATAGCAATAAAAAAACCTGTATACCATTCTCTTAATAATGAGTAGCGTAGGTTAATAGCTTGTTTGATATGGTGCTTAGTTTTTTTATTAAAAGCATAGGGTTCTTTATTTTTAGCAAAGTAAATACTATGACCTCTAAAGAAAGGCAAGAAGGCTCCTAGTTGAAAAAAGCGAATAGCTAGATCATTTGGGGGATTGCCAGTGAATCCTGGAACGTCGGCCCCGGTATAGTATGCTCCGCATAGGGAGTAAGTTATGGCGGTATTCATGGCTAGGGGTAAATGTTCCCACCAAGCATGATTGTCACCATGCCAGATAATAGCGTGTTGTTGAACACCAGGATATCCAGATCTAGTAATAATTAAGCCTCTTTTGTTTGGATAGGTTTTTTGCCAACCTAAGGAGCTAGCTTGAGCCATGTAATAGCCATAGAGGTTATATTCGTTTTTAAATTTTCCATGAGACCAATTGGTTTTTGAAGTGGTTTTGGTCATGCCGTCGAAATTAGATGGTTCGTTCATGTCGTTCCAGATTCCGCTTAAGTTATTTTCGATAGTCCATTGCTTTTGAAGTTGGGCCCACCAGGTTTGAGTTTTTGGATTGCTAAAGTCGGGGAATAGACTTTTTCCAGGCCAGATTTTGGCAATAAAATCAGACCCATCGTTGTTTTTTAGATAACTATCTGATTTTTTTAACTGTTTATAAACTGGAAATTTTTTGTCAACTTTTACGCCAGGGTCAATAATAGTAACGGTTTGGACATTTTTGTTACGCAATTTTTTGCTAACTTTTGGTAAGTCAGAAAAGGTTTTTTTGTTTTTAGTAAAGACTCGAAATCCATCAAACATATCAATGTCGCAGTAGATTGCGTCAAGGGGAATATTATCTTTTTTCATTTTTTTGACAACATGTTGAAGTTCTATAGTATTCATGTAAGAAAAGCGGCATTGTTGATAGCCAAAGGCCCATAAAGGAGGAAATTGGTTTTTACCTAATAGAAGAGCTAGTTTGTGAGACACTTTTTCTAGAGATGCATCGTAAAGGATGTAGATTCGAGTATTGCCGGTAAGTGATTCAAAAGTGACTTTATCTTTATAAAAATCACCAATATCGATAAAAGTTCTACTGGGGTTATCATGAAAGATGCAAACCCAACTAGATTTATTAGTATTTTGATGAAATATAACTGGCCAACTTTGGTAAAGTGGTTTCCTAAGAGGAATATGAAGGTAATTATCAGTGTTATGAAGTTCGAAGCGGTAGCCATTTCGATTTGTTTCTCCTGTTTGGCCGGGAATTCCTAAGATTGTGCCAGCAGGGCGAGGATATTGAAATCTGACCATGTGAGTTTTAAATTGTTTTCCTCTTGGGGTAAAAGGTGCTCGGAATGAAAAATCAGTTACTTTTCTAGACATTAGGTTTTCATAAATTTGAACGGGCTTTTTATGGTATGAAAATGGAGGAGATGTGGTGGAAAATATTTTTTCTTGATTTGAGTCGGTAATTATAAACTTGCCGTTTTTTTTATTTAAGGTAATTCTTGAATCATTATTCTGGATGACAATTTTACCCTTTTTGTTAGTAGATTTAAGATTGTTTTTTGGAAGTATTGTTTGTTGTCCTGTATATGGTTGTTGGTTAAATAGTGGATTGATAGCATCATAGCGTAATTCTATTTCCCAACCAATATTGGTATAGTGAGTAAACTCTATTGGAGTTTTTTGATGACTATGTAGAGTTGCTGATCGACCTTTTTTTTTGATTGATATATTTTTCAGACTTGGAGTTGGTTTTGGATAACTCATAGAGAGAGTATAACTTATTATTTTTACAAGTAAAGATTGAAAGTTTTAAATACTTGCAATCAGTTATTAAACATTGGGGGTTGACAGATAGTGAATATTTTTATAAATTAAAGTCCCAGAGCCACAAGCTCTGGTTTTTTAGAAGGAAAAATGAAAAATAAACAAAGACAAATTAAAAAAGCAAAAAGGAGATATTAATCATTACCCCGCGTCAGCGGGGATTTTTATAGCAAAATATGAAAGTAAAACATTTTTTAAAAATATCAGATTTAACAATAGCTGAACTTAAAAAAGTTTTGGATATATCTTTAAAAATTAAAAAAGAGTTAAAAACTAAGGGGCGAAATAAACCAGTTTTTAAACAAAAGACTTTAGCTTCGATTTATGAAAAGCCAAGTTTAAGAACTCGGATTTCTTTTGATATTGGCATGACGCAGCTTGGTGGCCATTCGATTTATTTAAGCCCCAATGATATTCAAATGGGCAAAAGAGAATCAGCTAGTGACGTAGGGATTGTGACTAGTTCAATGGCAGATTTGATATTTGCTCGAACTTTTAAACATAGTAGTGTAAAAGAATTGTCAGAAGGTTCGGTGGTGCCAGTAATAAATGGCTTGTCAGATCTTGAGCATCCGTGTCAGGTGTTGGCAGACTTTTTAACTATTAAAGAAAAGCTAGGCAAAGTGACTGGGTTAAAGATTGTCTTTTTAGGGGATGGTAATAATAATGTGACTCATTCATTGGCTGTTATGTCAGCCATGTTAAAGAATGAGTTTGTGGTGGCAGCGCCTAAAGGATTTTGGATGAGAAAAGAAATCTTACAAGAAGCTAAGATGTGGGCTAAGAAAACAGGAGGTAAGATTGTTCAGACAGCTGACCCGAAGGTAGCCGCTAAAGACGCTGATGTGGTAGTGACTGACACTTGGATTAGTATGGGTGATGAAGTGGAAGCTAAAAAGAGATTAAAAGTATTTCCTAGATTTCAGGTGACAGATAAAATTATGAAGTTAGCTAAGAAAAAAGCTATTTTTATGCATTGTTTGCCAGCTTACAGAGAAAAGGAAGTTTCAAGTGCAGTGATAGATGGGCCGCAGTCAGTGGTGTTTGATGAAGCTGAAAACAGGCTTCATGCTCAAAAAGGCTTAATGGTTTATTTATTAAATAGAAAATATTGAGTCCCGATGCTGGCAGTAGCCAGAACGGGATCCACGGCAAAAGCCGGGAGAGATATTATGACAAAGTTTATTAAAAGTCCAATTAAGAAAGAGTATAAAGTAGCTACTTTTGATGGTGGGTTTAAAGGCAAGCATTTGGTGTCGATTAATCAGTTTACCAAGCCTGCGCAAGTAATGAAGTTATTTAGAGTGGCAAACAAGATGGAAAAAATAGTGAAGAGCAAAAAGACAAGTAAGTTACTTAAAGATATTACTATGGCAGAGTTGTTTTATCAGCCATCAACTCGTACTTTTACGTCTTTTTTAGCGGCTGCTAGGTGGCTTGGTTGCACCAGAGTGATTGCTATTCATGGCATGACAGCTTATTCGTCAGTTACAAAAGGTGAGTCACTTAGAGATACGATTCAGTCGATCGAGCAAACGACTGCTTGTGATGTGATTGTGATGAGACATCCAGATGATAATTCTGCTTATGAAGCGGCAAATTATGGGAATGTACCGATTTTAAATGGAGGCTCTGGAAAGTTAGAGCATCCAACCCAGGGAGTTTTGGATTTGTATACTATTTACAGAAGGCTTGGGAAGGTAAAAGGTTTAAAGGTAGGTATGCTGGGTGATCTTAAATATGGTCGAACCATTAAGTCATTGGCGAAGATTTTAACTTTAATGGATAAGAAAAATGAGTTTTACTTTATCTCTCCAGATGTTTTAAAGATGCCTAGAGAAAATGTTAAGGAGCTTAAAGACAAGGGAGTAAAGGTAACTGAAACTGGTAACCTAGAAGAGGTGTTAGGTGAACTGGATGTGTTGTATGTCACCAGGCTTCAAAAAGAATGGTTTAATACGCCAAAGTTACTAAAGCAATACAATAAGCTTAAGGGCCAGTATGATATTAATCCAAAACTAATGAAGTTAGCTAAAAAGAAGATGATTGTGATGCATCCGCTTCCTAGAGTAGGAGAGATTACTTATGAGGTGGACGAGGATCCAAGAGCCGCTTATTTTGAAGAGATGAGAATGGGTGTATATACTAGAATGGCTTTACTAAGTTTAGTAACTGGAAAGGTAAAGTAAGATGGGAAAAGTCAGGTGGCCGGGATTAATAGATGTACACGTGCACCTAAGAGATCCGGGGGCGACTCATAAGGAAGATTTTAGGACGGCTAGCAGAGCAGCAGTTAAAGGTGGATTTTTGCAGATTCTTGATATGCCTAATAACCCGATCGAGACAATAACTGTAGCTAGAGTAAAGCAAAAAGTTAAGTTAGTTAAGAAAAAGTCAAAGTGTTTTATTGGTTTTCATATGGGAACTAATGGTAAGAATATTAAGGAGCTTAAGGAGTCTGCTAAGTTAAAAGAAGTGTTTGGTTTAAAGATTTATTTTGACATGACAACTGGTGGGATGATGATCTCTGATCTTAAGCTACTTGAAAAAGTTTATGAGGCTTGGGATTCAAAAAAGCCGATTCTAGCTCATGCAGAAGGGATGCAGCTAGCTGGAGCAATTGCTTTGGCTAGGGTTTATGATAGAAGACTTCATGTTTGCCATGTTAGTTTAGCTGAAGAGGTTGAGTTGATCAAAAGAGCTAAAAAGAGTGGTCCAAAGATTACAGCTGGCACCACGCCCCATCATTTGTTTTTAACAAAAAATGATGAAAAGAGGTTAAAAGGTAAAGCAATTATGAAACCGCCTTTGGGAACGAAAAAAGATCAGCAAGCTTTGTGGAAAGGGTTAAAGAGTGGGGTAATTGATTTAGTGGAGTCTGATCATGCGCCTCATACAAAAAAAGAAAAGACTGGTAAGAAAATTGCATTTGGAGTGCCAGGCTTGGAAAGTACTTTAGGCTTGATGCTTAGAGGGGTAAAGTTAAGTAAATGTAGCTTAAAACAAGTAAAAAAATGGCTGTATCATAATCCTAAGAAAATATTTCGGTTGAAGAGTCTTGAAAAATCTTATATTGAGTTTGATCCAGATAAAAGCTTCCAGTTAAGAGAAAAGGAGCTTAAAACTAAGTGTGGTTGGACGTCATTTACTGACATAGATTTATTTGGACAAGTTGAGAAAGTAGTCTTTAATGGAAGAACAATCTTATTAAATGGAGATATTATTAATTAAAATTATTTAATATGAAAAAAATGACTAAAGATTCTGACATTCCTATTAATAAAAAATATGTATTGTTTTCAATTGGCAAGATTGAGAATAAGAAATCGCTTTTGCCTTATATAAAAAGACTTTCAGAGAAAGATAAGTATATTTTATTTGCCACTAATAACACTTATAAGTTTTTAAAAGAAAATAAAGTAGAAACATTTTTAGTATATAAGATTTCTCAAAAAAATAAGAAACCAAATATTGGGGCCTATTTAGATAATAATATTTTTGATTTGATCATCAATATTCCCACACATGAATATAATGATTTAAATGGAGAGAAAACAGATGGAAAATCAATTAGAAAAAAAGCCCTAGAAACAGGCACTTCATTAATTACTAATATGGATGTAGCTATTATGGTTATTAATAAGCTATCAAGCTAGTATGAGTGATTTATCGGTAAACCTTTTTGGTGAAAAAATATCAAATCCTTTGTTTTTACCTTCAGGAATTGTGACAGTTATTTCCAGTCATAATCAGGCGGAAAAAGCAGGAGCGGGGTTAGTGATAATTAAATCAATTACGGTTAATAAAAGAATTGGTAATCCAATACCTAGAGTGGTGAGATATTCTTCTGGATTTATTAATTCAGTCGGCTTAACTAATCCTGGATTAAAGCAAGGAAAAAAACAAATAGATGATTTTATGGCAAAAACTAAAATACCAGTAATTATTAGTGTTTTTGCTGAAAAGGTATCAGATTTTGTTCTGTTGGTTAAGGAACTTTCAAAGTTAAAACCCTTAGCGATTGAATTAAATCTTTCTTGCCCAAATGTTAGAGACGAGTTGGACATAATGATATCCACGAGAGAAGATATAACCTATACAGTTACAAAAGCAGTGAAAAAAGCTGTCAGAAACGTTCCTATTATTTGTAAATTATCACCAAATGTTAGTGATATTGGTGGAATTGCTAAGTCTTGTGAAGATGCCGGAGCTGATGCCATTTCTGCAATAAACACAGTTGCTGCAGGAATGGTGATTGATATCAAAACAGCTAAACCAACTTTAGGAGCTAAATTTGGTGGTTTATCAGGACCAGGAATAAAACCGATATCAATTGCTAAAGTTTATGAAATATATAAGGCAGTTAAAATTCCTGTACTTGGTTTAGGTGGAATTTCAACCAGTGATGAAGTAATTGAAATGATGATGGCAGGAGCATTTCTTGTTGGTGTTGGTTCTGCTGTTTACTTAGATGGATATAAAGTTTTTGACAAGATAAAGATAGGCATGAGAGAATTCTGTAAAGAAAACAAAATCAAGTCATTAAAAAAAATTGTGGGTGTAGCCCATAAATAGGAGATAAATATGTCAGATGTTGTTAGTATTTTAAAAAAGATTGGTGCGGTGATTACAGAAGACCATTTTGTGTACACTTCAGGAAAGCACGGAGAAGCATATATTAACAAAGACGCTTTATACCCGCATACGGTTGAAACATCTGAAGTTTGTAAATTGATGGCCGAGATGTATGAAGATGAGGAAGTAGATATAGTAGTTGGTCCAGCTTTAGGGGGAATTATTTTATCTCAATGGGTTGCTTATCATTTGACTCAAATTAAAGGCAAAGAAGTCTTGGGAGTGTATACAGCTAAGGATGAGACTGGAAATCAGGTGTTTGATAGAAGGGGTTATGATAAGTTAGTTAAAAACAAAAAAGTGTTAGTAGTTGAGGACTTAACTACTACTGGTGGATCGGTTAAAAAGGCAGTTGATAGTGTTAAAGCGGCTGATGGAGATGTGATCGGAGTTTGTGTGATGATTAACAGAGATCCAGAAAATGTAACTTCAGAGACTGTTGGAGCTCCCTTTAAGGCAGCTGGAGTAATCAAGGCAGCAGCTTTTGATGAAGCTGAGTGTCCGTTTTGTAAAGAGGAAAGGTCAGTAAATACAGAAATTGGTCATGGCAAGGACTATTTAGCTAAGAAGAAAAAATGAGAAAATTTAATATTGGCATATATGGTTCGGCAGTGGATGAAGCTGAGGTTGTACAAGAAAAGGCCCGTCAGTTAGGAAAAGAGTTAGTAAAATATAAAGATCAGGTCATAGTGGTGACGGGAGCATGTCTTGGCTTGCCTTATGAAGTAGCTAAGGTAGTTTCAAAGGCAGGTATGGAAGTGTGGGGTTATTCGCCCTCTGTTAATTTAGAGGATCAAGAAAAATCTTTTAATAATGAAAATGTTTCAGTTCATTCTAAATTGATTTATGTTCCAGAAGATTTTATACATGCGGATAATGACCTGGTTTGTAAAAAATATCGAAATGTGATGTCAACTGCTGATTGTGATGCTGGGATTATAATGGCTGGTAGATGGGGAAGTTTAAATGAGTTCACTTGTTTAACTGATTTTGGCAAAGTGTTGGGAGTGTTAACTGAAACTGGAGGCATAGCTGATGAGCTTAAAAGTTTGACTGAGAAGATTAGTAAAAAAGGTAGTGGCAAGGTAATATTTAATAATTCACCAGAGAAATTATTAATGGAGGTAATAAATGAAATTTCAAGACAATCTAGATAAGATTCAAAAGAAAAATAACTCGCTTTTGTGTGTGGGATTGGATAGCAATATAGATAAGTTGTCTGATAAGTTTAAACAATTAAAGCAGCCTCAGTTTGAGTTTAATAAGTGGGTGATTGATCAAACTTGTGATTTGGTTTGTGGTTATAAACCAAACTGGGCGTTTTATGAGGCTAGGGGGGCAGAGGGATTAAGGGAATTGAAAATGACAACAAAGTATGTAAAAGAAAAATGCCCAGAAGTAGTGATGATTGCAGATGCAAAGAGAGCAGACATTGGTTCTACTAACGAAGGTTATGTAAAAGCCATTTTTGACGAAATGGGTTTTGATGCGGTTACTCTTCATCCGTATCTAGGCAAAGAAGCGATGGAGCCGTTCTTAAAAAGAGAAGATAAAGGCTTGATTGTTCTTTGTCGGACTTCTAATCCTGGAGCAGGTGAGTTTCAGGACTTGAAAGTAGAAGATAAGCCCGCCAGCGGGCGAGGCAGGCCTTTGTGGCAGGTGGTGGCAGAGAAAGTGAGAGATGATTGGAACAAGAATGAAAACTGCATGTTAGTAGCAGGAGCTACTTACCCAGAAGAGTTAGCGGAAATTAGAAAGATAGTGGGGGAGATGACTTTACTTGTACCAGGGATTGGAGCTCAAGGTGGAGATGTTGAGAAAACTGTTAAAGCAGGGAAAAATTCAAGTGGGGTGGGGATGATAATAAATTCCTCGCGAGGAATAATATTTTCAGATGATCCTAAAAAGTCAGCTCAGGAATTAAGAAAAGAGATAAATAAGCATCGATGAAAACTGCAACTTATCAATTTGCAGATAATGAAATCGAGATATTAAAAGCTGAAGAAGAGTTAATAGATGTTGGAAATTGGATTAAAGATTTAAATGACTTTAAAGGTGATTTAAAGGTTGATTTAGTGGTTAAGTTTAAAGATAGTTTTTCTTCTCTTGTTGGCAAGTATGATGGGCAATATGGAAAATGGGATAAAGCTAGATTAGCAGATGAGGGAATTGTAGTGTTAGAGCATTATTATGACGAAGCTAAAAAGCTTATGGATCAGATTAGCGATTTAGCAAATAAGATAGTTGAGGATAATAATCTTTATGATGACAAGCAGTTTTGCTTGGAGTATTTTAATCTAGCTAAAGCTGGATATGAGTTTCTTAATGAAAAAGAAAAAGAGTTTAAGATGGATGAGGTTTTTTTGCCGGTTAGTTTAGAAAGAGCTGGGTTGGTGAGTACTAGGCTGGTTTTGGGGAAGAACTTGGATGAAAGATTAGATGATGAGGTGAGAGTGGTTACAAAAAGAACTCATTTAATTCAGGAGCCTGGAGATTATTTGACTGTTACAGTTAAATGGCGAGAGAAAGAGAAGTTAAGTGATTTAAATAATCAAAACTTGCTACTTTCAGACTTTGTGAATCCTGCTTCTGGTGCTTCTGGGGCGGCTTTAGTAATAGCTTTATTATTTAATAAAGTTAAACCAAAGAAAGTAATTCACCGATCAATTTGCTCAACACAACAAGGAACAATGTTTATAAGAAAGGCTATAAATAAATTGGGAGTAAAGACCAGTTTTTACTCCCTAGGGGAGTGTGATCGGCTTAATGAGATGTATTATTTGATTGGAAATCGGACTGTTGGGGATGCTGGTAGGATCTTGCGGCATTTTTTGCCAAAATGGTATAAACTATGACTTGACAAATATTAAGTTTCATACTATAATTCATACTTAGAATATGAATAGAATTACGATTAGTTTACCAGATTATATTTATGACTCTTTAACTTCTTATGTAAGTAAGGGCAAGATAAGCTCTTTTATTGCTGATTCTATAGATAATACGTTAACTAAATTAAAAATTGAAAAGGAAGTTGATCCAATCGACGAGTTTTTATCTTTAAGGAAAAAACTTAATTTACCCAGAAAAACATCTAGTCAGATTAAAAAAGCGATCGAAAAAGGTAGGGCATGAAGTTAATCGTGGTTGATGCCTCTGTAGTTATTAATTATTTATTAGAAAATCAAAAATCTTCAAAGAAAATTGCTAAATTTTTCTCCAAAGTTAAAGAAGAACAGAGCAAGCTAATATCGTTGATACTGCTAGAATTAGAAGTGGCTAATGGTTTAAGATTTTCTGTAAATAATGTGGAGAAAGCACAACAGGCATTGGCTAGTTTTAAAAAGTTACCAATAAAACTTATAGGTTTAAAACAACATCAGTTATATAAAGCATTAGAGCATTCTGATAGAAATCAAACAACAGTTTACGATACTGCCTATCATTTATTAGCTATTTCTAGAAAAGCCACTTTTGTAACTTGTGATAAGCAATACTTTAAAAAAGCTAAGCATTTAGGGTATATTAGATTATTAGGATAATATGCTAGTTTATTCAGGCTCATCGAACAAGCTACTTGCAAGCAGAATTGCTAAGCAGCTAAAAACAAGATTGGGAAAGGTGGAGCTGTCTAGATTTAAGAATGATGAGGCTAGGGTATATTTAAACGAGAAGAAGGTGGGTTATAAAGCAGTAGTAGTTCAGTCGTTGTCTCAACCAACTGATCAACATTTAGTTGAGTTTTGCTTGATTTGTGACGCTTTAAAGCGAAAAGGGGTAACTAAGATAATAGCAGTGATTCCATGGCTAGGGTATTCAAAGCAAGACAAGATATTTAGGTCAGGTGAGCCATTGTCAGTAAAAGTGGTTGCTAAGATGCTACAAGTAGTGCCGCTTAACAAGGTAATTACCTATGATTTACATAACCTGGCAATACCAGGTTTTTTCGAAGTGCCAGTGGTTAATTTATCAGGAAGGAAGTTGTTTAGAGATTATTTTAAAAACAAGATAGATAAAGATACAGTGGTAGTATCTCCGGATGCTGGAGCGTCTAAATCCTCAGCTAGGTTTGCAGAGGACTTAGGAGATCTTGATGTGGCTTTTGTAAACAAGAAAAGGGATTTAAATAATGGCAAAGTAGTTATAAAAGGAATTAGCCATTCAGTTAAAGGTAAAAAAGTCTTAATTAAGGATGACATGATAGCTACGGGTAGCACCTTAATTGAGGTAAGTAAGTTTCTAAAGACACAAAAAGTGAAATCTATTACTGTGGCCGCTACTCATCATTTGTATGTGAATAGGGCTCAGGAGAAACTTGATAAAACTCCGATAGATCAATTGATCGTAACTGATACGATTGAGCCAAAAAGCAAGAGTAAAAAGTTGGAGATTTTAAGTGTGGCAAAGGTGATTGCAAAAGAAATTAATGATTAAGTGTATAGGTTAGTGATTTCTTTGAATAATTATTTGACCAAAGTCAAAAGTATCTATTTTTGGACCAGGAACGTGATTTGGATAGTGTAAAGTTTTTGAGTAGTGTGGAATAGATAGGCATAAATGACCTTGGCTTTCAAGTTTAGATATCCATTCATAAATTGGAATATTATTTTCTCTTAATTCCTTAAAAGATGGAGTCTGTAGTATAATCATTCCTCCATTTGGTTCAGAAAAATTCCAAAGGTGGGAAAAAATTCTCCAGTAATTTCTTGGAGTTTGTTTTATTTCTGTAATGGCCCCAAAACCTCTTTCAATGATTAAGTTGGCTTTTTTATCTCCAAGCCATTGAGAGATTAACTGAAATGTGTGTCTGTGATTTAAATCAGAGTTTAAGTGCTTGATAGAATTAGATTCTTTATGGTTGCTAAAACCTATTGGTTTGGTGTTGTTTAGTCCGATTGAAAGACCGCTAATTTTGTTTGGAATTTTTTTATCTAAACTATAAATAGCATCTGGTTCAGATAGCAGGTCTAGAATAACTGGTGATGGATGCTCACGCAAGAGGGTATATAGATTGGAAATTAATAATTTTCCAGCCTCAGTTTCTCCGAATTCATCTTGATATTTATCAAAAGAGCTATGATTTATTACCCATGAATAATTTGGATGTCTGCGTTCCCATTTATCTGGAGCCATGCGACATTTTACTATAAGTTAGTTAATTTGTCAGTTGACAGGAATTTATTTTTTGGTATAGTAAAGATTATTAGGGCTTGACGGAGCCCTATTTTTATTGGGTGAAAATATAAATTACACAATAAAGGAGAAAAAATGAAGTTTTTAGAATTAGAGGGAGTTAGATTTAATCGTGAACCTGGCGATGAGGCTAATGAAGTTACAGAGGTTATACATATAGGTGGAGATACTTACTATGCAGATGAGAGTGGCGATTTAACGGATGCCTATGATGCTGGGAGTGGAAATTTAACCCCCGGGGATTCGATTCCAGTAGCGGAATCATGAAAAGCTAGTTGTGCTAGAGTGAAATAGTTAGTATGATAATTTATGGCAGATACGAAAATTGCTAAAGAATTAGAGTTTAGACAGGCTCATAATAAGTTAAAGCATTACCGA
>CAZVYS010000011.1:13502-31741 GCA_964630755.1 uncultured Pseudomonadales bacterium | reverse complement strand
TCCCCAAAAGCCACTCCAAAAACCAGTCCCAAGACTTCTCCTAAAGCTAGCACCGACGACGAAATGGCAAGACCCTATGTACAAATTATCGATGATCCTGGCTGGGTTAGAGTTAGAACTGGCCCAGGCACTGACAACGAAACAGTTAAAGACAAAGACGATGACGATCTTTTATTGTTATCGCCCAACCAATTCCCCCTAGTTAACACCGACTCTGGCTGGTACCAAATCGAGTATGAAACCGGAGAAAATGGTTGGATATCTGGCAAATATGCTGAAAAGTATGAATAGCCTTGAGGGGATTGAAATAGACCATTATGATCAGCTTTCTTTATCAACGACTACTTCGACCAGTTTTATTTCTCTTTAATCCTGAAGACATTCACGACTTCTTAACCAATATTGGCCAATTTTTAGGTAAATTCCGCCTGACTAAATTCTTAACCCACAAGCTATTTTACTTCTCTCACCCCAGTTTAACTCAAACCATTGCTAGTCTTAAATTTACTAATCCAGTTGGTTTATCAGCCGGATTTGACAAAGACGCAAACTTAATCAATATCCTTGCAAATGTTGGCTTTGGCTTTATGCAGGTTGGCTCAATCACTCACAAGCCTTATGAAGGCAATCCTCAGCCAAGACTTTATAGACTAAAAAAATCCAAAGGCTTGCTTGTTTACTATGGTTTAAAAAACATTGGGGTTAAAAAAATAACTAAAAAGCTTAAAAAAAGAAAAGACAAAGATTTTCTTCTTGGACTCTCAGTTGCCAAAACAAACTGCCAAGAAACAGTTGGTGTCCAAGCCGGCGTCAATGACTACTTTAATTGCTTAAAGCAGCTTAAGAAGGTTAAAGTCGGCGATTATTACACTCTAAACATCTCTTGCCCTAACACTTTTGGCGGTGAACCATTTACAGACCCAGCTAAACTAACCAAACTTCTTAATAAAATCTCTACTTTAAACATAAAAAAGCCTATTTTTCTCAAACTAGCCATCAATCTTCCCTGGCTTAAATTCAGAAAACTCCTCGAGGTGGCGATTAAATTCAACATCACTGGCGTTATCATTGGCAATCTGAACAAAAATAGACAAGACAAGGCTATCAAAGACACTATTCCGCCAGATATTTTCGGTAGCGCTAGCGGTTTACCCTGCCAAAAACTATCAAACCAACTTATTAAAAAAACTTACCAAAGCTACGGTGACAAACTAATCATTATTGGAGTTGGTGGTATTTTTTCTTCAGAAGATGCTTATCAAAAAATCAAACTCGGAGCTTCCCTAGTTCAGCTAATTACTGGCATGATCTACCAAGGCCCACAGCTAATTGGACAAATCAACCGCGATTTAGTTGAGTTACTAAAAAAAGACGGCTACAATAACATTAGTCAGGCCGTTGGCGCCTCCCACAGGAGATAAAAAATGAAACCAGCTGATAAAAAACTGCTTCTTTCGTATCTGAAAAAGCATACTTTAATGTCAATTGCCACCTTTGACAAAAAACCCTGGATCGCCACTGTCTACTACGTATTCGACAATAACTTAAATCTATATTTTGTTTCTCCTCCGTCAAGCGAACACTGTCAGGCTTTAGAAAACAACGATCAAGTTGCTTGCTCTATTGCTGATTCTGGGCAAATTGCGTCTAGTCAGAAAACCGGCCTTCAGGTTAGAGGCAAAGCTTCTAAAGTTAGTTCTTGGAAAAAAGTTAAATGGATGCTTAAGATGTTTTACCGAATTAATCCAGAAGCCAAAGAAATATTAAATATTGAGAACATGAAAAAAAGAGTCGTTCGATCTCGAGTTTACAAAATCAAACCCACCAGATTTAAGCTCTTCAGCGACGCTCTTTACAAAGAAAAAGAAACCAAAATTTTCAATCCCTAATCTTTCACCAATGAACTTCAAAGCACATCACATTTCCTTGGCAGTGTTAGATTTACAAAAATCAATCAACTGGTACAAAGAAAACTTAGAATGCACCTTAGTTCACGAGTACAATAAAAACCAGTGGCACATAGCCCTTCTTAAGCTAAATAATTTGCACATAGAGCTTGTTCAAATTGATAATAATAAGCCTCTGCCAAGCTATCGGCAAGACATAATGAGCGATATTACATCTGTTGGCACCAAGCACATTTGTTTTCAAGTTAAAGATTTAAATAAGACAATAACCAAATTAAAGAAAAAAGGAGTAGAGTTGGCATCAGATGTAGATTCTGCCGCCTTTGGCGGAAAATTTGCATTTATAAAAGACTGCGATGGAATATTAATTGAAATCTACGAATCTTCAAAATAATTTAAAGTTCCGAACTTTAAATTATTTTATTACCCTAAGCCGTATAAAATCCCCACTACCATTACTCCCCACAGACTAACAGTTATCATTATCGCTTTATCAGCCGTTAAAATTTTGGCTGGCGACTCCCCTTCGTTTTTCTCATAAATCAGCTGCAAGTATCGCATCACCCCATATATCACCACTGGAATAGTCGTCATTAGCCATTTTTCTGACCTAAAAGTTCTAGGCAGATCAGCCAACAGCGTTAAAGCTCTGCCCTTAAAACTAAAAGCCGGAAACATAAATGTAAATAACGCATATGTCACCCAGGTGGTATTAGCAAACATGGCCGTATAAACATCCAAGAGCTTTTCTGGATATCTCCCCAGCACTTTCCGACTGCTGCTTTGACCTTGAAGCAAGGTTAGCTCACTTCTTCTTTTTCCAATAGCCAGGAATAAAGCAAATGAAATAATACACAAAAGAAGCCAGACATTAATATGCGCTCCAATAATCATTGCTCCAGCATACACCCTTACAATAAATCCAAAAGCAATCGTCATCACGTCAAGGATAGGAGTGTGCTTAAGAAACGATGTGTAAATGATTTGAATAACTAAATAAATAATCATTGCCAAAAACAAGAAAAAAGATAACGCCCAACCCAAAGAAAGACTTACTATAAATCCAGTTAAGCTAGTAAACAAAGCTATTTCAACCGGTAACTGCCCCGAAGCTATCGGCCTTTTTTTCTTAAACGGATGATTTTGATCAGACTTTAAATCCACCAAGTCATTAAATAGATAAACACTGCTTGTTAAAATCGAAAAAATTCCTACTGCCGCCGTAACTGTTATGAATTTCTCAGGCCAGAATAACCAGCCAGAAAAAATCAAACCTGTATAAAGGCTTAAATTTTTCAACCACTGTCGCGGCCTTGATGCTTTAAATAATAAGTAGCTGTGTTTAGCCATAACAAGCTGCCTCCAACAATTACTGCCAACATCACGATTGTATAAAGTTTCTGTTCACTATTCAAACTCAATGCCATTATCCCCAGCATCAAAGAAACACACCAGTAAAAAATCGCAATTCGTCTTTTCCCCCATCCTAAGTCCATGAGCTTATGGTGTAAATGCCCTCTATCTCCCCAGGCAGGGGACTTGCCTTGTAAAACACGCCTAATCACACTATAAACTGCATCTAGTAAAGGCACTCCCAAAACCAAGACTGCCGTAGCTACTTTAGCTCCTGATAAAATCGACAACACCGCTAAAAAATAGCCAGCCAAGGTTCCTCCTCCATATCCAGGCATAATTTTTTGAGGGTAAAAGTTAAAAAATAAAAATCCTAAGTAAGCTCCAGCTAAAATAAAAGCCAAAGCAATTACTGGCCATTGAGTCACATCATCCACAAATCGTAAGCTAAGCAAACCAATCACCACGGCTGCTACCACTACAATTCCCGGCAACTGTCCGTCAAGCCCTTTAGACCAGTTTACAAAGTTCATCGCCCCTACTATCCAAATCAAAGCCATCAAATCTGCATAAATCCAAATAGTTCTTAACTTACCCATTAAATAAATTGGAATTTGAGGTTGACTTAAATTAATAACAGCTCCTGCCTTAAAAGGATTACTTAAGTATGGCACTCCAATCCCCACCGAAACCACCAATCCCGCTGCCAAAAAACCTAATAATAACCTCAAGTAGGGATTTAAATTTTTAACATCATCCCATATTCCAACTATCATTAACACCAATCCTCCAAGCAGTATGCCAATCAAATGTTTATCAATCGGCAAAAACACCAAGCTGCTAATTAAAACCGCTATCATTATTACTATTCCGCCCCCACGAGGTACAGGATATTTATGAACCACTTTAGGGTGCTTCATTTTTTTAGGATCATCCACCCAACCTCTTTTTTTATAAAACCAAATAACCATTGGGGTTATCATCAGGCTTAAGATTAACGGTAAACCCACCACTTTAATTAATAAAAGTTTATCCATATTAAACTACTAGCATAACAATTTTTACCACCGCGATTAAATTCATTATGGCTACAATTGTTCCCGCCCAAATCAAAATTTGAGCCATCAACTTATCTTCCTCAATCACTGCTCCTGCTCCTCTCATCGAAATCACTTGAACCACCAAGCTAATTAAAGGCAATAATGCCAACGTCCAGTTGGCAGCTAATCTTTCTGGCCCGTATGGTCGGCTAAACCACAGCGGTATTTCAGGCGGCAACTTTGTAAACATTAAACCTAAAATTATCAAACTCAACCCTAAGCTCCCTAAGCCTGCCCTCATTCCTAATTTTGTTGCTGGATCAACAGCCAAGCCATCAATTTGTTTTTTTATACTAGTTAAGCTTTGCCTCGAACCAGGGAAAATCTTAGACTGCTGATACTTTTTCATTTAGTAATTCCATTAACTCGATGGTAGATTAAAGCCTGGTCTATTCTATTTGCCAAAACATAGTCTGTTGCCAGTCGACTATTTAATTCTCTAAACTCTCTCTTTTCATACTCCATCACCATTACCACTTTTGGCTTAAATTTATCAAACGCCTCAATTGTTTCTTCAAAGCCATTAAAATCTATTACATGGTAAGCGACCGTGTATCTACCAATTGGCAATCTTTTAGCCAAGGCATATACATAAGGCTCATCTCCCCAGATAAAAACCCGATCCTCAGCATTAGTTTTTAACCTAAAGTACTCTGCTAGTTTGTAAGTTTGATTTACTCGCCAGTCAAAGTATTCTCGGTATTCTTCTAAAGATTTTTTGCCAACAACAAACGTCACAAAATTTTTGTAATAAGGCAAAACAGGATAATGCCAAAATCTAATTTGGTAATAGCTAATTCCAGTAATTACCACTAATCCAAAAATTACCCCCTTCATTAATTTTCTTTTACCAAATACAAAATAGCTAATCAAAATAGACGCTGGCACTATCGGTTGAATTAAATAATGCGGATACGGCCTTTCTGATAAAAGCGCTCCAAACAAAGCCAGTAAAAACCAAATTACCATTAATTTAGCCTCAGATGACAACTTGGCTTTTTTTGCCACCACCCAAAACCCAACTAGTCCCATAGCCAATAAAAGAGCTCTAACCAGTAAGCCTGACTCTGTGCTAAACCCACTGGCTGTATGCTCTCCTGTGTTCCAAGAAGCCAAATAACCAATGTTTTGCATTAGGGCCGATCTTAAATATCTTTCTCCTGCCCCCATAAAAGTGTAATAGATTTGAGTTAAAACAATTGGTATCAAAAATCCCCCAGACACCAGCCAGATTTTTTTGTCTTTTACCGATAAAAACACCTCTTTTACTTTCTTTTTCTCAAACATCGCTAAAAAGGCCACTATGGCAATAAAATCAAACACCGCTGGCACTTTTAACAAAAATCCTACAGAAAAAATTAACCCAATCCCTAACCATCTTAATAATTTCTGCTCTTTTTTCTTCCTCTTAAATTCTTGTATAGCTAGTAACATTCCAGCCACCACCGGTAACACTATAAAAATTTCTGCATTAGCTATATTTCCTTCAGTGGCTGTGGTTAATCCTATCATTGCCAAGGTTGACGCATACCAGGCCTTTGCATTTTTAGGAAATAACACTTGCATTAACTTAAAGAACACAGTTGTCGCCACTCCAAACCAAATTACTAACATTAATCTAAAATAAAATACATTTCCGGCTATTGCCGCCAACAAGTACAACAGTGGCGGTTTATTGTCATGAATATCTCGATAAAACACCAATCCTTTTCTCAAGCCCTGCCCTAAAGCTAAATAAATTCCTTCATCTCCATACCAGTAAGGCTCATACAAAGAGGGAATTCTAAGCACAATGGTTAATAAAAGCACAAGGATTAACCCTTCATTCTCATTTGCCCACTTCCAAAGCTTTTTTACCATGGTTTATTCTATCACTCTCACACCTTTTCCGTCACCTTATATTCCATATATCTACCCAGCATTAGTCTAGTATGAGCATCCAAGCCCGGTAAAGCTGTAAAGAAAAACCCAACTATCGGCAGCAAAATAAACTCAAAAGGCGACAAAGCTTTTTTCACCCAGTGAGTTCCCTCTGGCGCCTTAGGCTTAGCTTGCCAATCAATAAACAAAGTTGCCACCAAAGCCACCAAGCTCAAAGTTAAAATAGTTGACGCCACCTGAGGCAAAGTCTTGCCAATAATCGTTCGATTAAAGTCTTTGTTCATCAGTGGGGGAATATTAGCTCCAACCGTGATCGCAAACCAGTTTACTGGCCACAAAACATGATCTTTAACCACATATAATGACCTAATTGTTTTCTCAATAAAAGGAATTCCTGGCACAGTCAGCCATTTGTAAATAATATATGAATCATCACTAGTGCCCCAAGCCCATCTTTTTACCTGTTCATATTGATTCTTCATTGTTCCCCAAAAGGTACTTGATTCAGCCGCATCTGCAAAAGTTGGTAAAAAAATCGGCTCAACCTCCACCTTGCCCTTTGTTTTATAAAAAGCCTTAAAAAATAACCGGTAATCTTCAGGAATTACATCTGTGTCCCAATAACCGATTTTATCAATTAACTTTAAACTAACACTATATGTTGAAAAATTAATCAACCTATCTTTTCTAAGCAATATTCCTGTCTGCACCACGCTACTCATTCGATTAAAAGCTCGACTCATTAACGGTAATCTCCAGATATTATTATAAAACTGAATTGCTGACTGCCAGATTTTCTCATACCTTCTTGGGTCATCTAAAAACTTAAAGCTTAAATATGAAAAATATTGTTTGTGTAGAATCGCATCAGCATCATTTGAGGTAATCGTACAATAATCAATTTCATGGTTCTGTTTATCAATTAGCTTTTCTTTTGCAATTTTAGCTGCCCAGGCAGTATTTGATGACTTGCCTTTAACTTCACCTGGTAAATCCGGGTGATAAGCAATAATTAAATTTCCAAAGATTCCCTTAAATTCTTCTTTTAACTTATTTCCTTTTTCTCTCCCTGCCTTGCCTTCTCTGGCCTCAAACGAAACCGCCACCGTTAGGTTTTTTTTCGGGAATGTCTGCTTGCTCAAGCCCTTTAGAGTTCGTCTTAAGATGTAAATAGGTTCTTTATAAGTTGGAATTATCACAATATGATGAATTTTTTCCCAATCCAGGAACGACTTAACTTCTCCAAGCCAATCAAATTTTTGTGATGCCTTCAATCGAAAATGAGACACTAAGCTTAAAACAGAGGTCCAGATCGATCGGTAAAGCCAGTAAACATCAAACGCAATAATATAGTACGCCACTAAAACTGGCCACACCAAAGACCCCCAAATTGGAAAAATTATCAAAGACCACGACAACACGCCTGGCAATATTTCTAAAGCCCGAATGACTTTTTTCTCGCGGTCAATAACCCATTTTCTCATAAATGTATTTATGCAAGATCCGTTCTTGAAGATTTATCTTCGAGGCCGGGCCTTTAAGGAAAATAAAGCCTCAGCATTCTTAGTACTTGAGGCTTTTACTTTATCTAAGCTAACATTTTTTAACTTAGCTATATACTCGGCCACGATTGTAACATTAACAGGTTGATTCCTCAACCTTGGTTCCGAACCTCCAGCGGTCTGCAGCTTTAGCGAAAGACGGTTCGGAACCTTCCGTTGACTCCTCAATGGCTCAGGGATTAAAAAAGGTGAATCTGTCTCAATCAACAATCTTTCAAGCGGCAATTCTTTTACCAATACTTGCACTTCTAGGTTATAAGTTACATTGCCATCCACCCCTATAAAAAAGCCTTTCTCAAGCACTTTTTCTAAATATTTTACCGAGCCAGCAATACAATGGAATACACCCTTAGGATACTTACCATCATTTTTACTAAAATGGTCAATAACATCCAGTATCTCTTTTTGCGCCTCTCGATTATGAATAACCAGAGGTAGGCCTAAACTTTTTGCTAGCTGAATTTGTTGGCCAAACACTTGTTTTTGCAAATTTTTCTGCTCGTTTGTTATCTGAGTTTTTTTATGTTTAGTTTTCCGATATTCATGATAATCCAGTCCGCACTCGCCAATAGCCACCACTTTTTTATGCTTAGATAGTTTTTTTATCTCTTCAAGCACTTTGTCTTTATCTGTTAATCCTTTGCAGTGATGAGGATGAAATCCAACTGTTGCAAAAAGCCCTTCAGTTTCTTCTGCCAACCTAACTGCTCTTTTACTACTTATTAAATCTGTTCCCACTACTATTATCTTTTTAACTCCATTTTTTTTAGCTTTTATCACCAATTTTTGCCAGTCGTCTTTAAACGCTTCAAAATTAAGATGAGCATGAGTGTCTATATACATAATGGAATTATACTTCATATGATATAATCCTTGAGATATGAATACTATTATGACAGCCATTATCAGGAGGCTTCGCCATGTTGCGTTCAGCACGGCGGAGGCCTCAACTCTCCCAGAACTTTCTTCACAGCCGAAAGCTTGTTAAAAACTTAATCGGTCGCTCTTCTATTGATAAGTCAAATTTAGTTCTAGAAATCGGTCCTGGCAAAGGCATTATTACTCAAGGATTAATTAAAGCTTCTCGCCAAGTTATTGCCGTTGAGCTAGATACCAGTCTTCACCATTACTTAAAGAAAAAATTTAAACTCATCCCTAACTTAAGCCTTATTAATCAAGATTTTCTAGACTTTAATCTACCTCAAGAGCCATACAAAGTATTTGCCAATTTGCCATTTGCCATCGAAGGCAAAGCCATTCGAAAACTAATTAATGCTCAAAATCCACCAGAGGATTGTTATCTTGTTGTTCGTCGCGATCTTGCCAAGCGCTTAGCTGGTGTTTCATACAACAGTCAATTTTCCATTTCATATAAACCGTGGTTTAAGTTTGAGCTTTTTCATGCATTTTATCGATCCGATTTTTCCCCCCAACCCAAAGTGCAGGCTACCATGCTCCGTTTTACCAAAAGAAAAAACCCTCTCTTGCCTTTAGAGTGCAAAAAGTCATATCAAAAATTTATCATCAATAGTTTTAAAAACACTCTTAACCCCACTAAGTTATCATTCCACCAATGGCTTAAAACCTTCAAAAACCTTCAGGGTCCGACCCTGAAGGGTCTTACTGTGCGTTAATTTTCACGCTTTCTAGCGTAACTCTGTAGAAATTATTTTTCACAATCTGCAAGGATGAACCCTTTATTGCAATCTAGGAAACAAAGGCTTTATTTTTTTAACCCTGACTCCAACTTTTACACTTTCAAAAGAATCTTTATAAACAGACTTATTAGTAATTGTTTTCAAATTTAGCGCAGCAATAATTTTATTAGCCGCTTCTGGTAAAAATGGATAGATTAACCAAGCCAGATCTTTTAACGCATCCAGTAATCCAAAAACTACCCAGTTAATTTCCTCTTTTTTATTAGCTTTTGCTAGCTCCCATGGTTTATTTTTATCAATGTATTTATCAATTTTATGAATTAATCCCCAAACGCTATTAATTGCTTTGTGAAATTCATAATTTTGAATATATTTATCTAAATCTTTCCAAACTTGCCTTTCAAAAACTTGCAACGGGTGATCCTCTGGTTTTTTATTTACCTCAGGCACAACTCCTTCAGTAAATTTTTCAGCCATAGTTATAATTCTTGAAGCAAGATTGCCTAGACCATTAGCCAAATCTGCGTTATAAGTTTTTTCAAAACCTTCTATTGTAAAATCACTGTCATTAAACGGATGAATTTTACTCAACAAATAGTATCGCAGTCCATCAACTCCGTATTTTTTAGATAGCTTAATTGGATCAATTACGTTCCCTAAACTTTTGCTCATCTTTTGACCACCGGATTGAATAAATCCGTGGATCAATATTTGAGTTGAGTTAGGAAGATCAGCCGAAAATAACATTGCCTGCCAGATTGCTGACTGCTGTCTTAAATTATCTTTTCCCGCCACCTGCACCCCTGGCCAGAAACCCTGAAAATCTGTTTTCTCAGGCCAACCAACCGAAGAAATATAAAAGATCAAAGCATCAAACCAAACATACATTACATGCTTGGGGTCTCCTGGTACTTCAATTCCCCAAGGCATTTTTTCTTTTAACCGAGAGATACTAAAATCCTCTAAGCCTTCAGAAACAAAATTTCTTATTTCTTTTAATCTATAGTTGGGGACTACAAACTCCTCATTTTCATAAAGTTTTAATAATTTATCTTGATACTTTGAAAATTTAAAAAAATAATTTTCCTCTTCAATCGTTTCTATCTTAAGATTCGGGTGCACTGGACACTTTCCTTTATCTAGTTCGCTGTCAGTTTTCTCAAGCTCACACCCCACACAATACTTTACTTTGTAGTGCTTTTTATAAATATCTCCACTTTTATCACATCGCTTCCAAAATTCTTGAGCTGCCTTAACATGTTTTGGGTCAGTGGTTCGAATAGAGTAGTTATAGCTTAGATTTAAGATCTTTTTTAACCGATCAAATTTAGCTGCATACTCATCCACATAATCTTGAGGTTCTTTTTTTGCCTTAAGAGCTTCTCGATAAATCTTAAGTCCATGTTCGTCAGTGCCAGTATTAAAGCAAACCTCTTGCCCTTTTAATCTGTTGTATCTCGCTACTACATCAGCTTGAATAATCTCCAAAGCAAACCCAATGTGGGGATCAGAATTTACATACGGTGCTGTCGTAGTAATATAATATTTATTTTTGTTCATATTTAAATTATATTATTAATTTTAACTATTTATGTAACGAAACTCCCTTAGTGCATTTATCAACTAACTCAATTTTTCCATATAATACTATCCCCACTAAATCTTGTTCATCCTCTTTTTTGTCCGCTATTGCTTTAATATTACCATCTCCTTGGGTATTAAAAATCGGTCGAGCGTAGATTCCCACTGATAAATTATTTTCCCTCGCTTTCCGATAAGCCTTTCTTAGCTTACTAGTTTTTGCTTCAAAAATTAATACTGGCTGACGAAAAATAGCTAGATATTTTTGCTTCGAAGCATCTTTAAATTCAGGCCCCATCGTTTCCGGGAAATGGTGAGCAATAGCACTAGCCAAAAAAGCCGCCACATTCAGTTCTTGCCAGGGAAGTAACCCCTTTTCAAGAATAATTGCTGTTTTAGTAGAGAATTTGTATTTAGTCATATTTTCCCTCCATTAAAAAAACCTCCTTACGGAGGCTTGTTTATAACATCAAAACCTCCGCTAAATAGCGTTCATCTCCATCATCGCTAAGGTTTTTAAATTCATATAGCTAGATTATAGCACAGCCTATTTGTTAAACACTCTTTTAAATTGCTCACCAATCTTATCTGCCATCTCTCCAGCCCACTCATCTGCCTCAATTGCTTTTAAGGCTAATCCCAAACCTTCGCCGCCTTCCTCCATCCATTTTTGCACATTAGCAATTGTTGCTGACGACACCTTTAGGTCTTGCCTAATTGCCTCGTAAGATTTATTTTTATTCAGATAATAAGCAATACCTAGTCTTTTAGCTAGAACCGTTCTCTCGGTTTCACTTAAAATATCTGTTAAAAACTTTTCTATTTCCCTCGGTTTTCGCATATCCGAAAGCACCTGAAAAAGAGACCTAAAAATCTTTCTCTCTATTTTTCTATTCACATCTTTTTTCGACACTTGCATATTGTTATTATCTCGCCAAATAAGGCGGACCTTTCCAGGCAGGGGATTTAGTTGATTAAACTAATAACTTTATTTATTTAAACTATAAAGAAGTTTTAATTAACTTGTCAACTATCTAAATATCTTGTCACTGCAATCACAATGCCAACAATCAAAAGCAGGCTCAATAAATTGCCCAGTTGATAGATTCTTAAAACTAAATAAACACTCAACCCCAATGAGGCAATTAACCCTCTTCTAGTGTTAGCCAGCAGCAAAGCCAAGCTAAAAAAGCTAGCCGGAAAAAACAACAAAAAGAATGGTAAATAAAGACCCGGAACTAAAACATCTTTAACCAATTCCGGCTCAACATAAACTAACATTAATCCCAGCAAACTCCATAGCAATAAAATTAAGACTAGAGTTGGGAAATAATTTTTTCGTCTTTTCTTCATACAATTAGTATATGATAAAATAAATTTGTATGTCACCTGAGCTTTATCTTATTACCGCCCTAATTATCATTGGTTTTGCTGTTGTAACTTGGTTTTTAGGCAAGAAACTTGATTCTTTAACCAAAAAAGACGACGACCTCACTTTACTTGAGTGGGCTAAAACTACTCAAAAAGACATTAAAGATCTGCAAAAAACTCTATCTGATTCTCTTCAGACAAGCAACAAGCACATGGTTGACTCACTCCAAAAGTCCTCAAAAGAACTAAATCTTCGCTTAGACAAAGCAGCCGAAGTTATTGGAGCGCTTCAAAAAGAAGCCGGCGAATTTAGTGCCATCTCAAATTCCATGCGCGAGTTAAATGAATTTTTACGCTCCCCAAAACTAAGAGGCAATATTGGCGAAGAGGTTCTAAAAGACTTAATTGGTCAAATGTTTCCCAAAAACTCTTTTCATCTTCAATATTCTTTTAAATCAGGTGACAAGGTTGACGCTGCCATCAAAACCGACGCTGGCATTCTGCCGATCGATTCAAAATTTCCCATGGAAAACTTTCAGAGAATGGCCAAAACCAAAACCAAAGCTGATCAAGCACCATTTAGAAGAGCTTTTACCAAAGATGTCAAAAAACACATCAAGGCTATATCAAGCAAATACATTCTTCCCGAAGAAGGCACCATGGACTTTGCCTTAATGTACGTACCTTCAGAGCCAGTTTATTATGAAATCGTTAACATTGTCGAACTTTCAGAATTTGCCCGGAAGTCTCGCGTTTACCCAGTTTCTCCCTCAACTCTTTACGCTCATCTTCAGATGATACTACTTTCTTTTGAAGGTAAAAAAATCCAAAATCGTTCTCGAGAAATCTTTTCCCTGTTGCGCGCTATTCAAAAAGACTACTCCAAGGTCGAAGAAAAACTATCCACCCTTGGTTCTCATATCGGCAATGCCTACAACAAATTTTCCGAAGTAGCTCGTTCATACACTCTCATGGGCCAAAAACTTGAATCAAGCTCTACTCTAACCCCACCCGATCAAAAAAAACTATCATGAAAACCATTTCTTCAAAAACAAACACCTCTTTTGTAGTTCGTCCGCCTCAAGAGAACGACTTCAATGCGCTATATAAATTCGCTAAAACTATTGAAGCCGAAGACACTTTTATTACTTTAAATCCTACTGAGCCTTTAACTCTTGACGAAGAAAAAGTATTTTTTACTAACACTTTAAACCAAATCAAGGCACAAAAAAAAATTTACTTACTGATTTTTGATAAAAATAAAATTATCGGCTCTGCTCATGTTGAAAAAAAGGGTCGCCGTCAGAACCATGTCGGTCAGTTTGGCATTTCTATTCTCAAAGACTATCGCTCCCAGGGTATCGGCAAGAAGTTTATGGTTTATACTATTAAATTAGCTCAAAAAAAACTCCGTCTTTCTCAAATAACTCTTGACTGTTTTGCCACCAACACCATTGCCTTGGATCTCTATCAAAAACATGGCTTTAAACAATTTGGTCGTCATCCTAAAGCCGTTCTTCATCAAGGCAAACTAATAGACAAACTTCTTTTATATAAAGATTTAACATGAAATTAAACAAAGCTCAAAAGCTTGCCGTTGATACTATCGAAGGACCAGTCATGGTCATCGCCGGTCCTGGTACTGGCAAGACCGAGATTATTGCTCAAAGGGTCGCCAATATTCTTAAAAAAACTGACACCTCACCCGATGCCATCCTAGCTCTCACTTTTACTGAATCTGGTGCCAAAGCCATGCGTGAACGACTCCTCGCTACCATTGGCGAAACTGCTTATTACGTTAACATCTACACCTTTCATTCTTTTTGCTCAAGCGTTTTACGAGAATTTCCTGATAAATTCATTATTTCTCCAGAAATCTCACCTTTGTCAGAACTCGAACGAGTCGAGATCTTTCATCAAATCTTAGACAAGCTTGATCTTGATTACATTAAACCAATAAACACTCCTTATTTCTACACTCACGCTTTAATCAAGGCTATCCAGGATCTCAAGCGCGAAGCCATTAATTCTAAGGAATTTAAAAAAATCCTAGATGACCAATCCACTTATCTAAAAAAGACTCAAGACTCTTTGTCAAAAACTGCCCTAAAACTAAAACTTAAAAATCTTAATAAAAACCTTGAAGTTCTAAAAGTCTATAAACACTACCAAAAAGCCTTAATAAAACGTGGTCGATACGACTTTGAAGACATGATTAACTTAGTGGTAGAAGCTTTTGAGTCTGATGAATCATTGCTTTTAACTTATCAAGAACGCCTTCACTATTTTCTTGTCGACGAATACCAGGATACTAACTCCGCTCAAAACCAAGTGGTTGATCTTTTGGCTTCTTTCTGGGGCGATCAAGCCAACGTCTTTGTTGTCGGTGACAGTAATCAGTCAATTTACAGATTCCAAGGAGCTTCGCTAGAAAATACTATTTCCTTCCAAAAAACATACCCTCAAGCCAAAGTCATTACCTTAGATCAAAACTATCGTTCCACTCAAACTGTTTTAGATGCAAGCCTTCATTTAATTAAAAAAAATCATTTTAAGATACAAAGTGTGGTCAAATCTGCCAAGTCCAACCTTAAAGCCCAACCTCAACTCAAGCCTAAAAAAATCAGCACCATCAGGTTTCCCTCAGAGGCTTTAGAAACCTATTGGGTGGCAAATAAAGCTAAAAAGTTAATTAAACAAGGCATTAAGCCATCAGAGATTGCTGTATTAGTTCGCCACAACTCAGACCTTGTTTCCTTGACAGACATGTTCTCAAAACTTAATCTCCCAGTTGACATTGAAGGCGGCAACAATGTTTTGCTTGACCCAGACTTAAATCAGTTTCTAACTTTACTAAAAGTTATCAATACCACTAAATTCAACTTTGAGGACTTGGATTTATTTACTCTGTTTCATTACCAGTTTTTTGACTTTGACCCCCTAGACGTTTTAAAACTAGCCCGAGCAGCCTCAAAAAAAAGAACTTCCATTATTGATTTAATTCAATCTACAAAGATCAAAAGCTTGAACCTTAAACACCCTAACCATTTTTTAAACTTCTTAACTAAACTAACTACTTGGCAACAACTCGATGCCAAACTTACTTTTCCAGAGTTTTTCGAGACCTTACTCAAGCAATCTGGGTTTTTGGACTGGGTGATGAGTTCTCCTGACGCCATTGAAAAACTCAACAACCTTAACTCTTTATTTTCTGAAATCAAACGCCTCAGCAATGCTGACCACCAACTCAACCTCAACTCTTTTTTAAAATCCCTAGACTTAATGGAGCTTAATCACTTAAAACTGACCGCCAAAGACCTAGACATCAAAACCAATAGTGTTACCCTTACCACTGCCCACAAAGCCAAAGGCAAAGAATTCAAAGTTGTTTTTATTTATCGGCTTGTAGATAAAAAATGGGGCAATAATGTTGTTAGAAACTTAATTAAACTCCCAGATAATATTCTCAAAAACACCGATCTTACCAAAAAAGAAAAAAACGAAGACGAACGTCGCTTATTTTATGTTTCACTCACTCGAGCCAAAACTCATCTATATCTAACTTATGCTGACAGATATTCATCAGAGAGTTTTTCTCGCGAAACCGTTCCTTCCATGTTTTTAACTCAACTACCAGAAAATTCTCTAAAAACCCTCTCAACTTTAACTTTCGAAAAAAAAGCTAAAACTATTCTCCAAAAACTTCTTTCTCCACCAGCTCTTACGAAATCCACTACCAAGCTAGAAGAAAACTTTTTACAAAGCCTTTTAAAAGACTTTAAGCTTTCTCCTACTGCTTTAAACACTTATCTGGCTTGTTCGTATAAATTTAAGCTCAATAATCTTATTCGCGTTCCTCGAGCCAAACAGTCTTATCTTTCTTATGGAACCGCCGTTCATAAAGCCTTAGAGCAGTTTTTTAGACAATTTCAGGAAGATGACCAATATCCTTCAAAAAAATACTTATTATCCGCTTTTAAAGCTGCTCTAAAAAAAGAAGTCTTAACCAAAATTGATTTAAAAGCTCGCTTAAAACAAGGCAAAGCCACTCTTTCTGCTTACTATGATTATTATCAGGATGACTTTACTAAGCCTTTATTTGTTGAAAAATTCTTCGGCGGCTACTGGTCAAAACCAATCCTTGATGACATTCCTTTATCTGGCAAAATCGATCGGATTGACTGGCTCGACCAATCTTCTAAATCAGTTAAGGTAGTTGACTATAAAACCGGTTCTTCAAAAACCAGAAACCAAATCTTAGGTAATACCAAGGATTCAGACGGTGATTTATTTAGGCAGCTGGTCTTTTATAAACTCTTAACTCAGCTTGATCCTAATTTTAAACCAACTGTTACAGAAGCCGAACTCAATTTTGTTGAGCCAGATAAAAGCACCAATAAACTTAAAAAAGAGTCATTTAAGATTCAAAAACAAGACTTAACTAAACTTCGGCAAGTTATTAGAGAGGCTATGAAGTCTATTCGAAGCCTCAAATTTCCTTGCACTAAAGATCTAAAGCACTGCAGTCGTTGCGAATTTCAATCTCACTGCTGGCCTAACGGCTTACCAACCTCCACAGAGCAGATGAAACTTATTTAAAGTTCTAAAACTTAATATTTGATAAAATACTCATATGATCTACGAAAAAGCTAAAAACAAAGAAAAATCTCAGAAAAAAGAGTCAGCCCAAGAATCTACTTTAGATCGAGAAATCCTGGCTGGTGAATGGATGAGGCTATGTCGCTACAAAGCCTATAAACGAAGATCACGGCAAGGCAGAATTCTAGCCGTTTACCAAGCTTTATCCAACCGCTTAGATCAACTAGTTAAGGTTTACTATCAACTAGTTCGAGAAGATAAATCAATGGCCGCCGCCGAAAAAATGTTAAAAGAGATCAATCACTTAAGAGAAATAAGAGAAAGACTACTTCTCTGGCTTACTTGGAATGAAAACGAAGTTCAGCCTCAATTGCCCGACGAGGTCGAGGCAATCATCAGCTAAATATTCCAGGTTCGTAACCTGGAATATTTAGCAATCACAATTCCCGCCGCAGTAGCCACATTTAAACTGCCCTTTTTCCCCAAGCGGGGGATTTCTATAATTTCATCAGCAGTCTTAAGCACCTCCAGGGAGACTCCTTGAAGTTCATTTCCCAAAACTACCACACTTTTCTTCTTCGCCTTCCAATCTTCCAAATTCACACTTTTCTTATCTTGCTCTATTGCCACTAGTCTTGTTTTATTTTG
Source organism: uncultured Pseudomonadales bacterium (assembly GCA_964630755.1). GTDB lineage: Bacteria > Patescibacteriota > Microgenomatia > UBA1400 > CG1-02-47-37 > CAZVYS01. The sequence goes on along the minus strand of CAZVYS010000011.1, from coordinate 14,081 downwards.
TTTACAAAATTTAATCAGCTCATCAGAATTTTTTAAAAAATTAATCTTAATATCTTTTTCAGCCCCTAAAGCTGTTTTTGTTACTTTTTCATGCAGCTTGTTTAAGCCTGGCTTTTTTCTACCTGAATAGCCCACAAGCAATAAATTTTTTATCCCAAAAAAACTCATCGTTCGCATCACCGAGCCGACATTATAAAGACTCCTTACATTCTCAAGCGCTAAATACATCACTTATCCGCTTTATAATTTATTTTCTTATGTGAGCCATCACAATAAGGCTTATTCTTACTGGCTCCACATCGACATAACCAGGCGTCGTTATTTTCATCAAAAGTTTTTTCTTTTCCACTAGCGTCAGTTACTGATGCGCCACCAGAAACTTGCAGCGGTCCATCTAGAATTGCCTTTATTTTACTGGCCATAGGCACCTCCAGCAGTATTTACTAAATGATCCTATATATTCTACCTCAGTTCCCCCAAAACTTTTTTTAAACCGACTAAATCCTTTCCATTTTCTAGTCACCGGATACCTTTCATCCGCTATCCCCTCAAAATCAAATCGTTTACATTTTAGTTTTT
>CAZVYS010000011.1:0-13492 GCA_964630755.1 uncultured Pseudomonadales bacterium | reverse complement strand
GCTTCAAAGGTTAATGTAGTTGGCAAAAACTGTTGCCTTCCTTTCTTTGTCACTGCATTATGTGAGTAATAGGCCACCAAATCATGAATCAACAAAGTCAAGCCCCCTTCACTAGTCATCAGCAAATAAGCCTTATCTTTAAAACAACTAAACAAATCATTAAAGTTTTTATAGCTTAACCCCCAGAATTTTCTTTGCTTAACATTATTAACATAAATTTTATAAAATTTTTTTAAATCATTTTCAGTAATCAAATCACCTTTAATAACTCGAACTTCTTGCTCATGTTTTTTAATGTTATATCTAGTCTTAGAATGCATGCCTTTAAGCAATTGATCTTGGGTTTTTTGTAAATCAAGCCAAATTGTTTTAGTTGGTAGCATTGGTGATCTATCTTGCTTAAAGCCAAAAGTTTTTAGCTTATCTACAATTTTTTTATTACTCCTTAAGACATTTGGCTCAATTTTTATTAAAAAAGCCTTATCTTTAACAAGCTCAATTTTTTCTGGTCTTTGCCATTTAATAAATTTAATTCCTAGCGGCAATAATTTAACAAACACTCCTTTATTAACTTTCCAACCTAAACATTTCATGTATTGCCCGTATTCTTCACTCTGCCGTAAGTCTACCATCTTACTCAAACAAGCTAGTTAAGGTCCTCATTCCGGATTTCCCAGCCTTTTTTAGCTTAAATGGCATCTTTTTAACTTCAGCTTTAATTCTAAGCGCTTTCCACCTGGTTATATCTGCTTTTCTATACCAAGGATATACTTTCGGCTCAATCACCAAATCATAACTCCCTGTAAACTCTACTAAGTCTCCACCATACCCCTGCTTAAATCGATGAAATCCATACCAGTCATCTTTTTTATTCGGATCGGGCCCTAAAGATCCCCACATATCTAACGATTTACAGCCTAGAGTTTTACCAAATTTAATCGCCTCCCACATTAAAAGATTTGGAGCCATTAATTCTTTATGGGCTCTGGTCGAGGCTCCGTATGGATAATAAATGGTTTTATTAAACACAAAAACCATGAATACGGCCAAAGTTTGACCTTTGTATTCAGCTCTTAATAAATGAGCCATCTTAGCTTTTTTAAGCACTTCAAAAAGAGCTTTAAAATATTCTGGAGTATGAGCATAAAATCCCTGCCTTTTTATTGTCTGTTCAAACAGTAATTTTAAAAACCACTTAAAACTATTTTCTGAATTATCTACAGCCACCCTAACTCCTTTTCTTTCTGCTAGCCTAATGTTGTATCGAGTCTTGCTCTGCATTTTGCTCAAAAGATCTTCTTCACTTTTTGCCAAATTTATTTTAAATGTATGCTTGGTAAAGATTGGTCTGCCTTTTACACACCCTCGTTTAATCAAGAACTCATCAATTGTCGAAAAAGCATGAATATCTGGTCGTCCTTCAACGATTTTTGAGCCCACGTTTGGCTCCATCTTTATCATGACGCATTTATTTTCTTTACCAATATCTCTAAGCACTTTAATCTGGTCTTCATCAGGCATAATCCCTTTTGGAAAATATCCTACCGTATACTTCACCTTTGGCAGTGGGTGGATTGTTACTTGCACAGGGGCCAGGATTTGATTTTTTTCAAAGATTCCTTTTCTGATCACCATTACACCTGTTTTTTTTCTAAACTCCCCCCATTCAAAAGACTGCAAAGGATGGCTTGCCGCCTGGTTAAACATCTTTTTATCGCTTTTGGTGATTTCTCTAATAATCATCTATTAATATAATATCATTTGAGTCATCCCTTGGTAGGGAGTGGTTCTTTGACTCCACCATTTCTAGTAAATTTTCTTCAATATCTCCCAAGAATCTTGATACTGCATTGCTAGACCTCAAACCAAAATACAACCTTTTATATGCATATGATAAATACAAGCTTTCTTTGGCTCTAGTTATTCCTACATAACAAAGCCTTCGCTCCTCTTCTAGTTCATACTTATCCATCATTGATCTTGAATGGGGGAACAAACCTTCTTCCATGCCAATCATGAAAACAGCCTTAAATTCCAATCCTTTAGAAGCGTGCAAGGTCATTAAGGTTATTCCTTTTTGATTACCTTTTTTCTGCCCTTCTTCTATTAATGCTACATTTTCTAAAAAGCTAGCTAGGCTTTTAAAATCTCTAGTCACACTTTTTAACTCTTTGATGTTTTCAAGTCGCATTAAATCTTGTTCATCTTTTTTATTAAACTTGTTAAGATATTCTGTTGTCTTTAGCACTTGATTCAGCAGCTCCAAACTTGTTAGTTTTTCTATTCTTTTTTTGCCGAATTTCTCAACCCAGTTTAATAATTTTTCCAACCTTCTTTTGCCTAACTTTTCAATTCGTTTATAACTAACCGCATCTTTAGAATTATAGATAAATCTTAAATATGCCAAACAATCTTTTATTTCCTTTCTCTGATAAAACTTAACTCCCCCTACCAATACGTACGGAATTCCAGCTTTTATTAACATTTCTTCCATTACTCTTGATTGAGCATTAGTTCGATATAAAACTGCCACTTCTTTATAGTTTTTTATTTTTTTTATCTGTTCGATAATAAACCTGGCTTCCTCTTTCTCATCATTAGCTTCAAAAATCTTTAACCTGTCTCCTAATTTAGATTTAGTCCACAAACTCAATATCGGGTGAGATTTATTCTTAGAAATAATTTGATTGGCTGCTTTTAGAATTGTTTGGGTTGATCTATAATTTTGCTCTAAATTAATTACCGTTAAGTCGGGGTAGTCAATTTCTAGTTTTTTCAAATTTCTATAATCTGCCCCCCTAAAACTATAGATCGATTGTGAAAAATCACCCACTGCACATAAATTTCGCCATTTACTTGAGAGCATCTTAGTTAATTCATACTGGGCTTTATTAGTATCTTGGTATTCATCTACTAAAACATACCTAAATTTATTTCTATAATAATCAAGCACTTTTTTTTCTTTTTTCAGCAATCGAACCGTTTCTAGCAATAAATCATCAAAATCTAGAGCTTCATATTTTTTTAATAGTCTTTGATATTCCAAAAATACTTTAGAAACCACCTCTTGAAATCCGCCTCGAGCAAACTGGCCATAGGCCAGGCCAGTAATTAGCTCGTTTTTCGCACCCGATATACTTGCCTTAATAGCTTTTGGTTTATACTGCGCATTACTTATATCTAAATTTTTCATTGCCTGCTTAATCGCCTCCAATGAGTCAGCTTCATCATAGATGCTGTAGTTGATTGGAATTCCCAAGTGCTTCCCTTCAGTTCTTAAAAACTTAGCCCCAAATGAATGAAATGTTCCTGCCATTGGTAACTCAATTTCGTCTCCTACCAATTTTTTTACCCGCTTCTTCATTTCATCTGCCGCTTTATTTGTAAAAGTTACCAGCAAAATCCTATCCGGTGACTCTAGCCTTTCTTTGATTAAATAAGCTGCTCTATAAGTTAAGGCTCTTGTTTTGCCACTTCCTGCTCCAGCTAAAATCAACAGTGGTCCTTCGCCAAAACAAACCGCCTTTTTTTGCGCTTCATTTAAAGCTTTAAGCCAATTTTTAGTCATGGTAGAATCTTAACACAATGTCAAAACTCAAACGCCGATTCTATAAATATCTTAAATTTACCCGCCCGGCCACCTACTTAATCATCATTGCTTTAATCATAACCATCTTTTTAAAATTTTCTCCCAGCTTAGCCTCAGTTGCTAACAAAATCTTTAAAGGCCCGGTTGCCCTTATTACTGCCATTAACCCGAGCATCAAAAGCTTAAACCATTTTAAAAACAGAACTAACATTCTTTTATTGGGCGTTGGCGGCGGCAGTCACCCGGGCGCTGACCTAACTGATAGCATCATGTTAACTTCTACCAACCTTGTCTCAAGTGACACTGTTTTAATTTCTTTGCCTCGAGATATTTGGGTAGAGTCTTTATCAGCCAAACTTAATACTGCCTATCATTTTGGAGAAGAAAAATCAGCCGGCGACGGCCTTACTTTAGCTAAATCCGCTGTTTCAGAAATTATCAATCAACCTGTTCATTACGGTGTTCTCTTAGATTTTTCTGGTTTTGAAAAAGCCATTGATATTATTGGCGGCATTGATATTTATGTCCCCTTAGCTTTTGTTGACGAAAAATACCCCATTCCTGGAAAAGAAGACGCCGAGCCTGAAGAAGATCGATACGAAAAAATTGAATTTAGCTCAGGCCAGCAACACATGGATGGCATCACTGCTCTTAAATATGTTCGCTCTCGCAATGCAGACGGCGAAGCCGGCACTGATTACGCTCGTGCTCAACGTCAACAGCGAGTTATCTTGGCCTTCAAAGAAAAACTTCTATCTTTTAAGGTCCTAACTAGCCCAAAAACAATAAAAATGCTAAGAAAAACATTCAATAACTCAGTTAAAACTGACCTGCCATCTAGTACTTTTATCGACTTAATTAAACTGGCTCTTCGTCTAGACAAGACTAATATTAGAACCGGAATTATTGACCAGGGGAGTCAATCAGAAGATGTGCCGGCTCTTTTATATAATCCACCTGTAAGTCTGCATGGTCAATGGGTCTTGCTTCCTATCAATAATGACTGGCAATCAGTTTTTGACTACGTTAACGAAATCCTTTACCAAAATCAATAATTCCAGGTTCGTAACCTGGAATTTACTCTAGGATAAGTTTCTCAATTACTCTCGTTTCTTTATCTTCTATAGGCGCTTCAACGAACTTTTTATAACCCTTTTGTAGTTTTAATACATACTCAGGATGAAGCCAATCAGGTTGCCTTACTGTATTAATATATGCTGGAAAAGAAGAAAACATATATTTCTCTAACTTTTGAGTTATTTTTTGAGGATTAAGATGAATATATTTTGATAAATAAACAAGTTGCTCATCAATGTCAACAATGACATTTTTATATCTGCCTTGGAAAATAGCCCCAGCATGATCGTATTTATTTTGAAAATACATTGCATAGGTGATCATTAATCGACGCATTAAATTTGAAATATTTGTTTTCTTTGTAGCGTTAGGCAATTGCTTTAAAAGCAAATGAAAATGATTAGGCATTAAACAATAGGCGACTAAATGCACAGTTTGTTTTTTTTCCAGGTTCGTAACCTGGAATTCATTTACTTTTTTTTGGTAGGCGAAGTTTTTAGTTTTAGGATAAATTAAATAATAAGCTAGAATGGAAATAAAGATTTCGTAATCAGATTTATTGAGAAAAACCCTGTTTTTATAGGCGCCTCTATTGAAGATGTGGTAAAAATACTGTGTTCTAAAATTACGATTATAATATTCGCTGGGCATTAATCTAGTATAGCATTACAATTCCAGGTTACGAACCTGGAATATTTTAGTTTCACCAAGTTCGTAAACAAGTTTAAAATTATCTTTATAAAACTCTTCATTAATTTCTTTTTTTCTTTCTTTTGGCCCAATCACCACGTAACTAACTCCGTATTCCTCTAAGCGCTTTTTAGCCATTTCTCCCCCTCGAAACATTTGATTAGTAGCTATCTCTTGATTAGAGTAATTAATTCCATAGGTCCAAAGCCACCCTTTAAAGCCCAACACAATCTTTCTTCCAGTCAACACTGGCACCCAATGATCATGATTATCTGCCGTTAAAAATCTAGCCCGCTTATCAGTATTATCTTTCACCCACTCAGCCAACTGTAATTCTTGAACATTAAAAAATCTAATCTTTTGATGCTCATACTGGGTTAACCTAACTGCATCCAAAAAACCAGCCATTATACTCAAAGCCAGAAATAATCCAGTTACCACTTTTACAGCCCTTTTTTTCTGTTTAAATCCCCAAACTACAGTTACTGTCCCTAAAATGCTGATCATCAAATACCAATGTGTTAATATTTTAGTATTGTCCCATTCCCAGGGTTGAAAAATCCACAAATTAGCTATTATAAACAATCCCCAAAAAGGCAAACTATATAACCTTAATTTTTTACTAGCTAATTTTATCCCTGTTAAAGCTAGTCCTAGGCTTACTCCTAGATTTTTTATCCAAAACCAAACAATATTACTATTATCTTTATAAGCCATCCAACCTGGTTGCCATCGAATAAATCCTTCATTACCTAAGGAGCTGCCATAAAAATAATAAACTTGAGGCAAGCCAATTAGTAAAACCGGCAACCAGTAATAAATCCACACTTTGATTAATTGAAGTGACACTTTTTTTTGTTTAATCACCTCAATAGTCATTAACCATCCCGCCACCCAGTTAACCAATATAAACGAATGAGCATGAATTAAGGGCAGCAAGCTAGCCAACAACCCGGCCATCATAATCCCTTTAACTCTTTTTTTACTTAAAAACTTTTCCCACAACAGCCAATAAATAATCACCGCTATCGGGAATCCCATTAAAAATCCTCGCTGCGGCACTACTTGAGAGCTGATAATATTAATCCATTCGATATTAGCCAATTTTTCTAAATGAGTATATTCTCGCGGCAGATGGCTAAGAACTTCTATCAAGCCTTTTTCAGCCACATCTTTAAAAAACCACCAAAACCCTAAGCCTCCATTAAATAAAAAAAGCATGCCAATGATAATTCCTCCTTTTATATCGCCAATTATTTTTTCTCCGATCTTAAATAAAGCAAATACTAAAAAAATCGACAGGAAAAAACTTGGCACTAACATTGCTAAAATCATTCCAACGCCTATCCTCATTAGCCCTCCAGATAATAAGTTAGACATAAACGGATATGAAAACTTAGCCTGAGCCAAGATCGGCATCTCTAGGGGGATATTTGTTCCATACCCAAAACTAGTGGCATATGAAAGATGGGCTGCCCAATCACCCCAAATGTTCACCCAGCCAGCATACAATCCATTCGGCTCCAGCATTAACATTTTTGTCCAGATGAAAAAAAACAATCCAATCCAGAACAACCAGAAGATTATTTTTGTCCTTTTCCTTGATACAATATTCATATGATTAAATTGTACAAGAAGTTTTCTTCAATCTCACCCAGAGCCTGGTTAATCATCTTACTTGCTGCCTCTTTCCTTTTCCGTTTTTTGCGCCTCAGCACGCCCTCATCTTATGTTTTTGACGAAGTTTATCATGTAGTTACCGCTCGTGGTTACTCGAAAGGCCTTAAAGACGCTTATAATCCTTTTTCATCTCCACCAGAACCAAATACTGCCTATGACTGGCTTCATCCACCTATAGCAAAACTTGTTCAAGCTGGCTCAATTAAGCTGATCGGGGATAACAGTTTAGCTTGGAGATTACCTAGTGCTATTTTTGGCACACTTTCCATAGCAGCTTTATATTTTTTCAGCTTAACCTTATTTAAATCTGAAAAACTTGCTTTATTAGCCGCCACCATTTTTTCTTTAGACGGCATGCAGCTAACCATGTCACGTATCACCATGAATGATATATTTGTCACCACTTTTATTATTTTCGCCCTCACCTTTTTCCACAAAGTAATTGGTTCCGCAACTCTCCGTGCAAGCTCGGAACCTTCTAAGTCGTTTAAAAAACACCTCTTCTTAACCGGTCTTTTTACCGGTTTAGCTTTAGCCACCAAATGGTCTGCCATTTTTCTATTTCCAATTTTTTCTCTTTTTTCCATCAAGAAAATTATCAAAAAACCAATAGCACTCCTTTATTTTTTCTCTTTTTTAATCGCCTTGCCATTAACTATTTACCTTCTTTCATACACTCAATATTTTATTCTTGGCTACTCATTTAAAGACTTTATTGGGCTTCACCAACAAATCTATTGGTACCAAACTGGACTTACTGCCACTCATGACTATCAGTCTACAGCCTGGCAATGGCCTTTATTAATCCGCCCTGTTTGGTTTCACGTTCAGTATTTAGTCAATAAAGTAGCCCATATCTATAATCTCGGCAATCCAGTTATTTTCTGGGGAGGGATAATTGCGATAGTGAGCCTCGTAGTTAACTGGATAAGGTCCGTTCTTGAAGCAAAACTTCAAGGCCGGACCTTGATGGATAGCTTAAAAAATATTTTTAAATATTTTTTCAACCACCTTAACGAGCCTTTTTCATTTCTTCTTGTTTCATATCTTATGTTATTCCTTCCTTGGCTTTTTTCACCCAGAATCTTATTTCTCCACCATTATCTACCAGCTTTACCCTTTTTATGCTTAATCATTGCCAGCGTTATTTACAAAAACAAATCTTTAACCAAATTATTCCTACTTTTAAGCTTGATCTTTTTTCTCTTTTTCTACCCTTTAAATACCGCTATTCCGCTACCTAGCCGTTTTATTAACTTTTGGCGCTGGTTTCCCTCATGGCGTTAGCCATGAGCAGGTCCGTTCTTGAAGATTTATCTTCGAAGCCGGACCTCTTTAAAACAGTAATCCAAACAACACCAATAATAAGCCCGCTGAAACTCCTAAAACTAATGGTGTTTCTACTCCTGCCATTGGCAATTCTGGCGTTGCCACTCTTGGCGATGGTTCAGGTTGAGCCACCGACCCTTTAGCTGGAGTTGTTTCACCATTGCTACTCGTGCCTGTGCCTGCATTAGCCAAAGGGCATGTGCAGTCAGTCTCAGAGGAACAACTTGCATTTAAGCATCGATTAGTGCCCCAATAACTCAAACACCTATAATCTCCAGTGCACTCATCATCATTACTGCATTCTGACATGCAGCTTAAATTATCTGGGGAAGGCGAAGGACTTGGGCTCACACTTGGACTTGGTGAAGGAGATGGACTAACACTCGGCGAAGGACTGGGACTAGGTGATGGCGAAGGTGAAGGGCTTGGAGAAGCTTCTACTCCCACCGTAATCGTCGTTGCTGGCGAAGTTGGCGGACCCAAGATGTCTTCAGCCGTTGCTTTATCCATTACATGACTATTCTGATTATTAAATGCCATGTTTACCGATCCATCAACCAGGCCCTTAATCACAAAAGACCCCAGCTCAACTACTGTAGTCGGGGAAAAACCAGAAGTGCTGATATATATTCCAGATAAATCTATCTGAACATCACTACCAACAGTCGCAACTTGTTTAACTGGAAAACTCCATTCAGTTCCCAGCGTAGTATTCCCTACCACCTCGTTATTAACAATCTCAATATTGCTATTCACTGGAAAAATAATCCTAAGGTCAAAAGCCGAGATCTCTTCGCTCACAGCATCCATCATGATTTTTATCTCTTGTTCTTGATTAACTCCTACAGTTACAGAGCTTGGATCCAAAGAATAACTCACCACGCCAGCATCTACCACCTTAATAGCCACTTCTTCTTTTTTTCTAAAAATTAATCCAAAGGTTGCTACTAAACCAATTAAACCAATTAATGACCCGATCAACCACCAGCTTTTTTTAGAGAACTTAGCAGCCATTATTATCTCTCCGTTTATCTATTTATTGGATCACCTTCAAGCACTAACTGGGTATAGTTACCTAAAATAATAGCAATATCTCGGATATCAAGCTTGCCATCACCATTCAGGTCTTCAAACTCTCCAGATCCCAGCAATACTTCTAAAGCTGTATATTTCCCCAGCATCTGAGCTATATCAGTAATGTCGAGCTTGTTGTCATCATTCACATCACCACTAACAGGAATAACATTAGGTGAAATATCATAAGAGGCTTTTTCTCCATACGTCAAAGACATATCATTAATGATGTAGGCTAGGTGATTCTTAGGCTTAATAATCACCTTCAAAAGCCTCTTGTCTCTAAAAGGCTGAAAGCCAAGCACTTCTATCCAGCCTGACATGTATTTATTAAATGTATTATTCCAGTTCATTTGATGTCTACCAGAGTAAACTAAGCTGTTGTCAGTAGAGTCGATCATATTAATATCCATCTCTTTTTCCCCAGCATCTTGATTGATGCCCTGCATTTTTACTATCGTAGAAAAAGAAGTTTTTGGATAAAAGTCATTTATTTCAGCTATTCCTTTTGGGGTTACCACTTGAATAAAGTTATCAACCGCATTATTTGGTGTCGTTACTTGAATAGAATTTTCTGTCCAAGATCCAGTTGGAGCAGCTATATCAACTATTCGATTATTGCCATCAGCTCTTGAAAACAGCACTTGGCTATTTTGTCCATCTCCAAACCACTGGCCATTAATAGTTAGTGAATCACCCCTGTATCTAGACCCACTCCACCCTGATATTACTGGCGCTGGGTAATTTTCAACTTGCCAAGTAATATAGTCACTTGGAAACTCAGCCAGTAAGTTACACGGGTCAGTTTTCTTGACCACCTTAGTTTGCTCATTATCTACTTGAAACACAAAGCTCCAGCTGGCATTTTCTGGCAAGCCTCCAGTATTAGTTTTGACCTTAAACATCCACTCATCAGTGTTATTCACATAACCTGTCGTGCTCACATTAACCGCCGCTAAGTCAATTACCGTATGTGGACCATCTTTATACACTTGCTTAACCGGATAACTCCAATCAGCTAAAGTATTATTAGTTTCAACTAGATTCTCAATCGCTACATTAGCTGATCCAGTCGCCGTTAATCTTACCGACACTCCAGAAACAGCCTCTCCAAATGTATTTAGAGAAATTTCTAAAGGCACCTCTTGATTATCATGGAAAACTCCTTCTCGTGGTTCAAACGCAAGGTGATCAGTTCTAGCCGGCGCTGCTTCTTGAATGGCTACTTCCTGAGGTTTTCTTAAAGGAATAAGGAATATAGTCCACTGCTATAGCCATCAAAATCATCAAGCTAACAGCAGAAAAAAATCTTAGTAAAAAACTTTTATGACTCATTGTTTTTCCATTCATCTTACTCCAAGCTTAACGCTTCAGGCGTATTTAATAAAATATTTTTTGGTTGATTATTTATTAATTCTTTGGCTAGCACCTTTGTCATTTCTTCATCAATCTCGAGCTTTACCTCTCCTTTACTCAACTCAATCCATCCAAAATCAACCGATTCGCCAGCTGTATAGCCATCAGTATTAATAAACACTCCCGCTAGATCAATCACCACTCTTTGATTTTCTACATCTGTCTTAACACTATTAACTGGAAACGACCAACCTTCTTCAACGAGCTTTTCATTTATCTTAATCTGCACTCCCTGTTTACTATTATCTGAGTCAATTACCTTAACCTTGGGAGCAGCTTCTTTATACTCATAAAACAACCTCACCGCCAAAGAAGATACTGGCGTTTTTTGAACAGTAAATTTAATGGCCACTTTTTTATCTGCCGGTGCGTTAATTGTTCCAAGAACCGGCTCAAGTTTTAGCGAACTTGCTGCCATTTTAAACACTTGTTGGTTTAACCAATTACCCGGCCTAACCTGATTATCACCAATCACTCGATAACTAGTCCACCCTCCTAATAAAATTAAAACTACTCCTATTGCCAAAATATATAAACGTGACATCAATACTAGTCTAGAGTATTTCTTTAAACCGAGTCAATACTTAAACTAAAACAACAACCCAAACACTACCAATAACAATCCTGCTGATACTCCCAAAACTGCCGGAGCCGACACCCCTGCTTCTGGCAATTGTGGCTGTTCTACTCGAGGAGAAGGGCTAGGAATGTCCATTGGAGCCCCTGGAGGACTTGGGCTAGGCGATGGTGTAATTCCAGGGCAAACACAATCAACATCTTCTGGACACTCGGCATTTACACACCTGTCAACTCCAGCAATCTCTAAGCACCTTAAATCCCCACCACAATCTGTGTCATTTTCACAACTATCCTCAAAACAACTTAGCGGACTAGGGGAAGGTGATGGTGACGGGCTTGGTGTAGGTGACGGGCTTGGCGATGGCGAAGCATCTGGGCAAACACAATCAACTTCTGCTGTACATGATGGGTTCAAGCACATCATGCCATTGCCAACATCCAAACACTCTAAGCCTGTGTCGCATTGTGTAGAGCTAGTACATTCTTCGCTGCACGGCGTTGGCCCAATATTAAAAGCCACCTCACACACTCCCTCGCCAGTTACTTGCTTTACCTCAGGTGTTACTGGAGAGGCTTTTGGTCTAGCTTTTGGTACAGGTGGAGCACTAACAGGCTTTCTTAGTTGAAAAAACAAAACAACTGCTGTAATCAAAAGAATGCCTGTAAAACCAATCAAGCCCCACAATAACCATTTTTTATCCTCATTTTTAGTAGACCCTGGTTTTACTGACTTTGGTGTTTTTGGTTTTTTATCAAACATACTTAGTTAGCATCACCCCAAGAAGTACAACTTGAAGCTGTGCTATCAGTGCAAACCTTGCACTGCACTTCCCAGTCTCCATATTGATCAAGGGTAATATCATAGGTTGCCTGGTTTGTGGTTGAGTCAATCGCTACGGCCGAACTAGTGGCTATCATTGTGTCATTAACGCTGTGATGGAAATAGGCCACAGGACTTGTGGCTGAAAAGCTTGCACTACAAGTAAATGTTTCTGTTGTTCCGTGAGTCGCTCCACTTCCGCCAGTTAAGCTATCACACAATGCATCTGGGCAAACACAATCAGTCTCTGCTGTACACGAGGGATTCAAGCACATATTACCTGAACCAACATCCAAGCACTCTAAGCTCCCTGTACACTCAGCCGTAGTCGTACAGCTCTCTGTACATCCAGGTGATGGGGAAGCTGGTGGAGTAGGCGGCGGAGGCGTCGAAGGTGGTGGAGTTGGATCTGGTCCACCATTTTCTTTTGGTGGGGAAGAGCACTTAGCATACTCTATATGAGTGCTATAACCACCTCCTGCCCAATCAACTTGCCTACACGGATCAGTAATCTTAGCAGCTTCGGTACAAGGCATTATTGTCATCGTTGCGTCACCCGCCCTAACATCTTCTTGATCAATCTCACCATCTCTATTACCATCACTCCCAGTCCAAACTTCGCAATTACCAGATGAAGGGATTGCTCCACTGCTCGAGTTTTTAACGCTTCTAGTTTCATCGTTTTTCTCTGCATGTTTATAGCCTGAACAAGTTACACCTGCAGCATTGCTAGGGCAATTTGTATAATCATCTGGATCAAATTCTTCTACGCGAGTGGGCTCTAATTCAGCACCAACTTCTGCATATCCTTCTATGGCCCATAAACTATTTTCACTCACCGTTCTTACTGGGGTTTCACCATCTGCAGAGCATACAGGATAACACTCTTCACCCCATTTATTTGGATAGCAAATAGTTTGACACTCACGAGCATTCTTATTAATAATTTGTCTCGTTCGAATTTCTTTAATTCCAGAAATTCCCCCAGCTACCATTAACGCCAGCATCAAAACCCCACCTACCACTTTAACTCCATTCTTTTTAAGTCCCCTGCCAGCCTTTTTTAACTTACTAGGCGGTTTAATCTCTTCAGGTTTTTCAGGTTTAACTTCTGGTTTTGGTTCATCAGCCGGTGGAACAGGAGGAGGGGGCGGAGGCGGTGGCGAAGGTGAAGTTGGTGGAGGTGCTGGATGAACAGCTGGAGGCGGCGTTGTCGGCGAAACCGGGGGGCTCGAAGG
>CAZVYS010000010.1:0-31830 GCA_964630755.1 uncultured Pseudomonadales bacterium | reverse complement strand
ATAACAGTAATCCCCGCATGAAGTACGCGGAGGGATCTTTCGACTTCGGCAGTAAAATCAACGTGACCAGGAGTGTCAATAATGTTAATGCGGTGTTCGTCTTTATTGAGCGCGTCCTCGAGAGCCGGAGTCCAAAAGGCGGTAGTGGCGGCGGACATGATAGTGATGCCGCGTTCTTTTTCCTGTTCCATCCAGTCCATTTGAGTGTCGCCGTCGTCAATGTTACCGATTTTGTAGGATTTACCGGTATAAAACAAAATCCGCTCGGTAGTTGTAGTCTTACCAGCGTCAATATGGGCAATAATGCCGATGTTTCGGATTTTATCCAAAGGCATTTTGCGCTTTTTTTTGGTGTCTGATTGAGTTGTGTCTGTCATAGTGCAATAAAAAATCGCTTCTCTCTGAAGCGATCCGCTTTGAGAACAGTGATTAATTAATAGTGGAGATATTATAGGAGAAAAAACAGGGTTTGTCTAGAGGAACTACTCAACCTACAGGGATGATCCCTGAAGGTATATAATGAGTGTAAATGCCTGCTAAAAATGCTGTAAAAAAGTACAAACCAAAATCTATCTATCACGTATATAATCGAGGGGCTGGGAAACAAAAGATATTTTTAAATAATGAGGATTATAAAACGTTTCTTGGTTATTTGAAGTTTTACTTAACCCCTCTTGACCTACAGGGATCATCCCTGAAGGTGGCGCCCTCTCGAGTATTACGAAACCATGCAGAGGAAGTTGATTTATTGGCATATTGTTTAATGCCAAATCATTTTCATTTAATGCTATATCAGGAGGAAATCGACTCAATAAATTATTTTCTAAGATCAATAGCTACCAAATATTCTATGTATTTTAATCAAAAATATAAAAGAACTGGTCATCTTTTTGAGGGAATCTATAAAGCTGTTTTGACAGAATCAGAGGAGCAATTATTGTATTTATCAAAGTATATTCATAGAAATCCCTTAGATTTGTTGCCTACAGGGATGATCCTTGAAGGTTATAAATACTCGAGTTATGGGAATTATTTGAAATTATTTAGTCAATCATGGATAAAAACTCAACGAGTTTTGAAGTTACTAAGTAAACTTCCCTCTGTTAATTCTTATAAAGAGTTTGTAGAAGAAAATGAAGAGATTAAAGGAATCGAAGAAGCTTTATTAGATTACTAGCCTACAGGGATGATCCTTGAAGGTGTTTTAGGTTGATATATCAATTTAATCATCTACTACCATCTAAAGTGACTGAAGGCGCGGTTGGCTTCGGCGACTTTGAGGGTCTGGGTTTTTCTATCAACGGCTCCGCCTTGGCCTTTGTTGGCATCTAGAAGTTCGGCAGTTAGTTTGTCATAAAAATGATGATATTCAGAATTGGAGCGATTTCTAGCAGCTTGGATGATCCAGCGAATGGCTAAGGCCTCTCTTCTTTCACCTCTAACAGGCATAGGCACTTGATAAGCAGCTCCGCCAACCCTTCGGGATCTGACTTCCATTGAAGGTTTAACATTATCTATGGCTTGACGCAAAACGGCTACTGGATCATCTGTTTTGGTTTGTTTGGCTAAGATTTCTAGCGATTTATATACTTGTTTTTGAGCGATAGACTTTTTGCCATCTTTCATGACTTTGTTGACAAGTTTAGTCACTAAAGGACTTTGGTAAATTGGGTCAGGACTAATCTGGCGTTTTTTTGTTTTTCCGGTTCTTGGCATAGTTATTCGGCGGCTTTCTCAGCTGGTTTATCATCGGCCGGCCCGCCTTGACTCGGCGAGACAGGTGCATCTGAAGCTCCACCGCCAGCAGCGGCAGCATCAGCAGAAGTAGTAGCACCAGACGCTTTGGTGCCGTATTTTGATCGAGATGACTTTCTATTAGTTACTCCAGAGCAATCGTATTTACCCCTAACAATGTGATACTTAACTCCAGGCAAGTCTCGAACGCGGCCACCTCGAACCATAACAATTGAGTGTTCAGCTAGATCATGGCCAATTCCTGGAATATAGGCGGTAACCTCTTGCTTGTTGCTGAGCCTAACCCTAGCAATTTTTCTTAAAGCAGAATTGGGTTTTTTGGGAGTCATGGTCTTGACTACAGTACAAACTCCTCGCTTTTGCGGGTTGGTGGTCGGAGTCATTCGCCTATCCTTAAGATTAAAAGTTTTGCGTAAAGCAGTTGATTTAATCTTTTTCGGCTTTGACTTTCGTTTTTTTCGTACTAGTTGATTAATAGTTGGCATATTAACTTAGCTTAGCTCGCTCCTCGCTGGTAGGAATGAGTCTGCCGATTATAACATTTTCTTTAAGACCTAATAATTTATCTTCTTTTCCAGAAGCTGCTGCTGCGGTTAGAATGCTTGAAGTATTTTGAAATGAAGCAGCAGATAGCCAAGACTCTGTATGTAAAGAAGAGCGAGTTATCCCCAAAACTACCTGATCAGCTGAGGCAAGCTTGCCTTTACTGGTTTTAGCTTGTTGATTTTCTTCTTTAAGGCGAGATTTTTCTACAAACTCACCAAGTAATAGCTCTGTATCGCCAATTTTGTTAATCTGAACTTTGTCAGACATTTTTCTAACAATAATCTCAAAGTGCTTATCATGAATAGGAATTCCTTGAGATTCATAAACAGCTTGAATTTCTTTGATTAAGTATTCTTGCGCTCCTCTTAAGCCTCTAATTTCTAGCAAGTCTTTAATTACAAGGGCTCCGGTGGCTAGTTGTTGGCCTTTTTTGACCATTTGACCTGATTTAAATTTCATAGTAGAAGTGAGAGGAATTTTGTAAGTAACAGGTTGTTTTTTACCCGTAATAGGTGTAAGAGTAAATTCATAACCCTGCGGGGTTTCTTTGATTGAAGTTTTACCATCGATTTGGGCAACTGGTGAGACCACTTTTGGAGTGCGGGCTTCAAAAAGCTCTTCTACTCTTGGCAAACCTTGAGTAACGTCGGAGACAACGATGCCGCCAAAGTGCTTGACTCGCATAGTTAGCTGAGTACCAGGCTCGCCAATAGATTGAGCTGCTACTACTCCAACTGGAGCGCCAATGGTCACTTTTTTCTTGGTTGAAAAATCCCAACCATAACATTGAGCACACAAGCCATGAACAGCTCCACAGGTCATTGGTGAACGAACATCTAGTTTCTGAACCTTAGCTTTTTTTATAGCTAAAGCCAGAGTTTCATCAATTAAGTCGCCTTTTTTAGCAATTGTTTTGTTATTATGTTTTAAATCTTGAGCAAGGTATCGACCAGTGATACGACTGATGAAAGATTGAGGTCGAATATCAGTGGAAATGGTTAGATAATCTTTAGTTTTGCAATTTTCTATCCGAATAATCATGTCATGGGCTACATCAACTAAACGACGAGTTAGGTAACCGGCGTCAGCAGTTTTAATAGCTGAGTCAGTTAAGCCTTTTCTTGAACCCCTAGAGGAAGTAACATATTCAAAAATAGATAGTCCTTCTCTAAAGTTTGATTTCGTTGGAAGCTCAACAATTTTCCCTAAAGGATCAACAACTAATCCACGCATGGCGGCTAATTGTTTAACCTGGTCTTTTGAGGCCCTGGTTCCACCAGAGTTGATAATGACTTTAACGGAGTTATCGCTCTTGAAATAATTCCAGGTTTTTTCGGCAATAGTGTCAGTAGTTTCCATCCATAGCTCGTTACTTAATCGTCTTTTTTCTTCTTTAGTGATAAGTCCATTTTTATAATTTTCTTCTATAAGTAAAGCTTTTTGATTAGCTTTGTGGATAAATTCGTCTTTTTCAGGAATAATTTTACAGTCAGTAACTGCTACTGATAATCCTGACTGAGTAACGGACTTGAAGCCTAGGTCTTTTAGACTATCGATAAGTTTAACTATCTCTTTTGAGTCACAAGTGTTTATGGCAGACTTAATTAGATTTTTAATATCACTTGATTGGACTGCATTATTAATAAAGCCTAAATTGCTTGGCAAAACTTGATTGAAAAATAAACGACCAATGGTAGTATCAACTAGTTTGTTATCAAGTCGAATTTGAATAGGCTGACGTAAGTTAATAACTTTATTTTGATAGGCTGTAATCGCTTCTTCTTGATTAGAATAAATTGTTTTGTCTAATTTGAGATTAGAGTCTATTGAAGTAAGATAGTAAACCCCAAGAGCCATTGTTTTGTTAGGAATAGTAATCGGTGATCCATCGGCAGGCTTAAGTAAGTTATGTTCAGGCATTAAGTAATTAATAGCTTCCTTTTTGGCTTCTTTTGATAGCGGTACATGAACAGCCATTTGGTCACCGTCAAAATCTGCGTTGTAACCAGCACAAACACAAGGATGAATCTTAATGGCGCTGCCTTCAACTAAGACGGGGAAAAAGGCTTGAATTCCAAGTTTGTGCAAAGTTGGAGCTCGATTGAGTAAGATTGGGTGATCTTTGATAATGTCTTCTAAAATATCAAAAACCTCTGGAGGTCGACGTTCTAACACGTGTTTAGCTGATTTAACATTTGGGGCATGGCCACGATTAATTAACTCTCTTAAAACATAAGGCTTAAAAATCTCTAAAGCCATAAGTTTTGGGAGCCCTGCTTGATTAAGATTTAAGTCTGGGCCAACTACAATAACGCTTCTGCCAGAATAGTCGACTCGTTTACCAAGCAAGTTTTGGCGGAAACGTCCTTGCTTGCCTCTTAACATGTCAGCTAGAGACCTTAGTTCTTTAGTGCCACGTCGACGAATAGTTCTTGCCTGAGAAGTGTCGATAAGAGTATCAACTGATTCTTGAAGCATTCGCTTTTCGTTTCGTAAAATTATTTCTGGCGCGCCTAAATTAATTAGATGTTTTAATCGATTATTTCGATTAATAACTCGACGGTATAAATCATTAATATCTGACGAGGCAAAATGTCCACCAGAAAGTTGAACCATGGGTCTAAGATCAGGCGGAATGACTGGTAAAGTAGTAGTAATCATCCAAGAAGGATCAATGCCTACTTTTTTAAATCCTTCGATTATCCTAAGAATTTTAGTAGCTTTAATTTGACGTTGTCCAGAGTATTTTTGAATTTCTTGGCGGTATTTAGAGGTTAATTTATTAAGGTCTAAGGATTTAATAACTTTTAAAATAGCTTCTGCTCCCATGCCAACTTTTATAAAAGAAGCGGCGTCATAATCACATAGCTTAAGATACTCTTCTTCTGACAAAACAGTTAATCGATCTGTTTTTTTAACTAAGTCTTTAACAGCCGCGAAAATTTCTTTTAAGGTGTCTTTTTCAGAAATCAAAGTTTCAGTTAAAACAGCTATTTCGCGCTTGGTTTTTAGTAAGGCTTCAGAGACAGCCAACTCCATTTGCTCTTTTGATTTGATTTTTTTCTTAATACCTTTAATAAGCTCTTGGCCTTCTTTATTGGCGGTTTTTGAATCAGATTTGTGTTTTTCTTTTAATTCTTTAATCTTGCTGGTGTATTGTTCGTCAAGAGTTTTATAGATATCTTTTTTTACTTCGTTATCAACTTCTGTAACTAAATATTTAGCAAAATAAATAACACCAGATAGGTTCCGAGGTGAAACGCCTAATAACAAGGAAAGATGTGAAGGAGCTCCTTTGAAAAACCAAATATGAGCCACAGGACAAGCAAGACCAATGTGGCCCATGCGTTCTCGTCTGACTCGACTTTGAGTAACTTCGACGCCACATTTATCACAAATAATGCCGCGATAGCGAATGCGTTTATATTTACCACAGTAACATTCCCAGTCTTTAGTTGGACCAAAAATTCGTTCACAAAATAAACCATCTTTTTCAGGTTTTAGGGTGCGGTAGTTAATAGTCTCTGGTTTTAAAACTTCTCCATGAGACCACGACTTAATTACCTCTGGAGAGGCAAGTTTTATTTGCAAAGTGGTAAAGTCGGTTAGTTTGTTCATTTTTTAGATTTTTTTGAGTCTTTTTTAGGCTTATTTTCTTTTTTAGTATCTTTAGAGCCTGAATCTTTAGCTTTTTTTGTATCTTCGGCTTCGGCTTCAACATCTTTGTCTGATTCTGTATCTTCGCTTGAAGATTTTGCGTCTTCGTCAGATTGTGTATCTTCGCTTTCGGCTTCGATATCTTTTAAGTCATCTGAAACACCGCCTGGAATAACATTAAGGCTTAAAGAGTTAAGCTCTTTGACCAAAACCCTAAAAGATTCTGGAATAGTAGCCTCTGGAATGTCTAAAGACTTAACTATGGCCTCAAAGGCTTTGGCCCGACCAACAACATCATCAGATTTAATTGTTAACATTTCCTGCAGAGTATGGGCAGCCCGATGTGCTTCAAGAGCCCAGACTTCCATTTCTCCTAAGCGCTGACCGCCCATTTGAGCTTTTCCACCTAAAGGCTGTTGAGTGACTAAAGAGTAAGGTCCAGTTGATCGAGCATGTGTTTTATCCTCGACCATGTGAATTAACTTTAAGGTATAGGCAACTCCAACTGCTGTTTCTTTTTCAAATGGTTCGCCAGTTCGGCCATCTATTAATCTAACTTTGCCGTTAATAGGCAAGTCAGCTCTTGCTAGTTCTTTTGATACGAATTCTTCGTCAACATGTTCAAAAACAGGTAGGCCAAGTTTGTAGCCTAGCTTTGAAGCAGCCCAACCAAGTTGAGCTTCAAGTAGCTGGCCTAAGTTCATGCGAGCCAAAACTGATAAAGGCGAGATGATGATGTCTACGGGAGTGCCGTCTTCAAAATATGGCATGTCATTTTCAGGAACTATTTTACTAATAACTCCTTTGTTGCCGTGACGGCCAGCTAGTTTATCTCCAACTACAATTTTTCTCATTTGAGCTACTTGAACTATTACTTTTTTAATCACTCCTGGATCAAGCTCATCGCCTTTTTCTCGATCAAAAATCTAAACATCAATAACTGTGCCGCCATCACCGTGTGGTACTCTTAGAGAAGTGTCTCAAACTTCTCTGGCTATTTCACCAAAAATGGCTCTTAATAATCTTTCTTCAGCAGTTAGTTCGGTTTCACCTTTGGGGGCAATTTTCCCCACTAAAATATCATTGGGGTCTACTTGAGAACCAACAACTACAATACCATCTTCGCCAAGATTACTTAGCTCGGTTTCACCAACGTTAGGAATATCTCGGGTAAGTTCTTCTGGTCCTAGTTTGGTATCCATGACCTTGGACTCGTATTCGTTAATCATGATCGAAGTTAAAACATCTTGTTTAACTAAACGGTCAGAAATAATAATAGCGTCTTCGTAACCTAAACCATCGTAGCTCATGTAAGCTATTTTCAGATTTTGGCCTAAAGATAATTCGCCATTATCACAAGCGGGACCATCAATAATTACTTGACCTGATTTAACTTGATCATTTAAATTAACTAAAGGTTTTTGAGAATAACAAGTTGATTGAGTAGTTCGATTAAATTTAACAACTTGATATTCAACACTATTACCAGAAATAGTAATATTTTCAGGAAGAGAGTTTTTAAATTCTTTTAGTTTTTTCCTATCCTTAGGGCTGGTGGCAACAATGATTTTCTCAGAATCTACATAAGTGACTTTTCCTGAAACAAGAGCGGCTACTAAACGATTCATGGCTTTTGAAACAACTGCTTCCATGCCTGTACCGATAACTGGAGAGTCAGGCTTAACTAGAGGCACAGCCTGGCATTGCATGTGGGTACCCATTAAAGCCCGATTAGCTTCGTCATGGGCAATAAAGGGAATTAGTGAGGCAGAAGTACCAACAACTTGACGAGGGACAACGTCGATGTATTCGATTTTTTCGACTGAGCTTTCTAAAAATTCTGTTTGAAAACGAGCCGGCACCCAACTATCTTTAATGTAGCCATTTTTGTCAATGTTAACTTCTGTATGAGTGATGTAGTGATTTTCTTCTTCGTCACTGGATAAATAGACAATTTCGTCGGTGATTTTCATTTTGGTGACTTTACCACTTTTGACAGCTTTGACTTTTCGATAAGGAGTTTCTAAAAAGCCATATTGATTAACACGGGCGTATAAAGCCAGGTAAGTAACCAAGCCAATATTAGGGCCTTCCGGAGAACGAACTGGACAAATACGGCCGTATTGACTAGCATTGATGTCTCTCATGGAGAATGAAGCTCTTTCCCTGGTAACACCACCTGGGCCCATAACTGAAAGTCGGCGAAGATTATCTAGCTCAGATAAAGGATTGGTTTGATCTAAAATCGTAGATAGTCTGTTTCGTCTAAAAAAGTCAGAAACTGCAGCAATGACTGGACGAGGATTAACTAAGGTACTAGGAGTAATTTCTACATCAGCTTTAGCCAAACTCATTTTTTCTCGAATTGATCGCTCCAGCCTTAAAAGCCCCAAACGAAAGGCAGTAGTGGCAACTAGTTCACCAACTCTCCTGACTCGTCGATTAGACAATGAGTCAATATCGTCAACTTTACCTTGATTGTTTTGAAGGTTAATTAGATATTTTACGCTAGAAATAATATCTTGTTTAGTTAAAACTCTGGTTTCCAAAGGAACTTCTAGATTAAGGCGGCGATTTAACTTGTATCGACCGACTTCGCCCAAGTCGTAACGGCGAGGATCAAAAAACATACGATGAAGTAGTTCTTTGGCATTTTCTAAAATAGCAGGTTCGCCTGGTCGCATTTTCTGATAAATCTCTATTAAGGCTTCTTCGTGAGTTTTTGAGGAGTCTTTTTCTAAAGTAGATAAAAGGTAAGAGTATTTTTCGTTAGTATCAACGTCAGAAAAAAGCTTGATTAAACCTTCGTCGTCAATGGGTTCGATGGCTCTAATTAAGGTAGTTGCATTAAGTTTACGGTGACGGTCAATTTTGCATGAAATAGTATTGTAGCGAGAAACATTAATTTCTAGCCAAGAACCTCTAAGAGGACGCAGTTCTGCCTGATGCAACGTTCGACCAGTTGATAAATCAATTGTGCCTGAAAAAAAGACGCCCGGAGACCGGACGAGTTGGTTAACAACAGCTCTTTCAATTCCATTAATAATAAAGGTGCCAGTCTTGGTCATCATAGGAATGTCTCCCATAAAAACCTCTTGCTTGGTAGTTTCTCCGGTTTGAAGATTGGTTAGTTTAGCCTTAACTCTTAAAGGAACCTCGTAGGTGAGGCCCTTTTCTAAAGAGACTTGAGGAGAATATTTGGCTTGACTAATAGAGTGATCGCCAAATTCTAGTTGCCAGTTTTTACCAGTAAAATCGTCAATTGGAGAAATGCTTTCTAAAGCTTCCTTAATACCCTTTGATATAAACCATTTGTATGACGAAAGTTGGACATCTAATAGTGCCATCTCAGGAAGGTTTTCGAGGGCAGTGTTTATAAACTTCCGACTAGACTTATTTTTGGTTGGTAAAGATTTAGTCATTATATTTTAGAAACACAAAAAACGGGCGGTAACCCGTTTTATAAAATGATAAGATCAATTGTCAAGTTTAAGCACAATAATTTTTTTTCTTTTGGCAAGAGCTTAAAGTCTTTTGTTTTTTAGATAAAGATCTATGACTTACTTTGAGCTTCAAGGCACAAAAATAAAATTGACGAACAAAGACTAGCCTGTTAACCAGGCTATCTTTAGAGGTATACTAACAGATTGTAGGAGATTGTCAAGAGGAAATTAATCTGAGCAGCTAGGATTAGCTTCAGATTGACAAAGAGCGTTTTGACACTGAGGGCAAGCCTGCTTTCCTTGAGCGATTAAATCATCGCAAGCACAAGTACCAGGAGTGTGATTATTCCAAGGGTTAGCTTCCATATAACACATGGTGCATGGAGGATTAATGCAACAATGATAGTCCCCTCTGTTAACTGCCCGTTGAATTGCCTCATCTCTTAAAGCTACAATCTTGACTTGTTGTTCGAGTGGATCAAGCTTAGACTGAGATAACAAACCAAGGCCTAGGCTGACCAAAACTAAAATAAACAAAAAGATAGTTTTTTTCATCTTATAAATATAGATTAAACAACCAGCCAGCCAGCATTACTTGAGGAACAGTAATAATTGGCAACCAAAGAGCGGTTTTTTTGCCAATATTGGTCCAAAGTAGACCGATCTCAGTATAGTCAGTGACCACTCCGGCCATTAAAAAAACAAAAGGATTGCCTAGTTTACCTACTTGACGAAAAATTTCAAAAGCTAAAGGGGCACTGCCCTCACTACAAACTTCGATAATAGTGGCAAATAGGAGTGTTAGTAGTAATCCGGTAAAAGTGGGACCAAAGTACTGCATAAAGATATGACCAGGCACATATGCACCAATGATGGCGGCCAGCAAGAAACCAACTATCATCCACCAAAGAATCATGTTTGCTAGATTAACTGTGCTAGTCCAAGTGCCTTTTAAACTGCTACCTAGATTAAAATGCTTTAAGTTATGCCAGTTAATTTGGGCTTTAAAAGCAGGCTTTTTTGATGGTTCAATTAATTGAAGTTTGTCTAAGATCATGAAAATGCCTCCGGTAATCAAGGCGATAAGAATGGCAGTTAAGATAAACCAAAGAGCTTTAATGCCGAAAAAACTAAAAAGTAAAACAGTGACTGGTAAGTTAGCCCAGGGTGAGGCTAGTAAAAAGGTGATGACCGCAGGGATGCTGGCGCCTTTTTTATATAGCTGGATAGCAATAGCTAAGATGCCGTGGGAGCAAGCGGAAAGAAAAAAACCAGCAATAACAGCGTAAAAAAGGGTGCGTTTTTTGCGTTGACCTAAGACTTTGAAAATAAATTCATCTGGGACAAAATAGTCGATTAAACCACCGATAAAAAGGCCTAAAAGAACAGCCCACCAGATGAGCCTTAGATAAGAAATTAGACTATGATTTAAGGCGGAAAGAATGGGATGAAAAGAAGAGATAAAGACAAAAATAAATAACAAGCCAAACCATTTTAGTCGTTTATTTATGATAATTTTAGTGAGAGTTTGATGGTTAGCGTGACACGAATGATTTTCCATGGTTTAGTTAGTGACAAGGCCCGGTCTTGTCAGTTGTCTAGATATTTTTCTATATTAGCGTTGTGGCCATCAAGATCAGTGGCATAGTGGTTGTAGCCGCCGGAGTCAGAGACGTAATAAAGATAATCTGAGGTGGCGGGGTTAGTGACGGCCTTGAGACTAGCAAGGCCAGGGTTAGCAATTGGGCCAGGGGGAAGGGTCGAATTTTGATAAGTATTGTAGGGTGAGGGAGTTTTTAGATCCTCAAAGGTTAAGTCTTTGGGCCACCAGTTTCCTTGCTCCCCTAGAATGTATTGAACAGTGGCGTCGATTTGTAAAGCCATGCCTATATCTATACGATTGTGTAGAACGCTAGCCACTAAGGGTCTATCTTTTTGGTGCTTGGCCTCTCTTTCGATTAAACTAGCTAGAATAATGATAGTTTTATCTTGAGTAGGACTTTTGGTGTTAAAAGTATCAACTAAAAGGTCAACAATATCCTGAGCTGAGGCGGTTTGGGGAATTAAATAAGTGTCTGGAAAAAGTCGACCCTCGTAGGGTTTGGCGGTAACAATAAATTCAGAGGGTAAAAAATTGGCTGTTTTTGCGGCAATGCGCTCGGCATATTCTTCGACTCGTAAGCCCTCTGGAAAAGTGATCCAAAAATCTAAAGAGCCATGAGTTAAAGACTCGATAATAGTTTCAAGGCTCATGGAAGGATTAAGATGGAAATCACCTGCTTGAAGTTTATTAGAGTAGTTTTTCTGGTCAACGAGTAGTTTAAAAACTAGCTCAGATTTGATTAAATTGCTTTGTTTTAATCTTTTCCCAATCGTGCCAGTGGCCTGGCCTTGAGGAATGACAAATACCTGGGCTTGAGTTGAGCTCGGATCAACTGGTTTTTGGGCCCACATATATAAACCGTATCCAGACATCAAAATAATAACGACTAAAAACAGACTAAAAGAGACTAGTTTCTTTAGCATCAATCTAAACTTCTTCAAACAAGGCTCGACGGTATTTTTTTACTTTGGTGTCAAAGATAAAGATACGACCACATTTGCAGGTAATTTTATCAATGCCTGGTTTATATTTTTTCTTTTTGGCACTTTTTAGAGGCATACCGCAACCAACGCATTGGCCGCGAGAGAGAAGCCAAGCTTGAACCGGAGCGATTACGTTTTTAAACATATGTTTGCCTCCTTATAGCAATTTATTTTAGATAAGCTATCCTATCAGGATTGAGGCTGATCATCAAGGTAGTTTTGTAAAATAAGAGTGGCAGCGGCTTGATGGTCTAGACGACGTTTTTTTTGAGGCTTGTGTGCTTGTAAGAGTTTTTGCTTAGCTTCGAACGTAGATAAAGTTTCATCCTGATAGTAAACAGGTAGATTGGTAAGTTTATTAAGTCTCGTGCCAAAATCTTTAACTTTTCCTGATAATTTTCCATCTGGAAGTCCGACAACAATAGCTTTCACTTGTTGTTCATAAATAACTTGAGTTACAAAATCAAAAAGTTGTTTTTCTGATTGATAAGTAGTTTGAGTTAGCGGTGAAGCTAAAGGGCTGTCTGCAAGGCTAAGGCCAACATGTTTTAAGCCGTAATCAATGCCTAAGTAGATCATATTTCAACAAGCTTAGCCTTAATAATGCCACGTCGCCAGTAAGTTCCAGGAGGGGTACAGGTAACTAGAGTAAGGTCTTTTTGGTTGTAGCGCTGTTCTAAAATATCTACTTCGTCAGGGGAAACTTCATAGTAATCATAAACAATGTATTTAAAGCTAATGCCGTCGTAGCTGACTTTGACTTCGTCGCCGGGCTTTAAAGTAGGGATCATGGAGAATATAGCTCGATAAGAACTGGGGCTATAGAATTGTGGCAAAACTGAATGGCCAAAGATAACGGCATTGCCTGATTCACCAGGATAAGCGGTGCCTCCATAATGAATTAGGCTAGTGTCAAGATCATCACCGCCAACAGTAACTAAGGCATCATTAATTCTGAGTTTTGGAATCGACAAGGTATAGTGAGTGATGTTACTGGGCGATAAAAAGGACTGAGGCTTATTAAAGTTAAACCAGTTAGTTACTTTAGAATAATCAATGGTAGAACTTTGGAAGCTTGAGGTTGATTCGGCTAAGACTTGAGGGTTTTGAGCCTGGGAGGGCGAGATAATGCCTTTGGCAATAGAAACTGATTCTTTGGGAACTGGTGAGATAATGCCTTGGCGTTTAGCGTTTTTGGCAATAGTTAGTTCGTAACTTAAAATTGGATAACCAACTGAAATTAATAAACTAGCACCAACAGTAATCATAATAGTAGGAATAAGTTTTTTAAAACCAGAAAAGAGTTTTTGGCGCTTAAGTTGTCGGTGGTGAATCTGAGGATCTTCAGGTTGAGCCTTGTAATAAGTAGTTGTCATTGTTTCGTCTTGATATCTATCAAAATGTTTTTGGTTAAACGAGGCATGGTTTTAAGACTCGCAGGCAGATTAGGAGTGATAGTGATGTCGGCTGAAATAAAGCCAGGTAAAGTGGCAAGATACTCTTGGACTAGATGGGGATAGCGACCTTTAAGATTGGTCTTAACATCAGTAAAATCCAGCTTGGGAATAAGCTTAGCTTTGAAAGTAACTTCGATGGTGGCGGTGTTGTCTTTGTTCAAAACCGCTGGTTCGATTTCAATCTCACTACTAGCACTTACCTCGTAGTTATCTGGTATTTTTTCTTTAATGGCTTGCTGTAATAATAAGTCTAGGTCGTTTTTGCGATAAGACAAAGCAGTGTATTCAAGTTTAGCGTCAAGTTTTAAATTGTCAGCCTCTTCGTTCAAATCGCGATTAAAGGATTTTTCCATGATCTCGTCTTGATCTTCAACATCAACTAAAGAACGGTCGCCACCGAGTTCTGATCGAAGATCTGAGGCGGCTTTTTGTTTTAGATCAGTGGTTAGGGCTTCAAGCAAAGTGGCTTGATC
This sequence comes from uncultured Pseudomonadales bacterium, assembly GCA_964630755.1. Taxonomy (GTDB): domain Bacteria; phylum Patescibacteriota; class Microgenomatia; order UBA1400; family CG1-02-47-37; genus CAZVYS01. Next base: position 17,913 of record CAZVYS010000010.1, on the reverse strand, counting down.
ATCTTCAGATACAGCTTTGACTTCTCTGGCGGTACCACCAGACAATTCGTCAGAAACTTTAGCTGAGTAGTTACTTTCTGAAAATTGTTTGAAACTAAGGGTTGTTCCTCCGGATAAGTTGCCATCTGGGCCGATTGATTTGGCGGAAACTTTACCAGTAGCTTTACCAAAAGTAATGGACTCATCACCAGCAGAAGCTGAGGCAACTTCAACGTCTTCATCTAGAGTAAAACTTAAGTTATCTGGGCCAATTAAAACAGTGCCAGCAGAAAAGGCTTTAGAGTCGTCGGTTTTATTGTAGATAGTAATGTCGCCTTGAGCCGGATCACCGATTAAACTAGTGCCAGTGGTGGGAGCGGATTTGGAGCCTTCAACAGAAATTTCAACAGATTGGCCGGGCAAAACAATAGACTCAAGGTCTAAAGTGGTAGCGCTTGAGTCGATAGTCAACTCTAAGTTTTCATCGACAGTTTTTGGTTCAACTAGGATAGTGACTTTGGCTTTAGGAAAATACCAGTAAGCAGCAAAAACTGCTATTAAGAGTAGAACAAAGCCGACAATAACTAAAGTAATAACTTTAGGAGCTTTTTTAATTTTGAGAATTGATTTTAGTTTAGAAGGCAGATTAGTAAAAAAACCAAGGAAGCTGGGAATAAAGCCGGGCATAGTTAGTTTGGGTTTGACTGATTTGGAAGAAAAATCTGGAGCGTCAGAAGGCTCAGGGTCAGGAACAGCGGTTTCTGGGTAGGGGGCATTCGCCCCCTGAAGCGGCAAAGACTCTGTTGACTTAGGGGCATTCGCCCCTAAGTTATTAGTATCAGCCTTAATACTTTCGGCCACGTCTTTTGAGGAAAAGCCAAGAGATTTAGCAGTTGGCTCGTCGAGGGGTTGAGGTGATTCTTTGGCTTTAGGTTCTGAACTAGTCCCGACTTCGTCGGGATCGGCTGAAGCAGCTGGTAAAGTTTTGGAACCGCCCTCCTTTACAGGAGGGGGTTTAATGTCAAAACCAAGAGATTTAGCCACTTCACTACCGCCAGCCAAAGCAATGGCTTTAATAGAAGCATCGTTGGGCAAAACTTCTACTTTGGGAAAATGAATAAAGGGAAATTTTTCTTCCCAGTCGTAAGAAATAAGTTGCTGTTTATCTTCTTCAAAATCTAACTGGCCGTTATAAAGAATCATTCGAGAAGGCAAGGTGTCGATTTTTTTAAAGCGAGATAAACCTTCTTCTACATCCGGACCGAGATCGCCGCTTCGACCGACTAGTTCTGTGCCCAAAATTTTACCAAGCTTAACAAGGGAAAGATTAAGCTCAGCAGCTGATAATCTTAAGAAAATGGCGCTTGGAGGAGTGCCTTCGTCGATTTTCATGTATTGAATAACAGCGGTGTCGGTGTTAACAAAGCCAAGGGGTTTTAAATCGAGATCAGTGCAGATTTTTTTAAGAAGTGCTTTTTTGTCGTTTGAAATGTTTTCTTTTTCAAGCCAAGGCTCTGGCAGGCCAAAAACAACCCCAGATGGTTCGGGATCAAGATTTTCTGAAGCATCAGAAATTGATTGATCGATTTTTTCAATTAAAAGGTTACTGTTTTTGCCATCCCAAGATTTTATAGAACCTATCTTAACTACCTTAGTGTGGCCATCAAGAACAGTCCAAACTGCTGACTTAATAGTGTCATCAGAAAGCTCAAGGGCAAAAAATTGTTCTGGTAAATCCTGTTTGGCTTTGAATTTATTAAACAGGTTTTTTATTTCCATGAGTTAAAACAGCATAAATTCGCCGCTTGCCAGCAGCGATGCTTTCCTCTTTAATCAGTTTAACACTGCCTATTTTCCCTGTCGAGCTAACGTGAGGGCCGCCACAAAGTTCTTTTGAAAAATCCCCGATTGAGTAGACAGTCACTTTGTCCGGATATTTAGTTTTAAAGAAAGCCAGGACACCAGATTTTAAAGCTTTGTCTAATCTTTGAGTGGTTTTTTTGACTTTGAGATCTTTTTTGATTACATCATTTATTAATCTTTGAACTTTTTTAATTTCTTCGTCGGTGAGAGCTTTAGCATGAGTGAAGTCAAAGCGAAGTCTTTCGGCGGTGATATTACTACCCTCTTGTTTGACATGATCGCCTAAAACAACTCGCAGTGATTGATGAAGTAAGTGAGTGGCAGTATGAAGCTTGGTGGTGATTTCGGATTGGTCTTCTAAACCGCCTTTAAACATGCCAGCTGAGGCAGATTTAGATTTTTTTGAGTGTTTGGCTTTATATTTGTCAAAGTCGGACTTCTGTATTTTAATTTTCTTTTCAGATAAAATTTCCTTAGTAATTTCAAAAGGAAAGCCATAAGTTTGAAATAGATCAAAGGCAAACTGGGCATTGATATTTTTTGGATCAGTTCTGCTGATTAGACTAAGGCCTTTGTTTAAAGATTTTTGGAATTTATTAATTTCTTCTATTAAGGCAAGTTCATCGATGATTTTAGAGAATGCCTTTGAATCGAGATCACCGGTTAACTGTCGAAACTTTACAGCCGAGCGGCGAATAAGTCTTCTGAGCACATAGCCTTGTTGTTTATTTGAAGGCTCTAGGCCTTGTTTAAGCATAAACTTTGCTGCTCGAAGGTGATCGGCTATGATTCGCATCGGAGCTTGATTGTTTCCCTCGTATTTTTGGCTAGTGACTGATTCGATTGAACTAATAACTGGTTTAAAGATGTCTATTTGAAAAATGTCAGGCGTGTTTTGGGCGGCGGCTGCTAACCTTTCTAGGCCGCCACCAAAGTCGACGTTTTTGTTTGGAAGTGACTTTAAAGAGCCATCTTTAGTTTTTATATACTGCATAAAAACGCAGTTGCCTATTTCTAAGAATCGTCCGCAATCACAGTTGGGGTGACAAGTTTTGCCAAATTTTTTGTTATGCTTAACGTTTGAAAATTCATAAAAAACTTCTGAGTCAGGACCTCCAATTTCGCCAACGGGCATTTTGTCTGGAGCACCGGCTCTAGACCACCAATTTTCCTGTTCAATTGGATAAGCAAAAATTCTATCTTTAGAAACACCTAGACTAAGCCAGGTTTTTTCTGATTCTTCATCTTTTGGAATGCCTAGACCACCAGCTGAGATAGTAGCGTAAAGTTTGTTTGGATCAAGTTTTAAGATTTCTGTTAAAAATTGCCAGAACCAAGTGATTTGTTCTTTTTTAAAGTAGTCGCCTAAACTCCAGTTACCGAGCATTTCAAAAAAAGTGGTGTGGCGGTTGTCGCCGACCTCTTCGATGTCTTCGGCCCTGAAACATGGCTGAGAGTCAACAATCCGTTTTCCCATGGGGTGTGGTTCACCTTTTAAGTATGGCACTAGCTGCTGCATGCCAGAGCCGTTAAATAAAGTGGTTGGGTCGTCCTGAGGCACTAATGGAGCGGGTGGAATGACAGCGTGGTCTTTGCTAATAAAAAAATCTAAGTAAGCTTGTCTGATTTGGTCAGTAGTCATGTAGTTATTTTACCAGAGGTTGACCGGATTTTGAGAAGACCTTTTTTTTGGCTAGATCAGTGGCTTTTTTAACTTTGCGTTTAGTTTTTTTGGTTTTTTTGATTACGTCTTGATTTGATTCTTCAAGTGTGCCTTCAAGCTTTTTGGCTTTTAATTTAATGTCTTTAACTAGTTCTGGCAAGTAGGCTTTAGTATCGTCTAAGTGTTTTGAAAACTCTTTACGAAACTTTTTACCTTTTTTGGTTTTGTAAAGATAAGTGGCTGCACCAGCGACAGCAGCACCCAGAGCAAGGCCGGCAGTAAGATGAGCTGATTTTTTCTTAGTCATTTTTTCTTCTTGGAAGTAGTTTTCTTTTTTTTGTCAACTATTTCGCCAGCTAGTTCAACTAACTTGGCTCCCTTTTTTAGACCAGTGACAAATTCAGAAGCGTGTTCGATTGGGTCGGCAACACTTTTAGTGATCCGTTTCATGTCATCCATCATGGTGTTGGTTTTTTGCAGAGTTTTTCTAACCTCATCTAGGATACGAAAAATATAGATTGAAAAAATAACCAGTAAGATGGCTAAAATGGTAACGACGACAACTAAGACGATTTGAGACAAGGTAAACATATTTTGAAAAGATGTAATTGATATCTATTAGTAGTATTTAGCAGTTCTAGTAATTTGTCAATGTACTGGGAAAAAGTGGGGGTTGACACATCCGTGGAAAATGCCTACACTTTTAATACATATAAACCGTGGCGTAACTGGGAGATAAAGACACCGGTTATGGTGTCTTTTTCTATGGGCAAACTACTAATCGTTGAAGACGATCAAAACTATATAAAGATTTATAAAGAAAAGTTTAAGGGTAATGAGGAAACTCGCACTACAGATAACGGTTTGTTTGGATTAAAGATTGCTGAATATTGGCAGCCGGATTTAATGATTTTGGATGTAAAGCTTAAAGGCGAATTTACAGGTATTGATGTAATTAAACTAATGAGAAAGCTAGAAAATACTAAAAATATTCCAGTAATGATGGTGACTATTGCCGATCTGCTTGAAGAAAAAGCCAGAAAACTAGGAGTAAATGAGTTTTTTTACAAACTTGGAAGCGGAATTGATCAAATAGAAGCAACTGCCTTTAGATACTTAAGTTGAGTGGATCCGATGTAACGTCGGACAACTGCGGCTATATTTAACGAGAAACCGCGATAACAGCAGATAGCTCAGCATCATCACTAGTAATAGTAACAATGTTGTTACTATCAACTACTAATGAATAGCCCGTGTCGGCGGCTGTGCCTCCACTTGGGTCAAGAGGCATAGATTTTAAGTAAGGAGCCATTTGAGTGGAAATGTCTAGGTCTCCTGTGCCAAGAGTGTCACTAACACCATCGGCAGTTAAGCCACAATCAGATAAAGAGCCGTCGTTGTCCACAATACATTCATGAACACCGGTGAGGATGTTATTAATATCAGCCCATCTTCGAGAATTACGAGCATCGGCAAAACGAGTGACTGGATCTAAAGCCACAAAAACAACTACAGCTAAGATAGCAATAATGGCGATGACCACTAGTAGCTCGATTAAAGTAAATCCTTTGGATTTCTTCATATTTAATTAGAGCAGGTTACGAACATCGTGCAAGTTCGTAACAACTGCAGCTATCCTTAGATTAATTCCCCCACTGTGATAATAACATCATAATCTGAGTCTTCGGTCAAGGGCTCTTTTGATTTAACCAAATCATAGTCAGAATTTAAGGCTCTTTCGATAGTGTTCCAAACAGCATCGGGAGTGTCTTGTTTTAATTGAACAGTGGTTTGAGTATGATCAAGTTCGTCAGCGTTGTCGGCATCAACGTCTTCAAAGCCTTCGGCTTCTAGTAAATCTTTGACAGCACCGGCGATACCTTTGCCGCCAGTCCCGTTTAGAGACTGAATTTTGTATTCTGACAAAACTATTTCTGGTTCTGGGGAAGGACTAGGAGTGGGACTAGGGCTGGGTTCAGGTGAAGCAATGATTAAGGGAGTCGGGGTCGGACTGGGGCGTTTTTCTAAAGCGCTTTTTTGAACCAAGATGCCACCAGTGACTAGAGCGCCTAAAGCTAGAGTGACGGCAAAGATAATAATTAAGCTTTTGTTGACCTTGGGTTTTTCAGGTTCCTTCTTAGGTTCCGAACTAGTCCCGATTTTATCGGGATCGGCCTTCGCCTGAAGTTCGGAACCGTCTGGTTTTTTATCAGTCGAGGGTTTGGTTGCCTCAGGCTTTGACTTATCAGTGACAGGGTCTGACCCTGTCACTTTGGGCTTGGAGGGTAAGAGTTTTTTGAGATTAAGGTTAAGCACTTTTTCGTCTTTGCCTTTGAGGTCTTTTTTAAGAGCAATGCCGATTAAGGGGTCATTGTTTCTAACTTTTGAAACAACTTCGGGCTCGATAGCTTCGACCTTTAGATTAGCGTCAGTTAAGGCTTGGGAAATAAGAGTGAAGGCAGATTTAACTGGAGCAAAGGCAATGACTTGTTTGTCTTTTTGGGTTTTTCGACCAGTTTCTTTGAAGTCCCAGTCATCGTGCTCTAAGATCTCGGGAATCTCGGGCTTGATTTTTTCTTCGATCAGCTTTCGCTCGTCAGCTGGCTTGGTGTTAAAAGGAATGTTTAGTTGTAATACATAAGATAAATCATCAGCAAGTAATAAACGAATGGTTTTAGCTTTTAGTTGTTTTTTGGCTTGTTTAAAACTATCTGCTAAAGAGTCTTTGTTCCAGCCGGTTTCGTCAGCTTTAACTACTTTGGGCTCTTTGCCGAGTTTGACTAGAACTACTTTAAGCTTGGTTTTAGATAGATAAATGATGGGAATTTTTTTGGTAAACATTTAGGTTTCCTGCCAAGTGACTAGTTTGATTGAGTTACCAGTCAGTTTAACTGTGGCAGATAGGTTTTTAATGTAGTCAGGGGGATCGGAAATGGTTGATTGAATAGTAATAGTCCGATCGTTGCCTTCCCCACTTACACCTATGGTACAAGAGCCATCACCAAGATTCAATGAACCGCCGGTATAGTCATTGTCGTCACGAAGGCGAATTAAAGCTTCTTCTAGACAACCTTCGGCAAGCTTGAGGCTTTCCTGGCCTTTTTTAAAAGACAAAGAAGACTTGGCTTCGTCTACACCTAAAAGAGAAATTGAGGCAGCAATAGCTAGAGCGACAGCGCTTATTATTAAAAGAGATGTGAAAGCTATAAAGCCGTTAATCCTCGGGTCCGACGCTTTGGTCGGACTCGAGCCCTTTAAGGTCCGGCCTCGAAGCTGCGCTTCAAGAACGGACCTTTGATTACGGTGCACAGCAGCATGTATCTGCATTGGGACCTCCAGTACAAAATGTATCGCCGGCTGATTCACGAGTTTCACCATTTGAGTTACAAGCACCAGTATTTTTGCGACAGGTGCCAGCTGAATAATTGTTTTGAGTGCAAACTTCAGCACAACTGGTAGGTGAAGGGCTGGGGGTAGGTGAAGCTGATGGCGATGGAGTGGGGCTGGGTGAAGTGTCTGGGGCAGCACCAAAAGAAATCAAAGAAGTGGTGGTAGATCCGTCTGACATAATCCAGTCAGTTTGGATCGTGGAGTCGTCGATTTTGGTGTCAAATTCAAGATGATCAATAGTGACAGAAGCACCGGCATTAATACCAGTATTAGTAATATCTATAGTTGAACCGGTACCAGCTGAACCAGACCAGACTACTCCACTACTGATGCTGATTTCAACTAGATTTTGGCCGCCAGGATCATGAACCCAGGCTAGGTAAAGTTGATCAAGGGTAATGGTGTCTAAACCGATGTTGGTGAGAATTATATCTTCAACTGCTTTTTTATTAGAAGATAAAGCAACTGTGGAGAAATCGACTAGGAGTTTTCGGCTCTCGGAAAATAAAGAGTTAAGTTCAACAGTTTCGGATAAAGTAGTGTCGGCGGTAAATTGTTCTGAAACAGCAACGCCAGACTGGGTTAAGGTCATGGAAATCAAAATGTTGTTGGAGTTTTCGTCAGTCGAACTGAGGTCAGTAAAGCTTAAATCAGTGACCGAGACTTGATCTGAAGTTAAAGAAAATGGACCAGCGCCGTTAGTAGTTAAGTCAATAGTATTGGAATTAAGGGCAATGGTAGTGTCGTTAGCGCCGTTTTCTAGTTCAATCGAGGTGGCGGTAATTGAGTTTACGTCTGTAGCTCGCCTAACTTCGTAAGCGATCCGACTCATAGCGATGCGGGCGGGCCTGGTGGTTGTGGGGGTGCATAGTCCAGAGTTTGAGTTTGAAAAAGATTATGACAATGTGGTTCGAGCGATGGAGAGTTTTGATTTAGAGTATGCGGTAGTGCAGGATAATGATTTTAAGATTTGGCGAGCGTATAACAATCGGTATTGGCCGGCTAAGTTTTTGATAGACAAAGAAGGAGTGATTCGGTACAACCATTTTGGAGAAGGAAAGTATGAGGAAACCGAGATGGAGATTCAAAAACTGCTTGATGAAGAGATGGAGTTGGTGAAAAGAGATGAGTTTAGACACCAAGCCAGAACGCCGGAAATTTATCTGGGTTACTGGCGGATAAGAAATTTTGTGTCTGAGGAAGGGATTAATAAGGATAAGTTGGTGGAGTATACTGCTCCTGAAGTTTTGAGATTAAATGAGTGGTCTTATGAGGGCAACTTCTTGATAAAAGAAAAGCACAGTGAAGTGAAAAAAGGGAGTAAACTTAAACTTCGTTTTGAGGCTAAAGAAGTTAATTTGGTGATGGGGGCTGAAGAAACAAGTAAAGTGAAGATAGGTTGGGGTGATCAGGAAAAAATAATAGAAGTTAATGAAGAAAAGCTTTATAACTTGATTGAACTAACTAAACCTGTTAACGAAGAGTTAGAAATTGAGTTTTTAGATAACGGAGTGTCGGTGTTTGCGTTTACGTTTGGGTAGTTATTGGCATTCGGATTCGAGTTTTTCAAATAAAGCTTTGCAGACTTGATCTTGAGCTGAGTCTTTAACAGAGTCGACGGCATCAGAGGCAGCCTCTGATACTTTTTCGGTAATTTTTTCGGTGACCGTGTTGGTAACTGCACCAGTGATAGTTGTTTCGTCATCTGGATTGGGGGAATATTCAGGAATCTTGATTTGCTGTGATTCTGGCAAAACTTGATTGGCGTAGTCGATGGCCCCTTTGACCATGGGGGTATTAACAACGGCTGGATTATTTAATAAAGTTTTTAAACCAGGAAAAGCAAAGGAGATTAGTTGAACTAAACCATAAATTGCAAGTAAGATAACAAAAATCCTGCCGATTTGTTTTATCATAGTGTAAGTTTAAAATATCAGGTTTGAGGGGTTTAGGCAATTTAAAGAGATGACAGGGTCAGACCCTGTCATATGGTAAGATTAATAATATGCCATCGAAAAATCGGAATAAAGTTTATAAAAAAGACGGCTATTACCATGCTTTTAATCGAGGGGTGGATAAGCGAAAAATATTCATGGATGAACAGGATTATGCTGTTTTTCTACATCTATTAAAATATTATCTCTCCTCTCCCAGAGATGACGATACACATCCACTTTCAAATACTTCAGTTGCTGTTATTAGGCCTCGGCCGATTGAAAATTTACACAAAGAGGTTGATTTGCTGGCTTATTGTTTAATGCCTAATCATTTTCATTTACTAATTAAGCAAAAAACTGTTGATGGAATGACAAAACTAATTCACAAGCTTTTAACTATTTTTTCAATGTATTTTAATAGACGTCATAATCGAATTGGTCATTTATTTCAAGGGTGCTATAAGGCAGTTTTAGCCGATAATGACAAGCAGGTTTTGCATCTTTCTCGCTATATCCATCTTAACTCAGCCAAGCTGACAGGGTCTGACCCTGTCAGGTGGCCGTATTCGAGTTTAAGTTATTATCTTTTAAAGAAAACTGCTAAATGGGTAAAGCCAAAAGAAGTACTAGATCGATTTTATAAGCATGAGGGGGATAAGTTATTCGGAAAACAATATAAATCTTATGAAGAATTTGTTTTTGATGATAAAGAAAATTCTAAAGAAGCTATTGGTAAGCTTTCGATTGACTGACAGGATGACTGACAGGGTCAGACCCTGTCAAAGAGAAATAGACTGGTCCTTAAGTTTATTAAAGGCGGTAAAATGAAGATTGTCCGGGTGGCAAGGAGTAAGCGAGATGAAGCCTGAGTTAATAGCAAAAACGTCATTGTGAAGGCGATTTTTGTCGACTTTTGAAGAATGTCTTTTAGGGTAAGAATATTGATGAGTGGTTTTATCTAGTAAAACTGGTGTCTCATATAGTTCTTCTAGGCGAAAAAGAAACTTGGTAATCTTCATTTTATTGGTGGTTTTTTGAGGCAGATTAATATTTAGCAAGGGACAGTTGTAGAAATCATTTTCAAGGCAGTGATTAATTACTTTGACGGCAGTTTTGCCAGGATGTTTTAAGTAACTTGATATATCTTCGTTGCCAGAATAGTCTTTAAACCAGGCTTCACCAGGGGCATCCCAAGAAAAAGCCAAAGCATATGGAGCTAAAGGTAGTTTAACGGCTCGACGAGCGGCATTTAGAGTGCCAGAAGCAATAGCGCCCGCAAGATTAGCACCCAAGTTGATACCAGAAATAACTAGATCAAAATTATAGTCAAACAGGCTATAAGCGCATTCAACAGCGTCACCTGGAGTGCCATTGACCCATAAAGCAGGAATGCCATCAACCGTAGTTTGACCCCACTTGCCCCCGTGAATAATGCTGAGCATGCCGCCAACTCCACTTTGCTGAACCTTGGTGCCAGCAATTTGCAGTTCGTATTTATCTTTTAGAAGTTTTATCAAGACACGGGTCCCGATAGAGTTGTAGCCGTCATCGCCAGTTAGAAGAATTCTTTTTATTTTCATGGAATGATTATATCCTATTTCCGCAGCTGACAGGGTCTGACCCTGTCATTCGCGGCCCTGTCATTCGGTGAGGATGATATGATGAGTAATTTGAGTTGAGTTTTGGCGCCTGGAGGTTGAGATAAACTTGAGTTTATGAGCACCAGGATCGCCATTGTAAATAGTGGTGAAGCGACCGTCTGGTTCAAGATTAATAGTTTTACCATTTAAAGTAAGGGTGGCATCGCGATTTGTTTGGCCTTTAATAAGAACTGGACTAGTAAGAGAGTTAGTGTTTTCTGGCTCATAGATGACTAGCTTCGGAGGTTTAGTTAGCTTAAAAAAGCTAATGCCTAAGTAAAGTGTCAGAAATAAAACTACAAATGCTAATGAAAGAAAAGTGCGAGTTTTTGAATTTGGCTGCCAAGAAGGGCTTAAAGGTTTTGTAAAACCTTGAGGCACAAGTTTCTTTTTTTTCTGACGATTATAGTCACGACGGAAAACAGCGATAGTTTTTTGATCATCTAAGTTCAGTACTTTAGCGTAGTTTTTGATAAAACCAATAATATAAGTTCGAGGAGGTAATTTATCAAATTGGTTTTTTTCTAGAGCTTCTAGAGCTTTTTTAGGAATCTTGGTTAGTTTTGATATCTGAGTAAAGGTGAGTTTTTTTTTAAGGCGGGCGGTTTTAAGAAGATCTCCGGCGGTTTGCATATAGAAAAACTGTTAGCTATTCTGTTTGGTGACGCTCAGCAATAAAGGTCTCGGCATTAGAAATTAAAATATCTCGGGGCTTGGCGCCTTCACCAGGGCCAACGACGCCGGAGCGCTCAAGTTGATCTAGGACACGAGCGGCCCGAGCATAACCAATGGAAAGACGGCGTTGTAATAGTGAGGCTGAAGCTCGATCATATTGAATAACAATCCGAACGGCTTCGTCGAATTTTTCGTCTAGTTCTTCTCCAGGTTGACCAGGACCAGCGGCCTGAGCTTTATATTTTTGAGTAACTTCTTCTGTGTACTCGACCTTAACGTCAGCTTTTTTTAGAAAATCAATTAATTGTTTGGTGTCTTTGTCTGAAAGAAAAGTGCCTTGGATACGAGAAGGTTTAGCTTGAGTTGGTGGAATGTATAACATGTCTCCTCTGCCTAATAGTTTTTCAGCCCCAGGCGAGTCGATGATGACTCGCGAGTCGACCATAGAGTTAACATTAAAAGCAATCCGGCAATTGATGTTGGCTTTAATTAAACCGGTTAAGACGTCAACTGATGGGCGTTGAGTGGCAAGAACTAAATGAATGCCGGTAGCTCGAGCCATTTGAGCTAACCTGGTGATCGAGTCTTCAACTTCACTAGGCGCAAATAAAATAATGTCAGCCAGCTCGTCGATAACAATAACTAAATAAGGAATGGCTTGAAAACCTGATAATTCATTATAGCCGGCGATATTTCGGGCCCCGACTTCGGCAAAAAGTTTGTAACGGCGCTCCATTTCGGAGATAGCCCATTTGAGAGCAGAAACAACTTTTTCAGGCTCAACAATAACTGGAGTGAGTAGGTGAGGAATGTCGTTGTAAACAGTTAGTTCGACTCGTTTAGGATCGACTAGGATGAATTTGACTTCTTGAGGACTAGCTCTAAAAAGAATAGTTGAGATAATCGAGTTGATACAAACAGATTTACCGGAACCCGTGGCACCGGCAATTAAAACGTGGGGCATTTTATCAATGTCAGCCAAAACTGGAGCTCCGGAAACGTTTAGGCCTAAGGAAAAAGTTAGTTTAGAAGGAGCATTTTTGAGAGTTTTGTCGGTTAACATTTCTCTTAAAGGAACTATTTCTAAAGAACGGTTAGGTAACTCTAAGCCAACTAAACTGCGCCCAGGAATAGGGGCTTCAATACGAATTTGTCCTTGAGGGGCAGCTAGGGCTAAGGCTAGGTCGTTTTGAAGAGAGGTAATTTTTGAAAGCTTAGTGCCTTGGGAAATCTCGATGGCATATTGAGTTACGGCTGGGCCGTTGTTAACTTCTTTGACTTTGGCTTTGATGCCAAAACTTTCTAGGGTAGTTTCGATAATTTGAGCGTTTTGTTTGACATCTCCCCGATCGGCTTTGCCACTTTGCTCGTCAGACAGAAGAGATAAGGGTGGATAATGCCAGATTTTTTGCTGGCCACCGGGTTGATTTGAAACTGGAGCAGTAGTAGGTTTAATGGGAGCTTTGACTACTGAAGTTGATTTGGATTTAGGCTTTTCCTGACGAGAATCGGTGTCAGTTTTTGGCTGGGGTTGAGGTTGGGGTCGAGGCCTATCAGAGTCTAGGCCTTTAACAGTAAAGCCGGGTTTATCTGGCTTAAAAAGCGGTTTTTTATTGGCGCGTGAAGAGTTAATAAATTGTTTTATCTTTTGATAAATCGCTTGAGAGGTAAGTAAAAGGTCTTCTAGGCTTGTTTCGAAAATAACCACAATGCCAACGAAAATTCCAGCAAAAAGAACTAGAAAAGCTCCAGAGCGATAGATTAAAGAGACTAAGCTTTTATAAATTTCTTGACCAATGGTTCCAGCTCGAGTTAGTGAAACAGCGCTAATAAGCAAGATGGCTGAACCAACGAAAACATTAGGTTTTGTGATGCGCCATTTTAAACGAGTAAGCATCAAGCCTGAGGATAAAAATAAAAAAGGTAAGAGTAAGATGCCCCAACCAAACAAAGAGTTAAAAAAGTTGTAAATTAGCTCTAAAAACTGGCTTTGCCGAGATAAAGAAACCATGATTAAGCCACCGATTAAAATCAGCCCAGTTGAAGAAAGAGTATATAGAGTCTCTCTGGGAAGTTTAAGTTTAAATGGTTGCTTTCTTTTGCCTTTGGTTGATCTTTTTTTTCTCTTAGCCATATAACTTTACTATATCATCCTCAGGTGACTAACGTCACTTGAGTCCTTTAAGGTCCGGCCTCGTAGCTAAAGCTACAAGAACGGACCTTGAAAACCTAGCGGTTTTGGTTGAACCTAATTTGTTTAAGGTTTAGTTTTTCAGCTAAACGGAAACGGCCATTTGATTCAAACTCGACCACTTGACTGCCTCTTGGCATGATTAGTTGATTAGGCCTGAAGCCTGCTTTTAGACTTAGGTTTTTGTAGGCTTTCATGTGCCTAAATGATCCGCCAATGGGATACAAGTATTGAGGATTAACTAGTTGCATTAAAAGCTGAAGCTCTTTTGAAGAAGCATGACCAGATACATGAAGATCGTTGACAGTATCTTCGTAAACGACAGTAGCACCAACTTGATTTAGTTGATCAATAACGTTGTAGACCATTTGTTCGTTGCCGGGAATGATGTCGGCCGAGTAGATAACAGTGTCGTTGGGTTTAACTTTTAAAAGTCTGTGAGTGTTAGTGGAGTAACGAGTTAAAGATGAGGACTCTTGACCCTGAGAGCCAGCCACTAGCAAACAAAGCTTGTTATCTGGAGTTCTTTTGATTTGATTGGGTTTTAAGATACTTTTAGGTTCCAGTTTTAAGATTCCTAAACGCATGGCGATACGGGTGTTGCCTTCCATTGACCGGCCGATAAAAGCGATTTTTCGACCATAAGCAGTGGCCACATCAACGGCTTGTTGAATCCGATGGATTTGGGATGACATGGTGGTAAAGATAACTCTCCCCTGACACTGGGAAATTTCCCGGTGCAGTGGTTCTGTAATAGTAATTTCTGACGGGGAAAAACCATCTCGTTCTGACCGAAGACAATCTGATAGTAAACAAAGAACGCCTTTTTCACTAAGCTTGACAATTTTTTTAAAGTTTGGTGGTCGTTTGTCTAAGGGTGTTAGATCAAACTTAAAGTCTGAGCCATGATAGACTGAACCGATCGGGGTGTTAATTAAAAAGTGAAAGGTGTCAGGAACCGAGTGAGTAAGGTGAATGGGATCGATAGTAAAAGGGCCTAGTTTAAGTTGATCGGTTTCTTTAAAAACATTAATTTTTTGGTTGATTTTGTATTCTTTGAGCTTATCTCCCGCAAAACCAGCGGTGAGGCGAGAACCGTAAACTGGCATTTGACCAAGCTTGGGTAAGATGTGGGGTAAGGCGGCGTGATGGTCGTCGTGGCCGTGAGTTAGAACTAAGCCATGAATTTTCAAGCCGGGCTTGCGTAATAAATAGCTAATATCTGGAATTAAGATATCATTGGTGTCTTTGTCTTCGGGAAAGCCAATGCCGCAATCAACGATCAAAGCCTCACTTCCTATTTCATATAGATACATATTGTTAGTGACCATGCCTGGTCCTCCGCCGAGCGGAACTATTCTAAGTTTGTTAGTCATATTTTTTTCTTTCTGTTAAGTAAGGTCCGGCCTCGTAGCTAAAGCTACAAGAACGGACCTGCCCGACTAGTAGTCGGGGAGATAAGACTTTATATTTTCTAATGTTAAGTGAAAGTGTTGGTTTTTGCCTTCAACTATAATCCTTGATATTTTATGACAGATGCCTTTGATGGTTCGTTCTAGAGTACGAATGCCAGCATCAAAGCCTAGTGGCCTGACAATTTTTACCCAGACGGCGTCGTCAATAGTTAGGTTGTCTTTTGACAAACCAGACTCGGTTAAGGTGTGGGGCAAGATATAGTCTTTGCCAATAGTAATTTTTTCTTCGTCAGTGTATGACGGCATTTGAATCACTTCTAAACGATCAAGCACGGCAGTAGCGATATTACGGGTGTTATTGGCAGTGGCGATAAATAAAACGTTTTGAAGATTAACTGGATAGTCTAGATAATGATCAGTAAATCTAAAGTTTTGTTCTGGATCTAATAGCTCAACCAAAACACCCATGATGTCCGCTCTGGCAGCGGCAGTGACCCGGTCGATTTCGTCTAGTAAAAAGATGGGGTTGTTGGTGCCAGCTTGCCTAAGGGCCTTGATAATTAAGCCAGGCTCGGCATCGGGATGCAAACGGGACATGCCGCGAAGATCGCGAGCTGAACCAAGTCCTCCAAAAGGAATCCTGACATATTGCCTTTTCATGGCCTCAGATAAAGATGGTCCAAAGGTGGTTTTACCAGTTCCAACTAAACCAACTAGACAAAGAATTGGAGCGCGTGAGACCTCCCTTTTGCCTTGGGTTAGTTTGAGAACAGATAGATATTCTAAGACCTTGTCTTTAACTGGCTTCATGCCGTAGTGATGTTTATCGAGAATGTCTTTGGCTGATTTAAGGTCTAGGTAGTCTTGGCTTTCTTTGTTCCAAGGCAAGCTGGTTATCCAAGTAATATACTGAGAAACGCGTTCATATTCATTGGAGTAGGAACCAAGCTCTGTCATGAGCTTGAGGCGCTCGATCATTTCCTCGGCTTTTAGTTTTAATTCCGGAGGCAACTTAGTTTTAGTTAGTTTATCGGCTAATTTCTTGGTTTGTTGTTTGAGGGCAGATGTACTCATATTTCAATTATATATTATCACTAAAGTTTTTAGGTTACGGAACCCTAATAGCTTCTTCGGGGAGGCCTAGAGTTTCCGCCACGGCGATCTTCGAAACGTCGGCGGGGTGGACCGGATTGACGACGAGGACCAGAACGACCCGGCATTCGCCGGGTAAACTGATCATTAGGTCGATTCTGGCGTTGCTCTCTGGCTTGCTCTTCTTGTTCTGGGGTAAGAGTAGTTAAACTAACCCTACCTTGATCATCAATTTCATTGACTCTAACATGAAGAGTGTCACCCAACTTAACGACTGAGTTAATATCTTTAACAAATTGAGTAGATAATTTTGAAACATGAACAAGGCCGTCTCTGCCGGGTAAAAGTTCAACAAAAGCGCCAAAGTTCTCGATTCTAACCACTTGGCCATCAAACTCTTCACCAGCTTTTATTTCGCGAGTAAGACCATCTACCCAAGTAAAAGCTTGGTTTAGCTTGGTGGCATCAACACCAGTGATGGTGACTCGACCCTCGTCATTAACATCAACTTCACATTCAGTTTCAGCAATAATCTTTTTGATGTTTTTGCCGCCGGGGCCAATTAGTTCGCCGATTTTATCAACTGGGATGCTTAGAGTCTTAACTTTGGGGGCAAACTCTGAGACTGATTCTTTTGGCTTAGCAATAACTTTTAACATGTTGTCTAAGATGGCTAGTCTAGCGGTTTTGGCTTGATCTAACGCTTTAGTTAAAACTTCAAAAGGAATTCCAGAAACCTTGATGTCCATTTGCAAAGCAGTAATACCATCTTTGGTACCAGCTACTTTAAAGTCCATGTCGCCAATGTGGTCTTCTAAGCCTTGAATGTCGGTTAAGACTAAATGCTGTTTACCATCAGTCATTAGACCCATGGCAATACCTGCGACTGGTGCCTTAATAGGCACACCAGCATCCATTAAAGATAAAGTGGAACCACAAACCGAAGCCATGGAAGTTGAGCCATTTGAGGACATAACTTCTGAAACGACTCGAATGGTATAGGGGAAATCATCTTCTGAGGGAATGACTGGTTCTAAAGCGCGTTCAGCTAGAGCGCCATGGCCGATTTCACGTCTTGAAGGCCAACCAACCCGGCCAGTTTCGCCAACTGAGTAAGGAGGGAAATTATAGTGATGAATATATCTTTTGGAAGTTTCACCTTCTAAATCTTCGATTAATTGAGATAGACTTGGTGAACCTAAGGTGGCTACTGTTAAAGCTTGGGTAGCGCCGCGTTTAAATAGGCCAGAGCCGTGAGTTCGAGGTAAGATAGTAATTTTTGAAGAAAGTTTCCGAAGTTGATCGGTCTTTCGGCCGTCGGGCCGAACTTTTTTAGCAAAAAGTTGAGCTCGTAACTTTTCAGAAAAATATTCGTCAATAATGTCTTTGACTAAACTTTTATCCAGATCTTCTAAGTCCTCGCAGGCAGCGTCTTTAAGGTCATAAAGAGCTTTATATGAAGCACCCTTTTGCATAGATTTAACTAGATCGTCTAGTTGGACTTTGATTTTAGCTAAGACTTGTTTTTTGATAGCCTCATCTGATTTTTCAGGGGTAAATTCGATTTTTTCTACCCCAGCTTCTTTAACCAACTCGTCAATAGTGGCGGTGATTTTTTTGATGGCTTGGTGGCCAGCATCAAGAGCTTTTAAGGTGTCTGCTTCGGTAGTCTCTTTGGCACCAGCTTCGACCATGACCACAGCCTCTTTGGAGCCAGAAACTATTAAGTCTAACTCGCTAGTTTCTTGATCTTTGATAGTAGGGTTTAAGATAGTTTGGCCTTTGTCATCGAGGCCGACTCTGACAGCAGCGATTGGACCTTTGAAAGGAATAGATGACAAGCTTAAAGCAGCAGAAGCGCCACATAAAGCCAGCATATCTGGTTCGTTTTGGTGATCATACGACAAAACCATAGCCACCACCTGGACTTCGTTTTTGTAGCCTTTAGGAAACAAGGGCCTGATAGAACGATCGATGAGCCTGGCCCTAAGAATAGCTTCGTCAGTTGGCTTGCCTTCTCTTTTGACCCAACGAGAACCTTTGATGATGCCTGAGGCATAAAGCTTTT
>CAZVYS010000009.1:0-32445 GCA_964630755.1 uncultured Pseudomonadales bacterium | reverse complement strand
AGCAGTAACTATAAACATATTGTAGTTGTAAAATCTGGCTATATGCTGGAAAATCTTGACAGGTCATTTGTACTGCTGTTATAATAAATAACAGAGTAAAAATCAAATGAATAGAGACAATCAGCAGGAAAGGCTAGAGTATGAGTAAAGTAAACATTCCAGACCATTGGGGTTGGTATTTTTCAGGTTTTGTTGATGGAGAAGGAAGCTTTAATGTTTCCCTTCGCAAAAAATCTGATTACAAAATAGGATGGCAACCAGTTTTATCTTTTAATGTTTCTCAAAGAGAGAGAACAATATTAAGTTTAATGAAGAGGTATTTAAAATGCGGAATTATTAAACGAAGAAAAGATGGATTGCATTCTTACGATGTAACCAATCCGAAAATGATTATGGAAGTGATTATTCCTTTTTTTGAAAAGTATAAGTTTTTATCTGAGAATAAAAAGAAAAACTTTTCTATATTTAAACAAATTGCAAGATTAATGACTGAGAAAAAACATTTAAAACCAGATGGTTTTAAAAAGTTATTAAGCTTAAGAGAAAAATTAAATGAAGGAAAAGGAAGAACTAGGAAATATACACTTGAAAATGTTTTAGAATCCTCAGAGACTATACGCCAGACCCCGAAAGGGAGATGATATAGTCCGACCTTTATGGAGACATAAAGAGTGCGGTAGAAATAGCCGCACCCCCGTTAGGGAGTAACAAAAGTGAACTGTTCTATGGTAAATTCGTTGCCATAGTAAAATTCTGCTATATGCTGGAAACTCCGAGTATCTTTCAATACTAGAGATAGTGAAAATTTGAAAGTGCGGACAATCAGCAGGAAAGACTAGATTTATCTAGAATCCTCAGAGACTATACGCAGAACATCTAAATAGATGAAGATATAGTCCGAACTATATGGCGACATATAGAGTGTTAGAAAGTTAACACCTCTTTTAGAGTAACAAGCAATTCTTATGACAAGAATATGAGCGAAGTACCTTGTCGGGTAAGTTCCGACGCGCACGAAAGGTGTAACGACTTGATAACTGTCTTGACCATTGATCCGGCGAAATTGAAATGGCTGTGAAGATGCGGCCTGTTGACTGCAGGACAAAAAGACCCCGTGGAGCTTTACTACAACTTAACATTGATTTATTTTTTGTAATAGTCGAGGATAGGCAGGAGGACTTCGGTCCGTTAGTGGAATACTGCTCGTTACATGAAGTAACTCTAACTAATAAATACTGGAAACGTATTTTGGGACAGTGTTTGGGAGGTAGTTTCGCTGGGGAGGTGGTTTGCTAAAAAGTACCGCAAACGCGCAATGGTACCCTTAGTACGGATAGAAATCGTACTGGATGTGTAAAGGCATAAGGGTGCTTGACTGTGACACTTACAAGTGAAGCAGGAGCGAAAGCTGGCCTTAGTGATCCTCGAATGCATTGTGGAATGCATCGGGCCTATCGGATAAAAGCTACCCCGGGGATAACAGAGTAGTCGCACCCAAGCGTCCATAGCGACGGTGCGGTTCGCTACCTCGATGTCGGCTCAGGGTATCCTGGAGGTGAAGAAGCTTCCAAGGGTTGGTCTGTTCGCCCATTAAAACCCTACGTGAGCTGGGTTCAGAACGTAATTTACGTTGCGTTGCATCACAGAAATGTGTTATGCTAGTGCTGACTCATATCGGTGAACCCCTATTTCGATGTAACGTCGGAAGGGTAATACCGAGGGAAGACTTAAGATTATGAGAAATACTATAAAGGCGTATATAGCAGGTTTTTTAGATGGAGATGGATGTATTATGCTTCAACTGATTCATAGGCATGATTATGTTTTAGGTTATCAGATTAGAGCAAGCATTGTTTTCTATCAAAAAACTAAATATAAAGATTTTCTTTATTGGTTAAAGAAAAAACTTAAAGATGGCTATATTCGAGATCGAAATGATGGTATGAGTGAATATACTATTGTTGGATTTAAGCCTGTAAAAAGAGTATTAAGGTTATTACAACCATATATTAAGCTAAAGAAAGAACAAGTTAGAATTTCACTAAAAGTGATTAATCAAACACCTGGTGGAAGAAAATATACACCGGAATTGTTATTAAAATTAGCTAAGGAAGTTGATAAGTTTGCTGATTTGAATTATTCAAAAAGGCGGACAAATACATCTGAAAAGGTTGAAGAATTTTTAAGATCTCATGAACTTTTGTCCCCGTAACGACTTTCTGATGTAACTGTCAGAAGATGGATGCTTCTTTCTTAAATTTTAAGAAAAATCTATAAGATCCATAACACGTCAGCCCTTCGTTTTAACAATAAAACAAGGTGAAGGTATAGTCTATGCCATTAGTAATAATGGAATTACATGCGCGAGACAGTTCGGTCTCTATCCGCAGTCAACGTTGGATTTTTGAGGGAAGCTGACTCCAGTAAAAAATGCTGCCCTTGAGGGAAACCTCAGGGTGAATAACTTGTCCAAATTGGTGAAATCCTCTATAATGTATTCGTTGGTCCTATTGATATAGAGGGCCACACCAAGGGAAGAGGTTAATCTTTATGAATTCTTGGCAAAGAGCTTATTTAGCAGGTGTACTAGATTCTGATGGAAGTATTGTGCTTCAATTTAGAAAAAGAGAAGATGTTAGGTTTAAATATAGACCTAAGACAACAATAGTTTTTTATCAGAAAGAAAAACACAGAAAAATAATTGAAGAGTTTAAAGAAATAATTGGTTTTGGATATGTGTATACCAGAAATGATGGGATGACTGAATTAAGAATTGAAGGTCATCAAAGAGTAAAAACTATCATAACTTGGTTAAAACCATATTTAAGATTTAAGAAATTTCAAGCAAAGCAGATTCTTAAAGCAATTAAGATATTGCAAAGCAAAAACTATTCAATAGAAGATTTGTTATCAGTAGTTAAGATAGCTGATAAGATTTCTAAAGCTAATAATGCTCCTAGACTAAGAAAACATAACTATAAATCTGTAAGAGCGGATTTATTGAGTAGAAGATTGATCTCCCTTTAACGACTGGAAGTCCTGATTAGATCAGGATTGAAGATAGGATGCTACTTTCTACACAAGTAGAAAAATTTATAGCACTTATAACACGGCAAGCACCTAAATTCTAAATAGAACATGGTGAAGGTATAGTCTATACCAATAGTAATATTGGAGATTATGACGAGAGGACCGAGTTGGGCCAGTCCCTAGTGTGTCTGTTGTCACATCAGTGGCATAGCAGAGTAGCTACACTGGTTCGGGATAACCACTGAAAGCATCTAAGTGGGAAGCCCATCCTAAGATTAGAAATCCCTATAAACCCCTGGGAGACTACCAGGTGATAGGCGGCCGGTGTAAGTGGAGTAATCTACTAAGCCTAGCCGTACTAATCGGTTGATCGAAAATAGACCTTTGCTTGGCTATAAGATCGTACAAAATTCTCTTCACTTTTGAGTGGGTTTACAATATAATACATTTTCCGGTCTTTGGAGCGCTATCGCACCACCTCTTTCCATACCGAACAGAGTCGTGAAAGGTAGCAGCGGGGACGATAGTATCGGCGCAAGCTTATATGAAAATACCTCAAGGCCGGATTTTTTGTGGCTTAAGTTGAAGTTGGTTCCCAAGGATAAACTATCCAGACGTCATTTTCTATTTTCTGACTAAAGATGTCTGGCTTGGTGTGACTCCGCGGTTTGTAATGAAGAGTGGCAGTAGTTAGTTTAGCTGGCTGATGTTTATTAATGAGCTTAATAGCTTCTTTTAAGGATGAGCCAGAGTCGGCCACGTCATCGATTAATAAGACATTTTTGTTTTTAATAGGATATGTATTTAATGGAGAGATTAATTTAACTTTGTTAGCTTGATAATTAGCTTGACCTTTATTAGAAATTTCTTCTAGTTGAAGAGTGATGATATGGGTATCATTTAGATATTTATTAGACAAGATAGTAGCAATAGGCAAACCGCCTTTGGTAATGGCTACGATTAAGTCGATAGGGGTGTTTTTTAACTGATTTATTAAATTTTTACAATCAGCTTCAATGTCTTGCCAGGAGAAAATTAATTTATCTGCCATAGATTATTTTAGCAAAAATCTAGGGATTAAGTAGAAATAGTAATCGAGTCTAATATAATACCAATAGTTTCCATAGGATTTGGAAGGTCAAATCTAAAAGGGGATACCCCTTCTAATAAGTGTGCTCGATAATAAAGATAGTTAGCATGAGAAGTTGGAGCTTGTCCATTAGAGTTTTTAGCTGATAGATTTTGTTGAACCCATTGATGAGATTGATTAAAGCCGTCGGTGATTAGTTGGCGAATATTTGGTTGAGATAGGTGAGTGTGAAGAATTTCTCCAAATGGGGTGATTTCTCCTTCTTGGCTAGCAAGGTTTAGTTGAGTAGTAAGGATTCTTATTAAGGTGTTAGCTTGAGGAGTGTCAGGATTTGTGCCAGCAAAAAAGTGATAAGTTGGTTGGCCTTCATCTTTATAAACTTCTGCTAGTACATCTCCTGCTAAGATTTTTGATCTAGCATCAGAGTGATTAGTTGGAGCGTTTAAAAGAGTGTATGGAATAGGATTAATAGGCAAGTCGATTGTAGCGGCGGCAGCTGGAGCGAAATGGTTTAAATTTGAAGCTAGCATATTATTGTTTGGAGGTTGGGCGTGAACTTGGTTTTCTAGGGTAATAATCAAATTACCAGTAGCAATTTGAAGTAAGTCGGAGTGTTCATTTGCATCCTCATGATTAACTGGTTTTGGTTGACTGAGAGTATCAAGGGCGTTGACAATTTGACGAGTTAGGATGACGGCTGATTTTAGGGTAGATTCTGGATCTGGAGATTGAGGAAATAATTCAGCAGCTTGTTTTAAAGTTGTATTGGGAATTTGGTCTACAGGATGATAGTATGGATTTAGATCGTTTTTAAAGGCTTTGACGAGCTGAGGAGTTTGTTTGGTTTCGACTGGAGCTGTCATATATACAAAAAAAGCTCTACCTAATTAGATTATGATAGAGTTTCTTAAATAAATCATTAGTCTTATAGTATTATAGCAAACAGATAGGCCCAGTCAAGGCATCGAGCGAGTTGTTGTTATTAAGGTAAGAGTTGTGATAGAATCACTCCATTCTTAAATGAAAGGAGAATTATGAAATGGCAGCAAAGGCAAAAAAGGCAGTAAAGAAAAAACCGGTTAAAAAACCGGCAAAGAAGGTAGTTAAGAAAACTTCAGCTAAGAAAATTCCAGCTAAAAAAGTAGTTAAAAAAGTGTCAACAAAGAAACCTCAGACAATGGAGGAGCTTTTGAAGCAGACTGGCTATGCGCTAAAAGGACTTAAAAAAGGTCAAAAAGTTGAAGGTTTAGTGACAGATATAACTAAGAAAATGATTCTAATAGATATTGGAGCCAAAACCGAAGGAGTAGTAATAGAGAAGGAATACGAGTTAGCTAGAGAAATGATGCAAGGGCTTCAAGTTGGAGATACAGTTGAGGCTTATGTTGGTTCACCTGAAAATGATCGAGGACAAATATTATTGTCTTTGAGACAAACAGTCATGAACAAGCGCTGGGAGTTTTTTGATGAACTTTTAAAAACCAGCAAAGCGATTGATGTTAAAGGACTTGAGGTAAACAAAGGTGGAATTATTGTAAAAATCCAAGGAGTAAGAGGTTTTGTGCCAAGTAGCCAGTTTGGCAGAGAATATTTAGGCAGATTGAAGGATTTACAAAATAGGAATTTTTCAGTTAAGGTAATTGAAGTTGATCGAGAAAAAAATCGGTTAATCTTTAGCGAAAAAGCAGTCAGTGAGCAAGAAGCATTAGCTCAGCAGTCTGAAGCTTTGAAGTTAGTTAAAGTAGAGGATGAGCTTGAAGGAGTGGTGTCTGGCATTATGCCGTTTGGAGTATTTGTTAGAGCTGGTGTAAAAAGCAAGAAAACTAAAGAAGACTTGTTTTTAGAGGGGTTGGTGCATATATCTGAGATTTCTTGGGAAAAAGTAGATAATCCAGGAGTGCATTTTAAGACAGGAGACAAGATAAAAGTAAAAGTAATTGGCGTGGATGAGAAAAGCTCTAGATTGAATTTGTCAGTTAAGCAGTTAACTGGTGACCCTTGGAAAGAAACAGCTAAAAAATACCCTGAAGGCAGTAAAGTAAAGGGAGAAATTACTCGTCTTGCGGCTTTTGGAGCTTTTGTAAATCTAGCCTCTGGAGTGGATGGTTTGATTCATATTTCAAAGATTCCAACTGACAAAGAATTTAAAGTTGGTCAAAAGATTGAGTGTTTTGTAGAGCAAGTAGATTTACCTCATCGCAGAATGAGCTTGTCTTTAGCATTAACGCAAAAACCTGTAGGATATAAGTAGTTAACAATTATAAGGAGGAAGTTACGAACGCTACTGAGGTTCGTAGCAATTCCAGCAATTTTTATGGATAGTACTAAAATGATTGTCAGAGATGACACAATTTTAATTGATTATAAGTTAGTGTTTAAAGCCATTCGAGAAGAGAAGGGTAATTGGGAAAAGGTAGAAAAAGAACTAGAAGTTTATAAAGAATCAGTTAGTGGGGAATAATATTAAATAAAGGAGATTAATATGCAAGATCTAGTTAATGATTTAAAACAAAAAGGCTGGCAAGTTACAGAAGTCAGCCGAGAAGATGTAAAGCTAGTGCCGGTTTCTAGCAAGGGAGCGGTGCATTGTGTTGATGGAAGATTGGGAGATAAAACAGAAGAAGTAATGAAGGGGCCAAAAATTCAAGGTGGAGTTTTGGGAGTAATGGCAATAGGACTTAAAAGAGGGGATGAAGCGGCAGTTACAGAAGCGATTGAAAAGATTAAGCAAGCTGGTTACGTAGCGTCAAGCCATGGCGATGATCATAATGACGAGCTTGGTTGTGGTTTTGGCAAGCTATGGAGCAAGGGTGAGTTGACCGGTCTACCAAAGCTTGAGGTAGATTTGCCAAAGGTTAAGCAGATGGTTGAAGAAGCTCAAGGTGAGTATGTTAAGTTAACTGGCGCTCACGAGGAAAAAGTAGTTAGAGTTAATTTGGTTGAAGGCATGACCTTAATTCCAGATGAGTCTGGTTTTATTTTAGATGCTTGGGTAGCTGAAAAACTGGGTATTAATGTGATGGATTTACTTAAAAACGCGGTCGAGACAGTTGAAAAACTAAATGGTCCGAAAGTGATTGAGATAATTAAGTAAATTTTCCCAAAAGGTTTTATAATTTTAGCCTATAAGGTATAATATAGGTGTATTTGATGCGTAGGTCCTGAATAGGATCTATTTTTACATGGCACCTTAACAATCTGTTGTAGAGAGTAATGGGTAGTTGAGGAAGGGCTTAAAGTGAATGCCATTTGATGGCCTTAAGTTAATTAACCCAACTCAAATATCAATCAACTCTCTACAAAGAAAATATTAGGCAATAGGTTTGTCTATTTTCTAGTGCACTGGACAGAGGAGAGTGGAAGCTCTTTTGTGCCCAGTAGCATTAGGTCTAGGCAACCTAAAGTAGAAGGCAAACTACGCGTGACTGGAATGAGAATGCAAAGTATGAGGAAAATTCAGAAAGACTTAGATGATTAGAAGGAGAATGTAGTGAAGATCAATGTTCGTTCGTTTGAAGATTATATGTGCTTGTTGGCAATTGGCATGATGGTAATTATGTTTACTATGTCAGCGTTTTGCACAGGCCCTCTAATTAATCAGGAGGTTGTGGCAGTGGATCAAGTAAGTTTTGATTCAGAAAAATATCATGAAGCGTTGGATTTTATGTTCGAAACAGGTGAGATCGAAGTAGGATTCCTATACGCAGTGACAGCGATTGAAGAATTCCAAAATAAGCAAATTGTGGAGGCAGAGAAATGAATCAGAAAATTAAATGGAACATTTATCTGATTACTTCCGCAATTGCGATTTTGGGCCTAGCTATGCTTTCCTGTATGGGAGGCATCAAGGCAACAACAGTGTCTGGAGAGGTTAGTTATAAATCTTTTGAAGAAAGCGGTATGACAGCAGTTGAGTATAACGCTGCTTGCCCTTTTTTTGCCCCTCCAGTATGTACGCCAACCACAAATACCTTTTGTGTAGATGGCTTAACAAATGCTTGGAAATACGATTGTGAGTTGCGTAGAGGTGCAGATTTTTTGCGAGCTGATCCTGAATTCACGGAAGCGCGCTTAGAAGCTGAAGCCATCAGTGTAGGAGATGAAATAGTTGAAGAAGATGGTGAGTCAGTTCAATCAAGTCAGTCGCTTGACTTAGAAAATAGTGGTCAAGAGAGCGAATCACTCTCTGAGGAAGAGCGAACAGCGAGATTGAATGAGGCAATCGGATGGTTAAAGGTAGAGGCCGAAAGTGCTGAAAGAGACGAAGCTCAAATAAAAAAAGCTTTTGCTCAAATTCAAGCATTCAAAGCCGTTCTGGATCTTAAAGACAAAGAAGAAAGAGATGCTATTGAGGCAGCTTTTGATTATGCGATGAGTATTTTCAGAGGCGAAGGAAATTCCCGCGATGGGCAGTATAATGGCACTCAAGCTAGTTCAGGAAGTAGTTCTGGCGGTCAGATCTCTGGTGTAACTAACGCTGGACTTGGTTCTGTAGCAGCTGGACAAGCAGCACAAACTCTAGAAGGCTTGACTATTATGACAGTTGGTTGTTGTGATGGTCGGACTATCAATGAAATCCTTGGTTGGTCATCGAAAACAGGTTTTAATGTTCATGAACTTAAAACTATCGCCGGTGAGTTACCAGCTGGTTGGCAGGACTTGATAGTTAAAGCTGAGCCAGACTTGATAATCTCTTTGATGCATGGCGAGCTTGAAGCTGGATGCCCTGGTTGTGGAGGAAGAACTCTCGCAGGTGGTGTTTCATCAGGATCTTCGGTTCTTGATGATTGGGTTTTAATCAGTAAGATTGACCCCAGTGCGTGGAAGCAAAGTATGAAAGTCGCTGATCAGTTGGATGGCTTTTGGTATGTTACTGAGAATAATGTTTCAATCTTATCTGGATTGACTTCAAACTCAGCTCAGGGAGTTTACCCAACTGGCGCTTTGGTAAATGGACGATGGCAGTATCTTTCAGAGGCAGAATTTAATGCTGTTTTGTTAGGTGAAGCCAATCCATTGTTATCTCGCGGTGTGTTAACCAGCGAAATGAGAGCTGTAATGAATGCTAACGCAGTAGCTATAGAAGCTGGAGGCGCAACAGCAACAGAGCTTGCACTTGGAACTGGTCAAGGGATGAATCGTTTAGTGTTTAATTTTACTACGCGACCCCCCTATGAATTGTCAGATGATATATATAATGCGTTTTACGTAGAAGGTGTTGGAGTGGCAGATTCGTATTTTGGAATCACAACGCACCTTGATGATATTGGTAATAGTTTGAAACAAGCTATTTACCCTTTATCCCATGCCCCAGCCCATATGGATATTTACCTGATTGGCACTCAAGCAGAAGTAGATGCTTTGTGGTTTGAGTTGCAAAATTGGGGAAAGTTCCAGGATTTGATTTTGAACAATTTTTCACATACAGGCAAGATTCGTAAAGTGATTGTTCAAGGGGAATCAGTTTTGGAAATGGGATTGATAGAAGCTGAAGTTGCTGGCACGGTGTTGATGGAGTCGACTTTAGCTGAATCAGGAATGACTGTTACTGAAACAGTTATGACTGTTGATGATTTATTTGCCGCCGAGATTTCCTCAGAAACTGCTCTTTCAAAAGCTATGGGTAGGGCTGGAATTTCAGGTAGAGTATCTCGAATTTGGTCGAGAATCTCGCCTTATGTTCCGGCTACATTACGCTTTGCGCAGTTTGGACTTAATTTCTATATAGTTTGGGAAAGCAGAGTTTTGTTTTTCCAAGGTCCGAACATGAGTACGCAGAAAGCAGGCGGTAGCTGCATAGATTACGGGCAAAGCCAAGGAGATGTGTTTGATACACTCTACTGTAGTTTTCTTGGCCCGTATGTTATGGATGTGGCGGATCGCGTAAGAGATCAAGGAACAGTTGTGTTTACTCTGCCGCATAATCAAGGCATACACGCTGGTGGTCGGAGAGTTATTAACCAAGACACAGGTCAAATTGTGTTAGATCCGCGTTATTATGACGAAGGATCAATGGTTGCCCCGATCGTGGCTTATTCATCAAAAGCCGATGGTGATGGATTTCCACTCAATGTTATTTTCCATGATGTTGAAACAGGAAAAGAAACGGTTGTTGAGTGGGTTAACAGCTTCTGGGAGATTACTAGCAATGGTAATCTTACTTTCCCAGTTTCTGGCACTGAGCATGTTTGTAAAATGGAGTTGTATTTCGCTCCTAATGTTATGCAAGTTCAGTTTCGCCATGTGATGAATAGTTGTCAGCCGTTAGCTGAAGAATAGAATCGAAAGCCTAATCGATTCTGACTAATCAAGGGCTATTCTTGCTCTTTGCCTATTCGTTGATGAAAATCACGAAGTAGAGCAGGGTAGCCCTTGTAAGGAGTTGATATGTTTGAGTATAAACAAGAGTGAAGTAGTTTTTAAATGTATATTTTTACATTTAATCACGTTACCTTATGGTAGCTTCACTCTCGTCCTGAGTTAGTAAATTAGTTTGTTAACTGAGGAGGAAAGATTGACAGGGTCAGACCCTGTCATTTACCAAAGCGTTCCTGGGAGTTTTTAATAACCTTGTTTTTGTTTTGATTTTTACTAAGGGGTAAGGGTAGGGTGGTTGCTAAAAAGGGTTGTGAGACATGATTATCTATAGTTAATCTAGTCATGATCTGGAAATTACTAAGATTAAGTAGGTCTTTTTGCTCAATAGTTTGGCCGTACTCGTGGTGTAAGACGTGGGCATCCTGGGAACCAACGGCAAAGTTGAGCAGAGTACCAGCGTTGCCAAAGATGGCTTTCTGGATTTCTTGATCTAGCTGGCCCATGTATTGGTTAGCGAGCATTAGGTTAAGTCTATATTTTCTAGCTTCGGACAGAATTTTGATAAAACTTCGAGTAGCAAAGTTTTGAAACTCGTCAACATAAAGATAAAAGTCTCGTCGATCTTCCTCTGCCATGTCAACTCGACTCATGGCAGCCAGTTGGAGCTTGGTAATAAACATGGCACCAAGCAGAGCAGCGTTGTCTTCGCCTAGTTTTCCTTGAGATAAATTAACAATCAGGATCTTGCCCTCGTTCATAAACTCTTCAAGGTTAATAGTGGATTTTGGTTTTTCCAAGACTCGTCTGATCAAAGGACTGGTGACAAACTGGCCAACTTTGTTAAGAATTGGGCTAATGGCTTCTGACTGGAGCTTGGGGTTCATTTTGTCAAATTCGTCTCGCCAGTAGTGAAGCAGCATTTTATCATTGATGTTGCTTAGTATTTGATCACGAAACTTTTGGTTGGTTAAGATTTTAGTGACGTCAAGCAGGGTAGAGTCAGGGATGTTGACAAGTGTTAGTAGGGTGTTACGCAAGATATGTTCAAGTCGAGGCCCCCAAGAATAGTGATAGAGCTTTTGAAATATCGAGATAATGCCAGAAGCGACTAGTTCGGCTTGAGCTGGATTGTTGACTTCTAAAGGGTTAAGCCTAACTGGTCGTTGAGTGTCTGAGGGGTTAAAGTAGCAAACTTGGTTTAGTCGGTTTTTGGGGACAAATTCAAGTAAAGTATCACAAAGGTCTCCATGGGGATCAATCAAGGCCAAGCCGCGACCTTTTTTCATGTCGTCAATAGCCATGTTGGCAATAGTAGTAGATTTACCAGTGCCGGTTTTTCCGATTAGATACATGTGGCGTCTTCGATCGTTTTGCTTGATACCAAACTTAACAGATTGACTCTTAAACATGGTTTGGCCAAACACAACCACTTTAGATTTAGCTTGATCATCAGCGCCAGTAACCACTGGTAGGTTTTCTGGTGGCTCGGTAATGATCTTTTCGGCTCAGGCAATGTTGGGAAGCTTGACGTGTTGGGTTGGCATGTGCCAGAGGGTGGCTAGCTCGTCAACATTTAAGACTTGATACGGACGGGACGAAAACTGGCGATTAGAGATTTTTGATAAAAAGCTTTTTTTAGCTAGATTTGAAACTGGAGATAAGGTAAGTTGGTTGCCATCGCCTTTTGAAAAAGAAGCAAAAGAGTTGCCTAGTTGAGTGAGAGTAGTTTGGCTTGGAGCGACTAGCCTTAGATTAATGGCTAGGCCAGACTGGGAGATTTTCTGGTTAATAATGCTTTGATCAGGTCGAGCTTTGACATGACCGTCTGGTTGGGGAATGCCTTTGTCTAGAAAAGCTTGGGCTGATTGTTGCCATTTGTTACTAGTAGGTTTAACTAAGAGTTGAACTAGATAGGTTTGGTCAGGCTTGGCTTTTGAAAGAATGCTTAAAGTAGCAGCTAAAGGGTCAGAGTCTTTGAATTCTGCATATGTATTTAAGGGATAGTAGTAGGGGAATTTGAGCTTGAGTTGACCAAGATGAGAAGAGGCGGGGATATCTAGCTGGGGTTTTAAGATTTGAAGAGTGATGTTGGGGTATTGGGCTAGAACTTGGGATTGCAAGTAGGGGATGAGGGGTTTGTAAGCTGCGGCTTGAAAGTAGATAGTTTGGTCTTTGACGTAAATTTCAAAGGCTAAACTAGCGGCTTTTTTGCCGGTAAGTAAGGTTTTAAACCAGCCGTGAGAAGGGAGGGCGAGAAGGGATGAAAACAAGGTTTTGGCGGCCTCTGGGCCGACTTCGTTGTCACGGGGTACCTTGAGTTGAATGAGTTGTTTTTCCATGTTGTAACTTTAATTTCGAAATGAGCTCTTGACTACTTAATATCTATTTGGCAATCTTGTCTTTTTCGCTCTCCTCAAGTAGCTATGGCTACTATCGTCGCTTGAAATAGTCAATCTTACTCAAATATATCTTAATTATTTCAAGTACTATTTCGTAATTCAAGTTAATATTTATTTTAGCAGATAAAGGTAAGGTTAGTAATTTTGTTAGCCTACGAGGAGAGTCCTTGTAGGTATATATAAAAGCACAGATCGTCGGTGTGGTAGCAAAAGCTACCAAGGAGGCCAGTTGGCCGGGGTGGGAGTTGGATTGGGTTGTTGGTGTCGCGGAGTTCCCCGAAGGGGGAGAAAAACTACCGACCTCCAAAGGGTAGTTTTTCTCAAGATGGATTAACGATACATAAATTCGAGTAGTCCTACCTTTGGGGTGTTGCTGATCACCAAAAGGATGGTGTAGGCAACTAAGACATAAATGATCATTGAATTTGATACTTTTCCCCCTGACCATAGACCATAAATTGTGAATAGGAGTACACCCCAGATGAGCCAGTCTTCGATAAGTCTTTCGAGAATTAAGACTGTTTCAACGGGAACTAATTGCATCATTAACCAGATGATAACTCCAAATCCGATTAATAGCCCGTAGTCTTTTTTGTTTTTGTTCATGAGTTTCTCCAAAGAGTGGGTAGAGCTATCAAGCTATAGAATAAGCCTTGATAGTCTCTTGATAAGATTGAGTTTACTGGCTATTCAGCTAGTTATTGAAAATGATTGGAAGCAGGATAATAGGTGCAATCATGAATACTGCTCCAATTATTCGGAGACGTTTGTTTTTTGCGTCATGACTATGAAGGGTTAGAGCCATTCCTGCGTCGATGATGACGAAAGTTAAACAGGTCTTCAAAATAGTCAATATGTCAGTGGTGGGGTTGCTTGGGTGTTCTCCTATGACATAGGCGCCAATAAATCCGACCATAAGGATTAGGGTGGGTAATGCGTATTCCGGTGGATATTTTTTGCGGATGGTTAATGCTCCGTATGCAGCGAAAGCGAGAAAGGTGATGAGGTGTAATATTTGCAGAAGACTGTATAGTAGCGGTTTGCTTTCGGGGATAGTAAGGTATCCGATTGCCAGCATTTCGACAAAAATTACAATTGACAGGGTAGTTTTGATATTAATCTTCACGAGTTTTTCTCCTTTTTGAATTTTGGATATTGAAATTTATTTGAGTAAAACTTGAGTTTTTCTTGGGCTGTTTTTCTCCTTTTTGGGTTGAGTTACTTTAGATTAAAGTGTTAATAACGCATGAAATGATACAGGCGCTTCCTAAAACGTACGAGGAAGTTTTAAACTTGCCTGCATTGAGGAAAATCCCGAAAATATATAGGAGTGTTGCGTAGATTCCCACAAGTAGAGGAATTGAGACGAAAAATATGAACTCCTTTACTAGCAAATTAACTGGCAAGAATGCAGCACTTACGGATCCTAGAAAAACTAAGAATCCTTTAATGCCTTTATTTTCAACTTCGTGATTGAAGATGAAAAACATGATGGCGAATAGTGGTGCTAGCCAGTTTGTTATGTTTAATTCAGTTGTCATTGATTTCTCCAAACGAGACTTTTTCCTTATTAGTTTTTTTAAGGCTAGTATCCAAAAGCCATTCTGAAAACATCTACTGCTAGCATAACTCCAAAAACAAGAGCCAAGAGACCAATTATTAAATGGTAGCTTGGTTGAAAGTAATCCCTGTTCAGTTGAGCATCGCTATTTACAAACTCCACTGTTAGTTGCCAAATTCCAACTCCGATTAGGCCAATAGCTAGTATCGGCGCTAACCAGGCGTTGTTTTTGACGAAATTGGTTAAATGTGGGCCAAAGACGGCTATTACAAATACAATTCCCCCTATAATTATTAACGACGCTATCATGGTGAAGATTGTTTTTGACTTAGGCATTATTTTCCCTTTATATGAAAAAATGACTTGTGATTCCCAACAAAGTCATTATCATTCCGATTATGCCAATAGGATATTTAAACCAATTGAATTGGCTAAGCATTCCATAGATAATCAGAGAGACTCCATTTGCAATAATAAGAGTTGAAAGATTTACGTAAAATATCACTTCTTGAGTAAAAAGATTGATAAACCAAAAGGCTCCAAAGGTGGCAGATAAGATTATCATCGTGTTCTTAGGACCTTTTTGTTTTACTTCATGCCATCCAAAACAAGATAGGATAGCGAGAAGTGAAGAGAGCCAGTTAAAGATATTAAATTGCATAGTTTGCTCCTTTGTGTGACGATCTGTGCTTGATAGGATTAGAAAGCCGTCAAGTATAAATTAGGCGCAGACGCCCAAAGCAACTTGATTGCTTAGTTAATCCTACAAACACAATATTCAGTTTTTAAGGTGCAATAAAAAATCTACTTTATGATTAAGTAGATTGGTTGATTAACAGGGTAGAGTATAGCATTTTTTGTCGATAATAACAAGACTATAGGTTAATATTATGGTATAATCTTTTTTATTTTTATGGAAAGAGTAAGAAGTCATCCTGCCATGCGTGCAGCTGTAGAAAATCTACTGACTGCATCAAATGTTGGTTTTAATGGCTATCGTCAATTAGACCAGTTTAAGCAAGCTGGTTTAAGTGAGGCAAGATCACCACAGGAAGAAAAAGGGTTTTCTACAATTGTTCGTGAGCTATTTGATGGAAGAGTGAGAGAAAGTTTGAATGTGTCAGAAGTTTTTAAATTTTCAGCTGGTTTACCTCAAGAATATGATAGCCTGGCTTTTGTGGTTTCCAGGAAAGACTTGAGGAGAATTGAGGAAGCTATGCATAAGGCAAGAGTTGGAGGTGGCGTTGGTGGAACTCCGAAGCCGCACGATGCTTTTGGGTCGGTTGGAGGATTTTATCTAGTGCCCTTAAAAGGAAAAAAGGAAATCAGTGAAGATGGTCGAGTAGCTCAAGCAGTGTTTCCAAGAGCGATAGCAGAGCCTCGTGGAGATGGATCTCTTTTAGCCATTGATAGTCAAAACTTGGTGAGAGTATCTCCGAAGGGGAAGGTTGAGAGTTTAAGGGGTGGAGTGGTTGGTTTTCCTCACTCGATTGAGGTTAATAATAAAGGCACAAGAGCAGTGGTGACTAATAGTGGAACAGATACGGTTATGCGGGTAACAACTAAGAGGCTGAAAGTTAAAGGTGTTTGGCATGCTTATGATCATGGGTTTAATTTAAGCATTGGGTATGGCCAGAGAAGATATGTGTGTTATGAAGATAATTATGACCCAAGTTTGGTGCCAGAAGGGTTTGAGGTGATTTTGGTAGATAGGGCTAATCCGGTTCATTTTCCGCCAGCTTTGCAAACCACTCATGTTAATTCATCAATTTTAGATCCAAAGGATGAAAAGGAAAAAGTATTAATGACAATATTTGCTCATCGGATGGCCACAAAAAAAGGTGAGACGATTGAGCAGGAAGGAACCGGGGGGAAAATATTAAGAGCTGGCTGGGGAGATTCTGGGAATGAAGTATTAGTTGATGGATTGAATAATCCACATGACTTGACTTATCTTGGTGATGATCTATATATGGTTGCTAATACTTCTAGCGGGGAGTTGCAGTTTTTCGAAGATGATGGCTTAGAGTGGCAGTTGTTTGGCAAGTTGGTTTTTGATGAAGGTTTAACAGAGCCTGCTTTACGGGAGCACCCTTGGATTATGGCGGTTAATTTTACTGAATCTACAGATGGGGCTCGGCAGTTTATTAGTTTAGATGATAGTCAGAGGAAAGTTGTTCATGTGTTAGAGTTTAATAAGAGATTGGGAGCGAGAAGAAGATGGTCGATTCCTTATCCTTATGACTGGGGGATTCAGAATGTGTGGTATGTGGGTAAAGATTGATGAGAGATTGTTTTCTGACTGGTTAGTTGTGGTAAATCTTTAGAGAGTTTTGTTATATAGGGGGCTTTGACAGGGCAGTGTGCCATGCGAGGGGATAAAGGTAATTTATAGACGAATTGAAGACTATAGGGTGGTTATTGTGGTATAATAGATGTGTATGAAGTGTGCAAATAATGTGTAGTTAGCTACGCAGGTTTTGGGCGTTTCATCTGCTCTTTAACATGCCGCGAAAATAATCTCCTTTAAGTTTCTTTACTGCACTGAGGGCTATGAGCTAGCCTTGAGGGCAGTAAAGAAGTGAAAGTAAAAATTCAAAGTTTTTTTATCATAAGGAGATGTAGTTTTATGAAGAAGGTTAGCTGGATTTTTGTCGTGTTTATATTTGTAATAATGGCGGTAGGGTGTGGAACACCTCAGTCATATGTGCCTGAATTGGAAGTAGTTTCGGCACCAGATCCTGATTGGGAAGAAAAAGAGATCCAAGAAGGAGCTGCTTTGTCGATGTACACAAAAGACAAGGGTTTGGAAAGAACTGTTTTTTGCCGGTTCGACAAAAATGGAGATTTAAGTCTTCAATGGAGGATGGGGAATACTCAACAAACGATAATGGAAACTCCGGATCATGTAACTGTCACCAAGAGCGAGGATGGCAAGGCTTGTATTGTTAGATACGATACAAGGTTTATAAGGGAGTAAAACGATGAAGAAATATTTTTGGATTTTGTTAGCTTGTTTAGTACTGGCAATATTGGCGTGTGGTATACCTGCTAGATCTCTGCCAGTGCAGCCTACGCAGACTTCTGAAGATACTGAGGAGGAGAATAATTTCCGCTATATCACTACTGGCTCTGAAAGTGTAAAGCAGATTAGCACTGGTACGATCTATGTAATTAGTGTTTCTGCTGAGACGGAAAGTGACGGAACTGGGTATTGGCAGATTACCATCATATCCTCAGCATTAAGTAAGCCAATTGAAGGAAAAAATTCGGCGTCATGTGCTGCTGCATCAGTTAGTTGTCTTGGGGGAATTAGTTGTGCAGTGACAATCACAGATGCAGAGAAGTACGAGTTCAGTGATTAATATTTATAGATTTTGGAAGAGATCGCCTATGCGAAATTTGCCATGAGGCGATCTTCTTCCTGAAAGGGTTTTTAGTTGGTGTTTTACACCAAAAGCCTTTTCGCGCGGCATGTTATTTTATTTGTAGTTACGAGGAGAGTCCTTGTAGGTAGAAATAAATTGGCCGGAAGGAAAAGGTGATGAGTAATGGATGTGTATTGTAATAGTTTGGGTTATAGGCTAATATCACAAGAGGTGACTGCAAAGTATGTGAATGCAGTTTTTTGATTCTATGCCAGAAAGAGAAAGTTTTGAAATAAATTCTAAAGAAATACCAAAAGCGCAAGGCGAGATTATTGCTGAGCTAGCTAGTGAGTGGCAGAGAAATACAGAAAACAGAGCGATTGGAATATATATAGAGGCAGCTGAGAATGGAGAGCTGGTTAGAAGATTTGGCTGTCAGGATGCTAGGGATAATAAAAATACTCCTAGTGCAGTTAAGAATAGAGATGTGCCAATGGTAGATCCGATTAAGGGCATTGCTGGGTATCCTAGGCCTAATTTAAATGAGCTTTTGTATTTAGCTAATGGAGCTGGGATTATAGAGACAACTAGTCATCTTGATTCAGGTGGTTTAGTGTCTGGGAGCAGTGAAGACGAATCAGTGTGTGGTGGAGAGGCAGAGAAATTTGGATATTATGGAAATCCAGCATATAGATTTATGGCGGAGCATGAATTTATTGACCAAACGGGATTTAATGATGCTTTAGCTGGTTATAATGAGCTACAAGGAATTCGATTATTGCACGAGGGCATTCCTGGTGAAACTGGCAAAGCGGTGTTGCAAGATGTTTTTTGGGCTAGAAGTAGAGAGTCAGCTAGAAGCTTTTGGGGGGATTATGTTTATTATCAGGGAGTAGGTCCTAGTGGAGCTGCATGGAAGGATAATGTAGTTGAAGGGATATTAGATAATCTTGGTGTTTTTAGAGATTCTGATAATTTAGCTCTTGACGCAACAGTGCGGGCCTGGGTTTACGCCAATTTTCTTAAAGATGAAGGAGTAGAGAGTCTCGTGGTTACTACGGCTTTATCTAATCATCGAGTTCAAGCTTCTGTGCCTTTGGCTTTGATTGATTTAAGACAAAAACGACTAAAGCTGCATTTACCCAATGGAAATGTTTTCTCTGATGAGGAGTTTTCAAGATTTGGGAATGTGATTAAGAAGTGGGGAGAAATAACTAGATCAAGTGGTCAATTAGTTGGGTTGGATATGAACCAGTGGCCAGATAGTTTAGTAGAGAGATATTATCGATATGCATCTGAGGTAAAGGATAGTCCTAAGATAAAAGAAGCAACTGCTAGCCAGGGAAATTTTGGTTTGTATATTGATGCAGCTTCGATTCCGGCTATGACTTTTGCAGGCAGAAGAGTAAAACATGGGGCAGCTTTTGGAGGAAGGCTACTGGGAGAGAATCAAATACAATTATCTTATAGATCTAGGAATATTTGTCATCAACTTGGATATGGCGAGCATTTAGATGCCAATTCATTAACAGTTTTTTCAGATTCAAAAGCTGAGGCTCAAGCTATTTTAGATTTTATTTTTCAAAAGAGCTGGGGGAGTAATTTTAGAAATAAAGACAATGTGGTTGCCATGGTGGTAACTGGGCAAAATGACATGCAGGAGAGAAGGCTGTATGGAACTACGATTAAGAATGGTGACGTTGAGTTGATTGATGCCTATGTATAGTTGTGAATAGATAGTTATAGGCTTGTGGTATAATCCTGGGGTTAGATATAAGAGGCTCAAATAGCTTGAGCTGTTTTTGTATCTATAAAAAGCTCTTTAACATGCTGCGTAATAAGGATAGATGTTCTCGCTGAGGATTATTTTAGTCTTGAGCGAGGACATTTGTCCCAAAAAATATAGAGTTTGAATAGGAGATTTGGAAAGATGAAGAAAATGAAATGGTTAGGATTAGTTATTTTGATGGTTTTGGCGATTTTTTGCCTAACCGGATGTTCAGCGGCTGAGTTTGAAGATTTACTCAATCAACCATTTATTCCTGTTGTTAAAACAGTTGTTACTGAAGCAACAGAAACGGCAGAACCAGAGGTTGAAATGACGACAAAGCAGCTTAAGGGAGGGGGAGTAATTTTCCTGAAGAATTCCGAGTCTGATACTAATGAGTATTATATTTTCTGTGAGCAATCAAAAATTGTGACGGACTGGTATATCACAGTTAATGATTATTCAGGAAGTTCAGCTCAAGCTTTTATCAATCAGTGGCAGAATGAAGATGGAAGTGCGGTTGTTAGTAGCAATGACGAAGGCTGCAAAGTTGAATATGCCAGTCAGAAATATTATGAGTGAATTATTATTTGGAAGTGATTGCCTTTAAGCATTGTTTTTTTAGTTAAGAGGCGATCTCTTCCACCCCGGGGGGTTTTGTTTTACGCAGCATGTTTTTTTATAAGTTTCGAAAAAATATCTTCTTGACAGATTTTTTTGATGAGAGTATATTCAAAATTGTCGTTTAAAAATTACGCATTAAATGTGTAAAACCCAATAGTTTCCCGAAATTATGGAATCATTTTTTCTCAACCAACCTTTAGTTGTAAACATCGGATTAGCGCTACTAGCGCTTTTTTTATTGGTTAGATCATCTGAGTGGATGATAGATGGGGCAGT
The DNA here is from genome assembly GCA_964630755.1 of uncultured Pseudomonadales bacterium. GTDB lineage: Bacteria > Patescibacteriota > Microgenomatia > UBA1400 > CG1-02-47-37 > CAZVYS01. Next base: position 12,011 of record CAZVYS010000009.1, on the reverse strand, counting down.
GGTGTTGTCAAAGAGGCTTAGGATAAGCCCGTTAATAATCGGAGCAACAGTGGTGGCAATGGGGACCAGTATGGCAGAGCTAGCTGTAAATTTGGTAGAGATTTTCTCTCAAGGACATACCGAGGCAGTTATGGGCAATGTGCTAGGGTCTAATTTTGTTAATTTGGGCTTGGGATTAGGCATATCAGCGATTGTGGCAACCTTGGTAACTAAGGTGGTAGTGGCAGAAAAAGAAGTGCCAATGCATGCAGCAGCCACTGGTTTACTCACAGCTTTTGCAGCTGACGGAGTGCTGTCTCGTAAAGAAGGAACAATAATGGTGGTTTGCTTTGCGATTATTTTGTTCTTGATTTATCAATACGCTATTCGAGAAAGATGCACTAAGGAGACTAAAGAGCAGTATGGAGATTGTGATAAAAAGCAAGATAAACATGAAGAAGGGGTGGGGAAAGTAGCTTTTACGATTGGCGGAGGTTTGTTTTTACTAGTGCTGGCAGCAAGATTATTAGTTGGTTCTGGTAGTGGGATTGCTTTAAGCTTAGGGGTGTCAAAGTACATTGTTGGTCTAACTATTGTAGGGATTGGCACCTCTTTTCCAGAGATAGTGTCGTCAATCCAAGCAGCTAGAAAAGGCTACACAGATATTGTGTTAGGTAATGTGTTTGGGTCAAATATTTTTAATATCTTTTTTGGGCTGGGCGTGCCGATGATGGTTAAGGACTTACCAGTGTTGCCGGGTGCATTTAAAGACATGTACTTTTTAAACATCTTTTCGATTGTGGTGCTTTTTGTACTTTTGATTGAGAACAAGCTGGTAGGCAAGAACAAAACCTTTGATGCTTTAGGGGGGATAGTAGTGGTGTTGATATATCTGGGATATATAGGATCAAAGATTATGTTTCCAGAGGTAGTCGAGACAGTAGCGGCAGTAGGGCATTAATAGGCGTCGTGATATACTAGCCCCATGGCAAAACAAGTTACGCGTTTTATTTGTCAAAAGTGTGGGTTTGAGAGCTTAAAGTGGGCTGGTCAATGTGAGGGGTGCAGTGATTGGAATACTTTAGTAGAGACAGTGGTGGCTAGTAAAAAAAGCAGTGGATTAGGGGGAGGGGGTAGTCGGAAAAGTGGAGGCAGGGAGCCGATTAAGATGTCTCAAGTAAAATCTAAAGATGTGGATAGAGTTAAGACTGGCATAGGAGAGCTAGATAGAGTTTTAGGTAGTGGCATGGTGCCTGGCAGTGTGGTGTTACTGGCTGGAGAACCGGGAATAGGCAAGTCGACTTTGTTAACGCAGCTGGCGATGTGTTTAGATCAAGAGGTGCTTTATGTTTGTGGAGAAGAATCACCTGAGCAGATTAAGATAAGAATAGATAGGTTGGGTAGTTCTAAGATTAAGAGTGGTTTGAGCTTCCTTTCAGAAACAAACGTGGACGAGGTGGTGGCTAGTGTGCAGAGCATGACTTCAAGGCCAGGCCTTGTAATCGTAGACAGCGTGCAGACCATGAATACTGAAGATTTAACGGGTATGGCAGGGAGCGTTGGACAGGTGAGGGAGTGTTCACATAGATTACTCAAGATGGCTAAAGAGCTTAATATACCAGTCTTTTTAGTGGGGCATGTTACTAAGCAGGGAGCGATTGCTGGGCCTAAGGTGTTAGAGCATTTGGTGGACACGGTTTTATATTTAGAAGGAGATAAAAAGCATGTTTTTAGGATTTTAAGAGCTCAGAAAAATAGATTTGGGTCGGTAGATGAAGTGGGCGTGTTTTTAATGTCAGACAAAGGTTTAACAGAAGTAGTTAATCCCTCTGACGTGTTTCTAGAAGAGAGGCAGGCAGGTGTGGCTGGAAGTTGTGTGGTAGCGACCATGGAAGGAACTAGGCCGGTTTTGGTTGAGATTCAGGCCTTGGTGGTGCCGTCGCAACTGGCTATGCCTAGAAGAATAGGAACAGGGGTAGGCAGAAATAGATTGCAGCTTTTGGTAGCAGTTTTGACTAAAAAATGTCGGTTGCCATTAGGTTCGATGGATGTGTATGTAAATGTGGCTGGAGGGCTAAAACTTAACGAACCAGCAGCAGATTTAGGGATTTGTATGGCAATTGCTAGTAGTTTAAAAAATAAGGCGGTGGGTAACAAGACAGCCGTGTTTGGAGAAGTGGGGTTACTGGGAGAAGTGAGAAGGGTCAGTTTTGAGAAGAAGAGAGTGATGGAGGCCAAGAAGCTAGGTTATTCTAGGGTGATCGGGCCGATGAAGGTAAGAACGGTAGTGGAGGCGGTTAGAGGGTTAAAGTAGCGCTGGTTGATCAAAGTTATCCACATAGTTTTGAAAATAGGGGATTAGAGTGATTTTTCTTGAGTAAGTGATTTGATAGTTAATTATATGGGGTATGGGATATTTTGGAAATAAAAAGCTATAGGCTTGACAAGAAGGTAGGTTTTGATATAATTTGATCAAATAAAAAGAGCATTACTATCGCAGTGGGGTACTCGAATAGTAATGCCCTTATTGATAGGAAATTTCAAAAATTAGAAATATCCTACTCACAATAATTAACAAACTAATAAATCATTGTCAAGGCTTTGAAGGCTTTTCTAGAGGGGGGCGATAAGTTGGGCAGGCCTATCGCTTCCCTTTAGACAAGCCTTGTTAGTAGAATAAATTATGAGAAAAAGTAAAAAAAACATAATTTTAAGCGCTTTATTGGTTGTTTTATTGGTGGTAGCTGGGTTTCAGTACTTGAAAATTAAGAAAGATGCGCCGATTCTTGGCCTGGATAATAGTTGGAATGATGAACCTGGGCAAGGCAAGGTTAGGGGAGGAATGCTTTATTATAAAACAGAGGCTGGTACAGTTAAGTCGATAGATATTAGAGGATCAGACTTGCATAAAGAAGCACAGGAAAATGGTGGTGAGCTTAATTTTAATTTAAATAAGAATTCTGATGATTATCTTGAAGAGATGATGAGCCAAACTCTTGATGTTCGGAAATTATTACCTGGATCACCTGCTCATCCTGCAAATACAAACTCTTCTGGTTTTTCTGCTGGAATGGATGAATTAGTAGATGTGTGGATTGGTGAAGATAAAGATAATAATAATGTAATAGATAAAGATGATGATGCTTGGTATGGGCGGATGACATATGCAGAAGCTTTGGCTAGAATAGCTGCCCAAGGTGGATGTGGCCAGATTGATGACGGTGGGCACTTGGTTTATGAAAGAAGTGGGTGTAGTACTCCTCAAGGTGGACCAGAAAATGGACCAGATCCATCAAATCCGCCAAGTTCACCTAATCCGTCTCCTACGCCAACTCCTACACCGACACCTACTCCTACGCCCACGCCAACGCCAGCCCCTACTCCTACACCAACTCCGACTCCCTCACCAGGGACAGCTAGTTTGGTGATTCGCAAGTTTAAGGATGATGATAAAGATGGCCTTTGGGATAGTAATGAAGGTAGCACTGGTCAGTCTTGGCAGTTTCAGTATAGATACAATGATGGTAGTTGGAGAGATTATTGGACTAATGCTAGTTCTGGTTGGGGAGACTGGTTAGTGGTAGATGATGATACTAAGGTTGAGGTTAAAGAGATTGAAAAGTCTGGTTGGATTAATACCACTGGGACAGTTAAGATAGAGGTTTTAGACGAAGGAAATAGTTATTACTTTGACTTTGGTAACTATCCAGAGCCAGGAACAGTTATTGTTTCACCGCCTCCAGTAGCTCCAGAAGCTGGAATAGGGATGGCGATCTGGCCGGTAATTGTTGGAGTATTAGGGATTGCTTTACAGATCGTGGCAGTGATACTTTAAGGTATGCTTAAGTTATCTGGGGTGATTTATAAAAGAGCCTCGAAAAAAGATAAGGTAAAAAAGGGTTTATCTGTTTGGGGAAAAGGTTTGATGATGGGTTCGATCTTGGTGTTTATAGCGACTGGAATGTTACCAGCTATTATTGGGAGAGAAGAAGCAAGACAAAAGATAAAAGAACTAAAGTTAAGCCAGATTACTTTTACAGATTTACTTAGAATTAATGCAGATGACAAAACCAAGGTAACGACGGCTACCTACTTTACGATCGAGATACCAAAGATCGGGGCTTTGTCAAAGATTGATGCAAATGTAGACGCTAGTGATAAGAAAGAGTACAGGACAGTTTTAAAAGGCGGGATAGCCCACAGCGCTGGGACTTATTTGCCAGGTATGGGTGGGGGGATTACTTTGTTTGCGCATAGTACAGATATTGCGGCTAATATTGGTAGATACAATGCGGTGTTTTATCGCTTGGATGAACTAGAAAAAGGTGATGAGATAATTATCTGGTTCCTGGGGGATAAGTATGTTTATCAAGTGGCTTGAACTGAAGTAGTTGAAGCGGATAATGTAGAGGTGTTTAAAAGACAAGATAGTAGAGAGCAGTTGAACTTAGTTACCTGTACGCCTCGGGGGACGACTGAAAAGCGATTGATTGTGAAGGCGAGTTTAACTTCTTGACAGCTAGGTTAGAACGAGATAGACTACAAGTATTCCCCGGAAAGAATTTTATTATAATGTGCAGGTTCGGAACTATCTTTCACTTTGTTGCAGATCGCTGGAAGTTGCCGAACAACTGCAGCAATATTTAGATCAAATTTATTAACTTCAGAGCTTTTAGTAAAAAGCACTAGGAAAGGAACATATGCCAGCAAAGAAAGTGGCGAAAAAAACAACTACAAAAAAAGCCGTTAAGGCAAAACCTTCGGTGGATGATTTAATCGGTGGTGGTAAACAAGCGGTAACTTCTAAAGCTCCGGCAGCTCCGGTAACTAGCAGACCAGTGATGACCAATCGAGCAGCAGTGAGAAAACCAGCTCGACCAACAGGTGGGTCAATGAGACAGAATCGCAGAGTTCAGGCTCGACCAGTGTCGAGAGGAGTGGTAAGAAGACGAGTGGTAGCTAGGCCGGTTCATTCAATGGGGAGACAACAGATGAATAGGCCGATGAGTGGAGCAGGGTTTAATGGCATGGTAGATAATCGAGTTATTCCAGATGCAGATATGCCAACTGAAGTAATGACTGGGATGCTTGAGGCAAATCAAGATAATCATGGGGTGTTAAGGGCAGATTATTATCCGTCAAATAAAGATATTTACATTTCAAGTTCGCAGATTAGGCGATTTAATTTACGCCCAGGAGATACTGTTACTGGACCGGCTCGTAAGCCAAAAGAAAGTGAGAGATATTGGGGGTTATTAAAAGTTGAAAAGGTAAATGGTAAGAAGTTTGTAGAAGGTAAGCTTAGGCCTTGGTTTGATCGGTTAACTCCGATTTTCCCAAGAGAAAAGCTAAAGCTTGAGACTGACAGCAAGAAGTTGTCAACTAGAGTGATTGATCTAGTAGCGCCGATTGGAAAAGGCCAGCGAGGCTTGGTGGTGTCTCCGCCAAAAGCTGGCAAGACTAGTATTTTAAAAGACATTGCGACCGGGATTGCAGAGAATAATCCAAAGGTGCATTTAATGGCGGTCTTGGTGGGAGAAAGACCAGAAGAAGTGACTGATATTAGGCGTCATGTTAAGGGTGAGGTAGCAGCTAGTAACTTTGATGAGCCAGCTGATCGGCAGACTCAAGTGGCAGAACTAGCCATGGAGCGAGCCAAGAGATTAGTGGAGCAAGGTAAAGATGTAGTGGTTTTGCTTGATTCAATAACTCGACTGGCTAGAGCTTATAATTTGGCTATTCCAACTTCTGGTAGAACTTTGTCAGGTGGATTTGACCCGGTAGCGCTTTACCCACCTAAGAGATTTTTTGGAGCAGCTCGTAATTTTGAGCCGTTTAAGCTAGAAGGCAAAGAAGTGACAGGGTCTTTGACTATTATTGGAACAGCTTTAGTAGACACTGGTTCTAGAATGGACGAGTTGATTTACGAAGAGTTTAAGGGAACAGGCAACATGGAGTTGCATCTTTCTCGTAAGTTAGCAGAAAGAAGGGTTTTCCCATCAATAGATATTCAAAGGTCAGGTACTCGTCAAGAGCAGTTGCTGTTTTCAAAAGAAGAGTATGAAAAAGTAGTCACAATGCGTCGAATGATCGATGTTTTAGATAGTAACGAGACTACTGAAGTCATGCTTGAGCGTTTAAGAAAAAGCAAAAGCAATAAAGAGTTTTTAACTGGGCTTGGTAAGGGGTAATCCTGTATTCACAGGATAAATTTGGTTAAAGAATTTAAAGTTAAATGACATTCGTCATTTAGTTACTGGTAAAGTTGTTTGACTGAGGAGGGGTAGTTTGGTAGGATTACGCCAGATATGGCAAAGAAGAAAAGCTGGTTTAAAAACTTAAAAAAAATCAAGTGGTTAAAGTGGTTGGGACTAGGGTTGGTGGTTGGTGGAGTGGTGTTAGGGTTATCGGTTAAGACTTATTTAGCTAGTTTGAATGAAAAGGAAGTGTTGATTGCTCAAGTTAGTTCTAGTGCAGCGGTCGAGTATTCTAAAGACGGTCAAGTGAGAGTTTATTATGATGACCTAGATGGATATTATCCTAGAGGGTCGGATTTGTTTGTGAATAATACGATTTATGATTTGAATGATGGTAGGCCACAAGCGGTTGACTCGATTCAAGTTAAGGCTGGTGACTCAATCACTACTAGGCTTTGGGATCATGATCGAATTTATTACCTAGGTTCAAAGGAAGCGGTTAATAACACCTGTGGCTCAAAGAGCGTGAAGGCTCAGGTAGCTGGGGTAGAAGCATCTGGTGAGCCAATAGAAGCAGTTCAGTGCTGGAACGATCAAAATGGGAGAAATTATGATGATGCTTTGCTGATTTTATCGTATAAACCAGGAACTACTTCTGAAGGTGATGGTGGGGATGACGATGGCAATGATGGTAACGATGACTACGATGACAATCGTAATGATGGCAACGATGACTACAATGACAATGACGACGATGGTGATGAAACTAGATGGGTTGTCAGAAAATATCTAGATGCAAACAGAGATGGAATTAGGGAGACTGGAGAGGCGGCTACTAACAGGGAATGGCAGTTTGAGTATCGGGTGAATGGAGGAAGAAAGAAGATTTATTCGATCGAGCCTGGTAATGAGCTAGGTGATGAGGTTATGGCTAATAAGGGAGATAAGATCTGGGTGCATGAACTAGGGCAAGCTGATTGGTTGAATACGACTGGGGCGACTAAAGAGATGGTATTGGATGAGGAAAAGCTTTATTATTTTAATTTCGGAGGTTGGCCGGTAAATGGAGTAGTGCCGACTACGACTGGAAGGAGTTTTGCTGGGCGTCAACCAGATACTGGTACGCCAACGATGTTGACTTTAGGAGCTTTGGGGTTGGGAGTGGGGTTGGTGTACGTAAAACTGAAGCAAAAGAATAAGAATAAGAAATGAAGCTAAAGCAGTGGCTATTAATAGATATTGGTTTGGTTTTAGTGGTGGGAGTATTAGCCTGGATTTTTGGACCAAGTTTGTTTATGGAAGCGCATTACCAAAAGCAAGTTAAGCAGCAAGAGTCTGGTGAGCCTATTGTGGGTTTTGCTGGCATATTAGGGTCAGAGGTTGAAGATCAACAAGCAATTACTTGGGAGTTTGATGAAGCTACGCCGGTAGGGGGAGGGTTTGGTGAGTTAACAGCAGAAGAGGTGTTAGTGGCGCCGTTGTCACCAGAGTTTGGATTGGTGATACCTAAAGTATTTGTAAATGTGGCGGTGACCGAAGGAGTTAATCCGGCAGATAAAGAAGAGTATCAGTCGGTTTTGCGGACTGCAGGGGGTGTGGCTCATGCAGCTGGATCGGTTTTGCCAGGTGAGAAGGGTACGGTTTATATCTTTGGTCATTCGACTGACGCGGGACTCAATGTAGAGCGGATGAATGCGGTTTTTTATCTATTGAGAAAACTGGAGGTAGGAGATGAGGTTATAGCTTATTATAAAGGCGCGCCGTTTAGGTATAAAGTGAAGGAGAAAAAGACAGTTGACCCAGATGACATTAGTGATATTACGGATGTAGGAGACGAAAGCCGGCTGGTGCTTCAAACTTGTTGGCCGCCAGGGACAACCTGGAAGAGATTATTGATAGTGGCTGAGTTGGTGGAATAGTTAATTTCAGGTTCCGAACTAGTCCCGATTAAATCGGGATAAGCATTCGCTTGAAGTTCGGAACCGTCTTTGATAGTATGCTGTACATATGGAACAAAAGCCTCAGGTAACTTCGGGGCAAAGGATATCTATTTTCAAACGAATTAGGAGTAATCCTGTGATTGTTTGGTGGTGGGATGTGCGGACATTTTTGCGGTTTTTAGGATCGTACTTTTCAGTTAGAATCAGGCAGTCTTTAGAAGGTTTTGAGGCAGGTAAGGGGGTAGTGGTAGAGGGTTTGGTGGCTAAAAGAGGTCGGTACACCCGGCCGTTTTTGCATACGGGTATGACCGGACTTTTTATTGTAGGACTGTTATTGGCACCAGTGATTTCACAAGCGGTGAGCGAGGATTCCGGTGGGGACAGCACTGGTCAAGGAGGAGTAATTTTAGGGATGAGGCAAGGATATATGGATACCACGACAGCGGTGTCGGTTAAGCCTAGAGATAATGTGGTTACGTATATTGTTCAGCCTGGAGATACGGTGTCGTCGATAGCTAAAAAGTTTGACGTGTCGATTGATACGATTCGATGGCAGAATGATCTAGCTAGCATTGATGCGATTAAACCAAGCCAAAAGATCGAGGTGCCACCAGTGACTGGGATGATGCACAAAGTGAAGCGGGGGGAGACGATTTACTCGATTGCCAAAAAATATGATGTGGATGCTCAACAGATTCTTAACTGGCCGTTTAATTCGTATTCTAATGATGAGACTTTTGCGCTGGCAGTGGGACAGAGTTTGGTAGTGCCAGATGGAGTGAAGCCGGCTGAGCAGTTGTGGGATCCAAAGAGATATATAGCTCGAACTACACCAGATGCAGGGGTAGTGTCAGCTTCTGGTTCGTTTGTTTGGCCAGCAGCTGGTCGGATTACTCAGCGATGGGTTTGGTATCATCGGGCTATTGATATTGCTAATAAAGCTGGACCTGGAGTGTTGGCGGCAGATGCAGGAAAAGTGGTTCAAGCTGGTTGGCTAGATGGGTTTGGTTATGGTAATCGGGTCTTGATTGATCATGGCAATGGGTATCAGACTTTGTATGCGCATATGTCTAGTATTAGCGTGGAGGTGGGGCAGACGGTTAATCGAGGAAACGTGATTGGCAGGATGGGTTCAACTGGTCGATCGTCTGGAGTGCATTTACACTTTGAGATTAGACAGAATGGAGCGTTGGTAGATCCGTTGGCGTTTCTAAGATAATGTATTGACATTGGATGTACAATTAAGTAAGATAGAGATAATGAAATATAAGCTAGAGTTTAGTGAAGAAAAAAATTTATTGCTTCAAGAAACTCGAGGTGCTTGTTTTAATGATGTAGTTAAAGCAGTTGAAAATAATAAAGCATTAGATGATCTTAAGCATAAAAATTATCCAAATCAAAAAATACTAGTTATTAAAATTAAAAACTATGTTTATGCAGTGCTTTACATAGTTGATAAAAAGAAAAAGACTATTTTCTTAAAAACAATTTATCCAAGTAGAGTTTTAACTAGCAAATACTTGAAGGGAACATTATGAAGACAATTAAATTAGACAAACAAGAACAAGCTATTGAAAAAGCCTTAAAAAGAGGAGAGTATGTTAGGTCAAAAAATCTTAGACAAACTAAAAAACTCTTTGAAGAGGCAGTTAAAAACTATAAAGAATTAACTAAGACTAAAAGGATAACGATAAGAGTTAATAACGAGGACTTAATTAAAGTTAAAGCGAGAGCTAAGAAAAATAATGTGCCATATCAAACACTACTCAACGCTTTAATTCGTCAGTTTGCTGATGGTCGAGCAATGTTGCGGTTTTAAGTATGATTGACTACGCCAAGATTCAAGTTAAAGCCGGTGATGGTGGTAATGGCAAGATTTCATTTCGAAGGGAAAAGTTTGTGCCAAAAGGTGGACCAGATGGTGGAGATGGAGGAGATGGAGGCAGTGTTTTTTTAGAGGTAGACAAGGACTTAAATACGTTGGTGCCGTATCAGTTTAATAAGAAGTTTGAGGCAGAAAGAGGACAGGGTGGAGGTGGAGCTAAAAAGCATGGCAAAGATGGTTTGGAGTTGGTGCTTAAAGTTGCTCCAGGAACGCAAGTGACAAGCCCTCGGGGTAGTTTTGATATGTTAAAGTCGGGACAAAAAGCTTTGGTGGCTCAGGGAGGAAAAGGAGGTAGGGGTAACTGGTTTTTTCGATCACCAGAACGGACTACGCCTCGGATTGCCGAGCCAGGAACAAAAGGAGAGTTTCTGGAGCTGGAGCTGGAGCTTAAGTTATTGGCGGATGTTGGGTTGATTGGTATGCCCAATGCAGGCAAGTCGACTTTATTGTCAGTCTTAACTAAAGCCAGGCCTAAGATAGCTGATTATCCGTTTACTACTTTAAAACCAAACTTGGGAGTGATGGTGGTTGAGAAGGGTAAGGGATTAGTCTTAGCAGATATTCCAGGATTGATTGAGGGAGCAAGTAAGGGCAAGGGATTGGGGCTGCAGTTTTTAAGACATGTAGAGCGATGTCAAATATTAGTGCATGTGCTTGATGGGGCTAAGTTGCTTGAGAAACCTTCAAGGTCCGACCCTGAAGGTGGGTTAATGAAAGATTACAAGGCGATTCGGGGAGAGCTAGGTAAGCATGCTAAAGAGTTGGTTAAAAAACCAGAGATAGTGGTTTTAAATAAGATAGATGTGTTAAAAGAAAGTCAAATAGAGGTTGTTAGGAAGCAGTTTAAAAACAAGGTTACGAACCTTGTTTTTGTGAGTGCGGTGACAGGCAAAGATTTGGATAAGTTAAAGCTAGAAATGGTAAAATCTGTGAAGGTCCGGCCTCGAAGCTAAGGCTTCAAGAACGGATCTGTTCTGCGCGCAGAAGGGCCTGTAGCTCAACTGGAAGAGCGTTGCATTCGCATTGCAGAGGCAAGGAGTTCGACTCTCCTCAGGTCCACTTATGAAAGACAGAATCATTAAATGTCAGGATTGTGAACAAGAGTTTCCGTGGACTGTAGGGGAGCAGGAGTTTTTTAAAGAGAAGGGACTGGAAGAACCAACTAGGTGTATGATTTGCCGAGCTACAAAAAAGGCCGCCAAAGAAGATGGGTATCGGGGGGCGGTTAAGCATGTGCTATGATCTAGGTAGGCTTTATGCATCTTCGGTCACTAAACGTATTTAGATTCACAAAGTATTCACATATTGCTGAAGTGCTGACTTTAAACGATGTTTTGTACTGGGGTGGTGATACTTTTATTTCGGTTATCTTAGCCTTGTTTATTACTCAATATATTAACGGAGCCTCTGCCAGTAGCGTGGGTATTTCGTACATGATTTATAGAATCGCATCCTCTCTTTCAACAATTTATGTTGGAAAAATGTTTGACAAGATAAAGGGTTATACTGATGAAATTTGGGCCTTGTTTATTGTTAGTTTGGTGGCTGGAGTTACTTATGTTGGCCTTAGTTTTGCGACAGAGCTTTGGCATCTATATCTAGCGATGGGAGTCTTGGGGGTCTGTCGAGCGGTGGATATTAATTCATGGAAGTTAATTTTTTATTCTCATCTTGAGCCAAATACAAAAGGGCGAACCATAGGAACTTATGATGCTATATATGGTATAGCGATAGGAGCTTTAGCAGCTTTATCTGGTTTTGTGGGAGAGATTTATGGCTTTCGAGTAGTGGTTTTATTGGCAGGGATAATTGTGCTTATGGGGGGATTTCCGGTTTTATCATTAAGGTCTGATAAAACAGTTTAAGCTCAGTAAAAAACCCGCCTGCTGCCAGACGGGTTTTTAAAGTTTTCTGCCTATTCAGTTTCAGCTGATTCGGTAGCCTCTTCTTCAACTGGTTCTTCAATGTCGATTGGCTCTAGATTGGCTGGAGCCTCTGGCAATGGAGAAG
>CAZVYS010000008.1:0-33876 GCA_964630755.1 uncultured Pseudomonadales bacterium | reverse complement strand
ATTGACAAATATTCTGCCTCATTTACTCTAGGCCTTTTTGGCTTTATCGGTTTACTGATTGGTTTGCCATTAGCTTTTAATCTTTCTAAAAAGATTAAATAATCTCGAATTACTTCATATTTCTATTTTTTCTCCATTCGTGAAACCTTGGGGTTGACGCGCGTGAAAAATATGTATATAACTATATCAAAGTGGGAAAAAGTGGGAAAAAGTGGTATCAATTTATGCTTATAGGGCACTACAAAACAAAACTATCAACTAAAGGTCGACTGGCATTGCCTTCTAAGTTTAAAAAAGCGCTTGGTAGTAGTCTAATTATCACTGCTGGCTACGAAAAAGCCCTCATGATCGTTAAAAAAGATAACTGGGATAATTTGGTTAGTAACATCACCAACCAAAAACTTACTCTTGAACCTGCCCGTGCCACTGACAGATTTTTACTAGGCAGTGCTTTTGAAATCAAACTAGACCCCAAAGGCCGTTTTATTGTCCCAAAGTATTTAAAAAACTACGCTGTTTTAGGTCAAGAAGTAGTTTTTTTAGGGGTAGGTAACCGTGTCGAACTCTGGAGTTTAAAAAAATGGCAAACCTATGAACAATATCTTGATAAAAATATAGAAGGAATCGGACAAAAACTGTCCAATTATCAAGATGCAAAAAATAACTCATAAACCCGTACTTTTAAAAGAAACTATTAATCTATTAAAAATAGAGTCTAATCAAAAATATCTTGACTGCACTCTTGGCGCATTAGGTCATGCACTCGAGATTGCGAAGAAAGGAGGCAAACTTTTTGGAATTGATCAAGACCCTGAAGCGATCAAAAGAGCTAAAACTCGGCTTGAAAATACCTGCTTAAAAGCTGAGTTTAAATTACTGCATTGTAATTTTTCTAATCTATTAGAAGCTGCTAAAAAGTTTCAGGTTCAATCATTTTCCGGAATTTTATTTGACCTAGGCTTGTCTTCAGAGCAGATAGCTGACCCTGGCAGAGGATTTAGCTTTAAAATTTCTGCTCCTTTGGACATGCGAGCCTCTAAAGAACTATCAGTTACTGCCGCTGACCTAGTCAACGGCCTACATAAAGGAGAACTAAGTGAGCTTTTTAGTAAGTTTGGTCAAGAACAGTATCATCTGGCAATTGCTAACCATATTGTTCGGGCCCGTAGATCAAAGCCCATTACGACCAGCTTAGAACTAGCAGATTTGGTTGCTAAAGTTAAAAAAACTAGGGGTAAAATCCATCCGGCTACCAAAGTCTTTCAGGCCTTAAGAATCGTTGTTAACGACGAACTTAACAATCTAAAGACCGCCCTTCCCCAAGCAGTTAAGCTCTTAAAGCCTAAAGGTCGCTTAGTCATTATTAGCTTTCATTCTTTAGAAGACAAAATAGTTAAAAACTTTTTTAAACAAAATAAACATTTAAAAATATTAACCGATAAACCAATTACTCCCTCAGAGGAGGAGTTAAAAAATAATCCTCGAGCCCGCTCAGCTAAATTAAGAGCCGCTACAAAAATATGACTAGAGCTGAAAAAGAACATCATCAACATGTGACAAAAAAATGCCGGGCTTGCTTGGTATTTTCCTTGAGTTTAGTGACGGCTTTAGGAATAGCTAAAATGGTTCTTTCTAACCAAGCTTCAACCTGGGGACGAAATTTCAAGAGTGTAAAACTAGAAACAGAAAACATCAAAAAACAAAATCTGTTATTAAAATCTCAAATAGTTAAAAACTCAGGTGGATTGACTAAAATAGCTGAAAAAGCCCTAGAAGAAGGCTATACTGATAAGCCAAACTTTAAGTACTTTACCTCAGGTCAAAGCGTTGCTCAGATCCTTCCATGAGCTCCAGGTGGCGCTTACTTTCTCTTAATCTATTCTTTGTTTTTGCTGGTATTTTACTATTATCCCGGTTGTTTTATTATGCAGTTTTAAATTCAGATAAACTAACTGCCTTAGCCGAGTCTCAGCAACATACTACTTTAGAAGTAGCGGCTAGAAGAGGAGAAATCTTAACTTCAGATGATAGTTTTTTAGTGGCAAATCAACCAGCCTTTTTTACTTATTACAAAAAAGATAAATCAGAACCAATTCCTTTTGACTTAATTGACAATCTAGCTCCAATTGTTTACTCATCTATTTCTTTTTCTGCCACTCCTTCAAGTCAATTATCAGAAACTGACAAAAAAATATTAATCGATAAAACTAAAGATATCTTAATTAAAAGAATAAACGACGAACGGCTTTTATGGGTACCAATTGCTCAAAAAATTCACAAGGATCAGAAACTAGCTTTAGAAGATTTAAATATAAAAAATCTTATGTTTGAACAAGATCAGACTCGGCTTTACCCTGAAGCATCAATGTCAGCTCAATTGCTTGGTTTTGTTGGCTTTAATGATCAAGGGAAGGATCAAGGTTTTTATGGCTTAGAAGGATTTTATCAAAGAGAGTTAGCTGGCAGACCTGGTATTATCAGGCAGGAATAAGATGCCTTTAACAACCCTATCATCATGGGGGACTTTTTAACTCAAAACAAAAAAGATGGCCGCAAACTCAAACTTCATCTAGATAAAAGCTTACAGTATCTGGTTGAAAAAAAGCTCCAAAAAGGCATTAATCAATTTGAAGCCAGAGCTGGTTCGGTTACCATCATGGATCCTCATACTGGAGCTATCTTAGCCATGGCCTCTTTGCCTAGTTATGACCCTCAAGAATACTCAAAATTTGAGCCATCTTTGTTTGTTAACCCGGTTGTCGCATCGGCTTTTGAACCAGGCTCGATTTTTAAAGTTTTAGTAATGGCCGCTGCCTTAGACTCCGGTGTTTTAGACAAAGATACCATCTGCGATATCTGTGACAAGCCAGTTAAAATTGATAAATACACCATTAATACTTGGAACGATGAATATCGACCAAACTCCAACATGACCGATATTATTGTTCATTCAGATAATGTTGGCATGGTGTTTATTGGTCAAAAACTTGGGTTAAATAAGTTTCTTGATTATTTTAAAAAGTTTGGTTTAACCGAAAGCACAAATATTGACCTTCAAGACGAAGTAGTGCCTCAACCAAGACCAGACAACCAATGGACTTATGTTGATCTTGCAACAGCCAGTTTTGGTCAAGGGTTCGTAGCCACCTCAATGCAGTTAGTTCAGGCTGTCAGCGTAATTGCTAACGGAGGAGAACTAGTTGAACCACACGTAGTCTCAGAAGTTATTAGTGATCAAAGGATTATTACTATTCCTTCAAAAATAAAAAACAGAGTTATTAAAAAAGAAACTGCAGACATAGTTAAAGACATGATGGTGGCTGCAGCCAAAGAAGGTGAAGCTAAATGGACTCACACCGGTGGATACAAGATTGCTGGAAAAACTGGCACTGCCCAGATCGCTTTTAAAGGCAAGTATGAAGAAGAAAAAACCAATGCTTCATTTATTGGTTTTGCTCCAGCTGATGATCCTAAGTTTGTTATGCTAGTTACCTTAAAAGAACCATCTACTTCTCAGTGGGCTTCAGAAACCGCTGCTCCACTTTGGTTTTCCATTGCCCAAGATCTACTCAATCACTTCAACATCATTCCTAAAAACTAATAATAACTTGATTTTATTAAGTAATTAATTGATTTCATGAGGTAAAATATAGGTTGTGATTAAAAGATTAAGAAAATTTATTCCTAACTTATTGATTAATACCTTTTGGCATCTACCCAAGGCTGTTTTAGCTAACCTTGTTTACGGCTTTCCTTCAAAAAACTTATCAGTTATTGGCATTACTGGAACTTCTGGGAAAACCTCTACTGCTCACTTGGTTTACCACATCTTGCAGAAAAATAAATACAAAGTAGCTCTTATCTCGACTATTGCAGCTAAAATCGGAAAAAAAGAAATAGACATTGGTTTACATGTTACTAATCCTGACCCTTTTTTACTCCAAAAACTATTAAAAATGATTAAGTCAAAAGGCTACACTCACGTAGTTCTTGAGGTAACATCACATGGTTTGGATCAACATCGTTGTTGGGGGATTCAGTTTAAATATGGCCTGATTACTAATCTTGCTCACGAACACCTAGATTATCATGGCACTTTAGAGAACTATCATCAGGCCAAACTAAAACTAGTCAAAAACTCTTATCTAGCTGTTTTAAACCAAGATGACCAACATTTTACTAAAGCTAAAAAACTAGCCACAGGTAGAGTGATTAGTTTTAAAGCTGATCAGGATTTTCAACAAACTAACCACAATGCAGCTTCTGCTGTAGCAAAAGATCTAGGTTTATCTTACAAACAAATTACTGTAGCCACCAAAACCTATCCTGGCATTCCTGGACGAATGGAATGGATTCAAAAAAAGCCATTTTCCGTAGTAATTGATTTTGCCCACAAACCCGATGCTCTTAAAGCTGCTTATAAAGCCTTAAAACAAACTAAACCAAAAAGGATAATCTCTGTTTTTGGCTCAGCTGGTTTAAGAGATGTTCAAAAACGCTCTTTAATGGGAAGTATTGCAGCCAAGTATTCAGATATCACTATTCTTACGGCCGAAGATCCTCGAACCGAAAAAGTTAAAGACATTAATGACCAAATTGAAGCTGGCTTTAAAAAAGTTAAGCATAAAAAGTTATACCGAGAACCAGATAGAAAAAAAGCCATCCAACTTGCCATTAACTTAGCGAAATCTGGTGATCTAGTGGCCTTATTTGGTAAATCCCACGAAAAGTCTATGTGCTTTGGTACAATAGAGTATCCCTGGTCTGAACACCAGGTAGCTAAAGCTGCGATAAAAAATAAAAAGGAGCCAAAATGAATACTACCGCCATAATATTAGCCGCCGGAGTTGGTAAGCGCTTAAGACCTCTAACTACCCCTAAAGCTTTACTGCCTATTTTTGGTCAACCACTAATCTCTTGGTTAATAAAAGATCTCAAGGATCAAGGCATTAAAGATATCTTAGTTGTAGTAAACCCTAAATTTAAAGACCAGTATCAAACTCTTGGTCACAAAATTGCAGTCCAACCAAAACCATCCGGAATGGCAGATGCCTTGTTAGCTGCAAAACCAAAAATCAAGACAGACTCGATCATGGTTTTTAACGGCGGAGATTTACTAGCTTCTGAGGCTATTAAAGATTTTGTTTCTGAATCTCAAAAAGTAGAAAACCTTCTTACTGGCATGGTCACTGATCATTATTTACATGGTGGCTATTTTAAGTTAAAAGATCAAAAACCAGTCGCCATAATTGAGAAACCAGATCAAGGCAAAGAACCTAGTTCATACTTTAGTTTAGTCATGCATTTTTATAACGATAAAAACACTTTCTTTAAGTTGCTTGATTCTGTTAAGTCAAAAAAAGATGACCATTATGAAATAGCCATCTCCAAGTTAATGAGTCTAAAAAAAGTAGAGCTTTTTAAATACAATGACTATTTTGCCCAAATAAAATATCCTCATCAAATCCTTGATGTAATGGACGCCTTTTTAAATCATAAAAAGAAACCAGACTCGATTATTCATCCAACCGCAAAAATCATGGCTGGAGCAGTTATAAAAAATTCATATATTGGTAAAAAAGTAGTCATTGGCAATAACTGCTTGATTAGAGATTCAATTATTGAAGAGGGATGCACAGTTGGCTATAACACTGAAATAGCCAGAAGCTACATTGGGTCTGGAAACTGGTTTCATTGTAATTATGTAGGCGACTCGGTAGTGGAGGGTGAATCCAACTTTGGTTCTGGTGCTAGAATAGCTAATCTTAGATTTGATAAAAAATCAATCAAAGATACTAATAGAACTAAGTTTGGCGCTATTGTGGCTAAATCTTCTCAACTAGGAATTAATACTTCAGTGATGCCAGGAGTGACCATAGGTAGCAACAGTTTAATTGGCAGCGGAGTTGTCTTAAATCAAGACGTGAAATCAAATCAAAAAGTTTTTGTTAGTCAAAACCTGGTAATTAAATAATGAACCTAGGGCAAGTTAAGACTATTCATTTTACTGGCATAAAAGGAGTGGGTATGACAGCTTTGGCTCTTTGCGCTCAAGACTTAGGCATCAAAGTTTCTGGTAGTGATATTTCTGAAACTTTTCCTACCGATGCCATCTTAAAAAAAAGAAAACTTAAACCAAAACTTGATTTTGTTGATACTAACTTACCTAAAAAACTAGACTTGCTTATATATACTGGGGCTCATAATGGTAGCCAAAACCCTGAGGTACTTGCCGCATTAAAAAAAGGCGTCAAGTGTTTTAACTTAGCTCAAGGTTTAAAATTGTTTACTCATAATAAAAAAGTCTTATCAGTCGCTGGTGTTGGGGGGAAATCAACTACTTCTGCTATGTTAGCTTCGGTTCTTGACTCAGCCGGTCTTAAGCCTAGTTTTGCAGTTGGAGTCGGAGATATTCCTGGTTTAAACGCACCAGGTAGATTTAACTTAAGATCACCGTACTTTGTTATTGAGGCAGACGAGTTTGTGGCTGATCCTTTGGCTGATTTAACTCCTAGATTTCATTATCTAGATCCATACATTGCCATTATTACCAATCTCGAACATGACCATCCAGATGTTTATCCTCAATTTGACAAACTAATTAATGCTTATCAAATATTTGTAAATAAAGTTCCTAAAGACGGAGCCATTATTGTTAACATCGATAATCTAAACATCAGAACTTTTATTAAGTTGATTAACCGACCTGTCATTACTTATGGTTTTTCACCTCAGGCTGATTGGCAGATTGTCAAAAATCATGTGGCTGACAAAAAGCAGTTTTTATATCTAAGGCACAATGGAATTAATTGGCCAAAAATGGTTTTAAATGTTCCTGGTTCATTTAATGCTTTAAACGCAGTCAGTGTTGTAGCTGCTTGTAATCACATAGGTTTATCAGCAAAAAAAATCGAGACAGGCTTAAGAAGTTTTACTGGCACTAAACGTCGATTTGAGCATATTGACACTATTAAAGGCATCGATCTTTATGACGACTATGCCCATCATCCAATTGAAATCAAATGTTTACTTAAGGCAGCTAGAGCCTGGTTACCAGATAGAAAAATCTTTGCTATTTTTCAGTCCCACACCTTTTCACGCACCAAAGTCTTACTCAAGCAATTTAGCCAAAGTTTCAAAGACGCTGATCATGTACTGATCAATGACATTTTTGCTTCAGCTAGGGAAAAAGACAACCTTGGTTTAACTGGTAAAATCTTTGCTGCAGAGGTAAAAAAGTATCATCGAACAGTAAAATATTGTCAAGGAAAAGCAGAAACAATCAAGTATTTAGTTGACCACGCTCAAAAAAACGATGTTATCTTTACAATTGGTGCTGGTAATAATTTTCTCTGGCACAAAGATATTAAAAAAGCTTTAAAATCACGATGATCAATCAATTTTTAAAAAACGAACCATTATCAAAGCACACTACTTTTAAAATTGGTGGCAAAGCTGAGTATTATTTTGAAGCCAAAACAACTAAAGAATTAATCAAGGCAGTTAAGTATGCTAAAAAGCACCAGCTAAACTTAACCATTATTGGTAACGGCAGTAATATCTTGGTTTCTGACAAAGGTATTAAGGGATTGGTTATAAAAAATCTAACCAGCAAGATAACAGTTTTAGCTCAGAATAAATCTAATCAGCCATCTTTAAGTAAAAAAATCAAACCTAGATTTACTACCTCTGATTTAGAAGCTAAAAAAATCTCAAAACTAGATTATCAAGCAGAAAAATATCTTCCTGTCTTAGTTAAACTAGATAGTGGAGTTACTTTACCCAAAGCAATTTTTAGCCTGCTGAATCAAGGCATCACTGGACTTGAATGGTTTGCTGGCATTCCAGCTACAATTGGAGGAGCTACCTATATTAATCTTCATGGCGCTGACAAGTATTTTTCAGATTATTTAGTTGAAACTCAAGTTATCGACAAAGATTTAAAGATAAAAAATCTCAAAGCTAGTCAACTTAATTTTGATTATGACTATTCAATTATTCAATCCAACCAGAACATTGTCTTAACTTCTACATTAAGACTATTTAAAGGCCCAAAAGAAATTGCTTTAAAGATTGCAAAAAACTGGGCCTTAAAAAAATCTTATCAGCCTCAACAATCTGTCGGATGCATTTTCCAAAACTTATCTGAAAAAGAACAGCAAAAACTTGATCTTCCTTACCCATCAATAGGTTATTTAATCGATAAGGTTTTAAAACTAAAAGGTAAGCAGATTGGAAAAGCTAAAATATCAGAAAAACACGCTGGTTTTATTGAAAACCTAGGTGGTGCTCAGGCTAAAGAAGTACTTCAATTAATTAAATTGATCAAAAATACTGCTAAATCTAAACTAGATCTCAACTTAAAGCTAGAAATCAATTTACTAGGAGAACATGACTAAATTAATTATTCAGGGTGGTAAACCGTTAAAGGGTGTCGTTAGACTTGGTGGCGCCAAAAACGCAAGTTTTAAGCTAATGATCGCTTCTCTTTTAAGTAAAAACGAGACTCGTTTGTTAAATTTTTCTAGAATAGCTGATGTTAGCTTAACCAAAGAAATTATCTCTGCTTTAGGCGCCAAAGTTTATTCTGCAGGTGAGCGAACTATGTTTATTAATCCAGCTGAACTTTCAACATCAATTATTCCAAAGAGCTTGGGCTTAGCCTCCCGAGCTTCATCAATGTTTATTGCTCCTTTGCTTTCTCGTATGAAAAAAGCCATTGTACCTCTTCCAGGAGGGGATAGAATCGGTAAAAGACCTCTAGATAGGCATTTTGATGGCCTCAAGGCCTTAGGCGCAGACATTAAGATTGAAAAAAATCAAATCATTGCTACTTGCGATCAACTTATTGGAAACACTTATAACTTTAAGAAAAACTCTCACACTGGTACAGAGACTTTAGTTATAGCTGCAGTGCTAGCAAAAGGCGAAACCATTATCAAAAACGCTGCTTCTGAACCAGAGGTTGATGATCTTATCGAAATGCTCAACAAAATGGGAGCTAATATAAAAAGACTTGAACCTAGAACTATCAAAATTACCGGAGTTAAAACATTAAGCCCGGTAATTCATCAAGTTATGCCAGACCGTAACGAAGCTGTTTCTTACGCTATTGCTGCCTTGGTAACTAAAGGTGACATTGTGGTTGAAAATGCTAACCCTGATCACTTGACCATCTTTTTAGATAAACTCAAACAAGTTGGTGGCGGTATAGAAATAGACAAGCATGGAATTCGCTTTTATTATCAAAAACCACTTAAATCAGTTAATATTACCACCAAGCCCCACCCTGGTTTTATGACCGATTGGCAACCATTGTGGTCAGTTCTTGCCACTCAATGTTCTGGTAAAACAAAGATCATTGAATCAGTTTTTCTTAAACGTTTTCAGTATGTTAATGACTTGATTAACATGGGGGTTAAAATTAAATATTTTAATCCATCAATTAAAGACAAAGATCAGTTTTATAACTTTAATCTGAGTGATGATCAACCCAATAATAAACATGGCATTGTTATTACCGGGCCAACCAGTTTAAAAGGCACCACCGTCAAAGTAACCGACATTCGAGCCGGTGCTACATTAGCTTTAGCTGGTTTAGCTGCTACAGGGCAAACCACTTTAACTCATATTGACCACATTGATCGCGGCTATGAAAATTTTGCTGGTAGACTTCTAAGTTTAGGTGCTAAAATAGTTAGGATAAATTAATATGTGTGGAATCTTTGGAGTTGTTGGCAAAAAAAACGCCGCTAAAACTATTCTAAGTGGTCTTAAAAAACTTGAGTATCGTGGCTATGATTCTTGGGGGATTGCCGTTAAAAAAAATGGTCAGTTAGTAAGAGAACGTCATGTCGGTAAAATTGGCCAAGCAAGTACTCGTTTGCCTCAATCGAACATTGGTTTAGGTCATACTCGTTGGGCTACTCATGGTGGAGTGACTGTTGGTAATGCTCATCCTCATCTAGATTGCACTCAGAAGTTATGTTTGGTTCACAACGGCATTGTTGAAAATTTTAGATCCCTAAAGCAAGATTTAATAAAAGATCATCGTTTTCAATCAGAAACCGACACCGAAGTCGCTCTCCACTTAATCGAAAAGCAACTAAAAAAACTTGATCCCTTAAAAGCCATAAAAACTGCCTATAAAAAAGTTCATGGCATGAATGCTTTTATCTTGATTAACGCTGATTCAAATGAGCTAATAGCAGTAAAAAATGGCTCTCCGTTAACTATTGGCATTGCTGATGGTTATAGCTTAATTTCCTCAGACGTTTGGGCCCTACTTGACCATACCTCAAAAGTAATCTTTTTAGAAGATAATCAACTAGCTCAAATAACAAAAGACAAAGTAAATTTATTTAATGCTCAAACAGGCAAACCAATCAAAGTAAAAATTACCACCCAAAATTTAAAAAAAGAACAATCTAACCTAGATAGTTTTCATCATTACATGGAAAAAGAAATCCATGATCAACCAAAAGTATTAAATAACTTAGCAAGATTACCCAAAAAAAAACTCAAGCCTATTGCCCAACAAATTAAAAAAACTTCTCGAGCTTATATCCTCGGTTGTGGCACAGCTTCTTACGCAGCTTTGTTTGGAGAATACTTATTTGACCTAATCGGCATTGATGTTGAGTCTATAGTTGGTTCAGAATTCAAAAAAAACCAGCAGTTACTATCTAAAGATAAAACCTTTATGATGCTATCTCAGTCTGGAGAAACTATCGATATAGTAGAGGCAGTTAATCTAGCCAAAAAAGCAGGTATTAATATCATCGGAATTACTAATGTAGTTGGTTCAACTCTCTATAGAAAAGCTGATCAAAATATCTTACTTCAAGCTGGTCAAGAAGTAGCAGTTGCTTCTACCAAGGCCTTTACAGCTAAGCTTGCCATCTTGATTCAATTGTCATATTTACTAACCAATAAATTTTCATTAGGCCAACAGCTGATACTCAAAGCCGCCCAGGCAGTCACAGGTTTATCTCAAGGATCATCAAGAGTTAAGATTAAAAATATTGCTAAAACTATTAAAGACCAAAACCACATGTTTGTTATTGGCAGGATGTTATCATATCCTATTGCTCTTGAGGCAGCATTGAAAATAAAAGAAGTTAGTTACTTGCATGCCGAAGCCTATGCTGGCGGTGAACTTAAGCATGGTCCGATTGCTTTAATCGAAAAAGACACTCCCTGTCTAGTAATTGCCCCCAATGATAATACTTACACAGATCAAATTTCTGCTGCTCATGAAATGAAAGCCAGAGGTGGCTACATTATTGGTATCTCTCCAAAAAACAATCCAGTTTTTGACCAATTTTTAAAAGTACCAGATCTAAAACAAGCTACCGCCATCTGCAACACTGTTATTGCTCAATTACTAGCTTATGACCTAGCCGTTTCCCGAGGTTTAAATCCAGACAAGCCTAGAAATCTAGCCAAGTCTGTTACCGTCAAGTAACTTCAAGGCCAGGCCTTGAAGTCTATATAATCTGTGCAACGTAATAAATGACTACTAGATTTGGTACAATATAAGCTGTGGAAAATAATAAGAAAAGTAGACTAGTTGTTATTGGTGGGGGGACCGGCAGTTTTGTGCTTCTCTCTGGATTAAAGTCATATCCTGTTAACTTAACAGCTTTAGTGCCAGTAACTGATGACGGCGGCTCAACCGGTAGGCTTCGAGATGAATTTGGTTTTTTACCAGTTGGGGACATTCGTCAATGCTTAGCAGCTTTAGCTTCTGAAAATGGATTATTGCGACAACTACTTCTTTATCGATTCTCAAAAGGACAAGGCTTAACTGGCCATAATCTTGGCAATCTTATTCTCACTGCCCTTGAAGATTTAGTTGGCAGTGAACCAGAGGCAGTCATTCAGGCTGCAAAAATCTTTAGATTAAAAGGAAGAGTTTACCCAATTTCTAGTCAATTAGTTAAACTAGCCGCTAAGTATTCTTCAGGCAAAACTATTATTTCAGAACACAAAATTGAAACTCACCGTTTAGCTGAAGGTGAAACAATAAAAAAGCTTTACACAACTCCAGCAGCTAAAATTAATTCTGACGCCAGCCTAGCGATTAAAAAAGCTGATTTAATCATTCTTGCTCCTGGCGATTTATTTAATAGCATTATTGCTAATCTAGTTATAAACGGAACAAAATCAAGCCTAGTTAAAACAAAAGCTAAAATAGTTTATGTAGTCAACTTAATGACATTAAATTCTCAAACTCATAACTACAAAGCCTCTGACCATATCAAAGAAATTGAAAAATACACTGGTCGATCAGTTGACCACATCTTAATTAATAGTCAAGCTATACCCAGTCATATTAAAAAAGTTTATCAAAAGCATGATGAATATCCAGTTATTGACGATTTACACAAAGATAAAAGAGTCATTAGAAAATCATTAATAACTACCCTAATTTTTCAAAAACCCAAAAGCGATAAGCTTAAACGTAGTTTACTCAGGCACGACTCAAACAAACTCTCAAAAGCTATCATTAATCTAATCTAGTCATGGTTAAAAACATTGTTATTTTACACGGCTGGGCCAGTCATTTAGGAAACTGGCAACCATTTGTGAATAAACTTCAGAAAAAAGGTTATAAAGTTTATCTTCCTAATCTTCCAACTGACAAACCAATGAATACTGATGAGTATTCTTCTTGGCTCAAGACATACACCAAAAAACTAACAAAATTTATCTTAATTGGTCACTCATTTGGTGGGCAAATCGCTATTAATCATGCTGCTAGGTTTCCCAAAAAAGTAGTTAAGTTAGTTTTAATTAACTCAGCTGGAATAAGAAAAAAAATAAGTTTAAAAAGATTCATTTTTTTATTATTAGCTAAAATCGGCAAACTTATCTTTAAACTTCCTTTGCTAAGTAAATACACTTCAGTTGCCCAAAAACTTCTCTATAAATCTGCTCGCGAGCAAGATTATTTAAAAGCATCAACAGTATTGAAAAAAACTCTAACAATAATAGTTAAAGAAAACCAAAAAAAACTATTAGCTAATATTTCTATTCCTACCTTACTTTTATGGGGTCAAAAAGATACTGCTACTCCATTAAAAGACGGTAAAATCATGGCAAAATTAATCTCTAACTCCAAGCTAATCGTTTTTAAAGATGCTCGTCATGCTCTACCATTCACCCATACTAATAAACTAGTTGATAAGATTCAATGGTTCATTTCATAGAAATAATCTATTTTCTATTAATTTTAAAAGCTATTTTTAGATGTTTATATTTCTGGCAGCTAAAAGAGTATCGCTTTGATCGCTTTAAAGACTTGCTTTTTTCAAGTGATAAAAGAAAATATTTTTTCCCTATTAAATATTTGTTAAGACCAAGATTCACTATCAAAATTATTTTATTAATTTATTTATCTTTTTACTTTTCATTCCAAGTTTTAAAAATTAACCATCAAGTTTTAGCTCCAGTAATTGCCTATCTCTCAATTCCATTAATTACTACTTTTTCTGTTTTTCTAGTTAACCCTTTATCAGATATTGTCCAATTTTTTGTTATTCTTTTAGCTAGAATAAAAATTCGTTTTTACTCAAAAAAACTAACAGTTATTGGTATCACTGGTAGTTTTGGGAAAACCTCAACCAAAGAAATTCTAACCCATATATTATCAACTAAGTATAAAGTATTAAAAACCACAGGTACTCAAAACACTATTATTGGTATTGCCACCACTATCTTAAAAAAGCTTAATAAACACCATCAAATATTTGTCATTGAAATGGGTGCCTACAAAATCGGTGAGATTAAACAAATCTGTCGATTAGTTAAACCACAAATTGGCATCATTACTGGAATAACCAAGCAACACTTAAGTTTATTTGGCAGTCTGAATAATCTAATTAAAGCAAAATACGAGTTAATTGAATCACTACCAGTAAATGGTTTAGCTGTTTTTAACCTTGACGATTCTCAGGCTACTAAGTTAAAAAACCAAACCAAACATCTCAAAACCCTTGGGTTTAATCTACCAAAAACAAATTATAAAACTAATCTACATGGTTTATGGCAACAGTCAAATATTCAAGCCGCCGCAGTTGTTTCAAAATACTTAGGCATATCAAGAAAAATAATTAACAGAAAAGTTCTTTCTATTCCGTTAATTAAAACAGCTATTAGTAAAACTCTCGGGTTAAATAAGGCTGTTATTATTAATAATACTTATAACTCAAACCCTGTTGGTTTCTCAAAGGCGCTAACTTTTGCTAATAGTATCAACAAACCTAAAAAGCTATTAATCACTTCAGGAATTATCGAACTAGGCTCAGAATCAAAAGCCATTCATACTGAATTGATCAAAAAAGCCATCAAGCAATTTAACTTAGTAATCTTAACCAAAAAGAACTTAACTGATATTAAATCACCACGCTTAATCGTTGAAACAGATTATCAAAAAATTCTAACTCTTTTAAAAACTAAACTTGATTCATCTTCTGTTGTGTTACTAGAAAGTCGAATGCCTAAAAAATTTATTAAAAGCATATGTTCAAAAACCCAATTTTAATCTCAATCTCCCCTAATACCAGCTTTGACGATGTTTGGTTAACCATCAAAACTCTATTTAATCTTGTAACTTGGCAAACTGGAAAATCTTTAGTTTCTTTATCAAAAAAACTATCAAAAAAACTATCAAAAAAACATTGCTGGTTATTTAATTCTGGCAGAAATGCTCTTCAAGTCGGCTTAATGTCTTTAGATTTAAAGCCCACCGACGAAGTATTATGTCAAGCTTTTACTTGTGTGGCAGTTCCAAATGCCATTATTTGGTCTGGTGCTAAACCAGTTTATGTTGATGTTTCTAAAAATGCCTTTAACTTGAGCCTCAAGGATCTTAAAAACAAAATTACTAAAAACTCAAAAGCCATAATTGTTCAGCACACTTTTGGCATACCAGATAAACTTGAAAAAATTAAAGAAATTTGCAGGGAAAATAACCTAGTCTTAATTGAAGATTGTGCCCACTCTTTGGGTGTTAATTATCAAAATAAACCTTTGGGTAGTTTTGGTGATCTAACTATGTTGAGTTTTGGTAGAGATAAAGCGATTTCTTCTGTTTTTGGAGGCGCCTTGTTAACGAATAACTTAAAATTGAAAAAAAGTATCGAAAATCAATATCAAAATCTATCCACTCCTTCAAATTACTGGATTTTTAAACAATTATTACACCCGATTATTTTATCTATTATTAAACCTGTTTATTTTTCTATTGGTAAATATTTAATGTTTCTTTATCAAAAATCAGGTTTACTGACATGGCCAGTCTTAGGTGACGAAAAAAAATCAAAACATGCTTTAAAACTAGCCAAGCTACCAAACGCCTTAGCAGTCTTAGCTTTACATCAACTAAATAAACTAACTAACTTCAACCAAGTTCGTCAAAGCATATCAAAGACTTATCAATCAGCATTTAAAGTTCCGAACTTTAAATGCTTACCTATCTTACGCTTTCCTCTTTTGGTTAATAATCCAATCAAGTTAATTAACCAAGCTAAAAAACACCATATTTTACTAGGCGACTGGTATCGTCCAGTGATTTCCCCTAAAGGAGTTATTAATAAAGCCATTCACTATTCATCAAAAACATGCTCCAATGCCGAAGATGTTTCCAAAAGAGTGATTAACTTACCCACTCTAATTTCAAAAAAAGATGCCAATAGTATTATCAATCTAATTTCTAATTATGGTCAAACTTAAGCAAATTACCAGTCTTTCAACTTGGGAAGATTTTTTGCTCAAATCCCCTCAAGTTAATTTTCTACATTCCTGGCATTGGGGTCAATTTAATCTAAAACTCAATCATCAAATCCACAGGCTTGGGTTTTATCAGGATAATAAAATAATTGGCCTTAGTTTATTAATAAAAATAAAAGCTAAAAGAGGCACTTTTTTTGAATGTCCTGGTGGACCAGTGATTAATTGGGATAATAAGAATCAGGTCAAGGAAGTTATAAGGCTTTTAAAAAACTTTGCCATCGAGCATAAAGTTAATTTTATAAGGATTAGACCTAATATTTTAAGTAACTTAGATAATCTTAATCTAGTTAATTCTTTAGACTTTAAAAAAGCCCCCATGCATTTACACGCAGAAACTACTTGGGTATTAAATCTAGATCAATCAGAAGAGGAATTACTCGGTAACATGAGAAAAAACACTCGCTACTCGATTAAAAAAGCTCAAAAACTTGGCGTTAAGATAACAAAATCAACCGATATTAAAGACGTTAATTCACTCTACAATCTACAACTAGAAACAGTTAAAAGAAAAAGATTTGTGCCTTTTTCCTTAAGTTATTTAACAAAGCAGTTAGAAATTTTTCAAAAAAATCATTCAATTCAATTATTTAAAGCAGAGTACAAAGGTAAACTATTAGCCATATCTTTTATTATATTTTATGGCGATGAAGCGGTTTATCATTATTCGGGTTCAAGTAACCAACAAAGACACATTCCAGCTTCTTACTTGCTTCAATGGGAAGCCATTAAAGAAGCTAAAAAACGTCATCTAAAACGCTACAATTTCTGGGGTTACACTGATAATCCTAAGCATCGTTTTTTTGGCCCTTCATTATTTAAAAAAGGATTTGGAGGATTTCAACTCGATTACTTACCAGCTCATGATCTGCCATTAAACAACAGGTACTGGTTTACTTATATAATCGAGGCTTTTAGAAGAAAGCTTCGTCATCTATAATTATCTTATGGCATTATTACTAGGTTTACTAATTTTTTCATTTGTAATTACTTCAATTAGTTTAGTTCCCTTTATTAATCTTCTTTATAAACTTCGATTTACTCGAAAAGACCAGAAAACCAAAGACGCCTTTGGAAGAAGAACACCAATTTTTGATAAATTTCACTCTCATAAAAAAGGCACACCTGTCGGCGGCGGCTTTTTACTTATCTGCGTTATCACTCTTTTATTTTTTTTACTTTTTCCACTAGCTAAATACTTAGGAGTATTTGTAACTAATGTTTATCCAATTAATGAAGAACTGCATATAATCTTTCTTACTTTTTTAAGCTTTGGTTTACTAGGGCTATACGACGACATAATGAAATTTTTCAATTTTGATAAAACTGGCTTTTTTGGTCTTAGGATGAGGCATAAATTCATTATTCAATGGCTCTTGGCCATAATCATCTCAACTCTTCTTTTTGTCAATTTAGGTATAGACATTCTTTACATTCCATTTATTGGTACTTTTAATCTGGGCTTTGCATATATTCCTTTTGCAGCTACAGTTATTGTCGCTTTTACTAATGCTGTTAACATCACTGATGGCCTTGACGGTCTTGCTAGTGGAGTATTAATGGTAGCTTTATTTGCCTTCTGGTTTTTATCTGCCTCAATTTTAGATACTCCTTTATCTTTTTTTCTGGCCTTGTGGCTTGGGGGATTAATTGCCTTTTTATACTTTAACGTTTATCCAGCCAGAATTTGGCTAGGAGACGTTGGTGCTTTGTCATTTGGTGCCACTTTTGCGGTCGTTGGTTTACTACTTGGAAAAGTAATGGCTTTAATCGTAATTGGTGGTATTTTTGTAGCCGAAATTTTATCTAGCTTAATTCAACTACTATCAAAAAAACTTAGAAGAAAAAAAATCTTTCCCGTTGCTCCGTTTCATTTACTACTTCAGTTTAAAGGCTGGGAAGAGCCTAAGATTGTGACAAGGGCTATGCTAGCCAGTATCATGCTAGCCATTTTTGGAGTTTGGTTAGCGGTAATCTAAATGAAAAAGCTGAATCAACTCAGACAAGATCATCAAACCTTTACTTATCAAAGTTACTCTTATCAAGTAGTCAATAATGACCTTATTATTAAGTTTAGTTTTATACTCCACCCAGATATTATTTTCCATCCTAAAATAATTATTCCTCAAGCTGGTAATAAGAGTAAAAAAATTGATAAAAAAACCTTTAACAATTTTGTCTTTCATTTAGGCTTAATAGAATCATTAAGTTACTGGAAAGTTACTTGCTCGCCATTAATTAACATAAAAGCCGGTAGCTTATCTCAAGAACAAATTAACTGGTGGCAAAATTTTCTTGTCAAGGGAATGGGTGAATTCTTTTATACAAATAAAATTGACTTCACCTCAAAAGATTTTGTTCGAATTAAATCTAATTCAAATCAGCATCCAGTTACTATACACAAATCAACTAGTGAAAAATATCTTAATTTAATCGGTGGTGGCAAGGATTCAGTCGTCTCACTTGAGATTCTAAATAACTTAAATTTTGATCAATCCTTATTAATGCTAAATCCAACTCAAGCTTCAAGCAGTGTTGTAAAAAAATCAAAAATAAATCAAACAATTTCTGTTAATCGATTAATAGACCCCAAATTATTAGAATTAAATCAAAAAGAATACTTGAACGGCCATACTCCATTTTCAGCCTATCTAGCCTTTCTTGGTGTTTTAGTAGCTACTATATTTGATTACAGACATATTGTGGTAGCCAATGAAAGAAGCTCAGATGAAGAAAATCTTAAATATTTAAATAATAAAATTAATCATCAATATTCTAAATCTTTTCATTTTGAAAAACTATTCCGACTCTATTTAAATAAGTACTTATCTTCAAGTTTAAATTACTTTAGCCTTGTTAGGCCATTATGGGAAATACAAATATCAAAGATCTTTTCAAAACATTCGCAGTACTTTAATTTATTCAGAAGCTGTAATCAAAAGCAAGACAAATGGTGTAGTCAGTGCCCAAAGTGTTTATCAACTTTTATACTTCTATATCCATTTTTAGGCAAGAAAACTACAGAAATATTTAGCAAGGATCTCTATCAAGATTTATCTTTATCATCTTTACTAGATCAATTAACTGACAAGAATAAAATTAAGCCATTTGAGTGTGTTGGAA
Organism: uncultured Pseudomonadales bacterium; assembly: GCA_964630755.1. Classification (GTDB taxonomy): domain Bacteria; phylum Patescibacteriota; class Microgenomatia; order UBA1400; family CG1-02-47-37; genus CAZVYS01. The sequence goes on along the minus strand of CAZVYS010000008.1, from coordinate 14,958 downwards.
CCAGAGAGGAAATCATTATTGGACTTTTTCTCAGCCTAAATATGTCTGGCCAGCATTTTCCATTATTAGAGTATGCTCGTAAAAATATCTTAATTAATCAACAAGGCTTAAAAAATAGAGCTAGAAAGTTATTATCATCATGGGGCAATGATCAATTTCTACCTAAAAACATCAATTTATCTTTAAAGCAATTGTTAAATGAATAAAACTTTATCTCAAATAAAAGATCAACTAAAAGATAAAAACATTGGCATACTTGGTTTTGGCAGAGAAGGACAATCAAGTTTCAGGTTACTTAAGAAATTATTTCCAGATAAAAACATTGGCATACTTGATCAAAATAATCAAATAAAAATTAAAGGAAAATCTGTTAATACCCACCTTGGGAAAGAATATTTATTAGCTTTGAAGCAATACGATGTGGTTTTTCGATCTCCAGGCATTTCTCATCATAAAATCAAAAAACATCTTAATCAAAATACTGAACTTACTTCTCAAACAAAATTATTTTTTAAACACTGCCCTAGTCAGATAATTGGTGTAACTGGAACTAAAGGGAAAAGCACCACTGCTTCATTAATTTATAGTGTTTTAAAACAAAAATATTCAAGTTTTCTAGTTGGTAATATTGGCCTGCCACCTCTTGACTGCTTAGCTATCCTTAAACCAACTGATAAAGTGGCCTTTGAATTATCTAGTCATCAACTAGCTGATCTGACTCAAAGTCCTTCCATAGCAATTTTATTAAACTTATTTCCTGAACATTTAGATTATTATCAAGATTTTGATCAATATTGTCAGGCCAAAACGAATATCTTCAAGCACCAAAGCTCGTCTGATTTACTAATCTATAACTCGGATGATAAAAATATATTACATCTGATTAAATCCGCTAAATCAAAAAAAACTAGCTACTCTCAAAATAGTCAAAACTTAAAAGTTAAGCATACTAACTTGATTGGAGAATTTAATCAAATGAATGTCATGCCAGCAGTGATTATTGGCCGACATTTTGATATTTCAAATGACAAGATTATCAAAGCCATTAGGTTATTTAAACCACTACCTAATCGCCTGGAAGTTATTGGTCAATATCAAGGGATTACTTTTATTAATGACTCTCTAGCCACTACTCCACCTGCTACTATCAGGGCTATTTCATCCTTAAAAGAAAAACTTGGTTGTTTAATAGTTGGTGGCTTTGATCGAAACATAGATCAAGCACATTTAGTTACTAATATTATTAGTCAAAAAGTGCCTAGTGTTATTGTTTTTCCTGATACTGGAAAACAGATCAAAAAAGCTTTAATTAAAGCAAAATTCAAAGGCCAAATTTTAAGCGCTAGTAATATGCTAAAGGCAGTTCAGTTAGCTTATCAAAACACTTCTTCTGGAAAAATCTGCCTTATGTCTCCAGCAGCTGCTAGCTTCAACATGTTCCGTGACTATAAAGATAGGGGAGAGCAGTTTAAAAAAGCAGTTAAAAGTCTCAAATGAAGCCTAAAAAACCCAGTTTATCTTTATTAGTTTTATCTTTTGGTTTAACTATATTTGGTATTTTAATGGTCTATAACGCCTCAGTTGTTGAGGCTTTTGAGCTATTTAGAGATAAATACCATTTCTTAAAGCTTCAATTTCTTTGGGCTGCCTTAGGTTGGCTTGGATTAATCATCATGACTTTTATTCCACTTGATCTGATAAAAAAAATTGCCCCCCTGGCTTTGCTAATAAACATAATTTTATTAATCTTAGTTTTAATACCTGGTTTATCTAGTCAATCTTTTGGAGCCAGAAGATGGATTAATATTTTCGGTTTTAATCTTCAACCCACAGAACTAATTAAACTCACCTTAACTATTTATTTATCTGCCTGGTTAAGTAAAGAAAAGCCTTTTTGGCCTTTTTTAGTCATCTTAAGCTTGATCTTGAGCCTAGTCATGTTGCAACCTGATCTCGGCACCTCGATCGTTATTATCTTAACAGCAGTTTTTGTTTACTTTCTCTCTGGCGCCAACCTTATTTATCTAGCTATTTTAGGCGTTTTGGGTAGTTTATCTGGAGCAAGTTTGATCTTATTCTCACCATACCGAAAACAAAGATTATTAACTTTTATAAATCCGGAAGCAGATCCCTTAGGAAGCTCATATCACATCCGTCAAGCCTTAATTGCTATTGGCTCAGGTGGTTTCTGGGGATTAGGCCTAGGTCAATCTAGGCAGAAATATCAATTTTTACCACAAGTAACCACTGACTCGATCTTTGCTATTATCACTGAAGAACTAGGTTTTTTTGGAGCAAGTTTGGTTATTTTAGCCTTGTTTTTCTTTATCTTTAAAGGTCTAAAAATAGCTAAGTTTGCCCCTAATTCTTTTTGCAAATTATTAAGCTTAGGCATTACTTGCTGGATTGGTATTCAAGCTATAATTAATATTTCTGCCATGTTGTCACTACTACCATTAACTGGTGTGCCTTTGCCTTTTATTTCTTACGGTGGGTCATCATTAATTGTGATGTTAATAGGAGTTGGTTTATTATTAAATATCTCACGTTTTCAAGTTAATCCAAAGAAAAAATGAAACCTTACCTTATCTTAACTGGCACTCATCTAACTCCAGCCGTTGCCCTAATTAATAAACTAAAAGGATCTGGTTATAAACTTGCCTACATTGGAAAAAAAAGTTCGAAAATAACCATTCCAATTATCTCTTTAAAAGCCCCTAAGCTTCACCGTCATAATTTATTTTCATCTGTCAGCTTACCCTTTAAGTTTCCAGTTAGCTTTTTCAAAGCTCTCTTCATCTTAGCAAGTCAAAAACCAAATTTAGTGATCAGTTTTGGGGGTTTCATTGCTTTACCAGTTTGTCTAGCTTCAAGATTATTAAAAATTCCGATCGTTATTCACGAACAAACTTTTGCAGCTGGTTTAGTTAATAAACTTACTGCTAAGCTGGCTACAAAAATAGCTATTTCTTGGCCAGAATCATTTAGTTATTTCCCTAGAAACAAAACATTTCTTACTGGCAATCCTATCCGATCAGAAATTCTAAACATAAAAAAGACTTCTAAAAAAAGTCAAAAATCTAAAATTTTGTATATCACTGGCGGCAATCAAGGCTCTAGAATTATTAATCAAACTATTAACCAAATCCTGCCTCAATTACTTTTGAAATATCAAGTTATTCACCAGTTTGGCTTGAATCAAAAAAAATCAGCCTGGCAATCACAACTCAAGATTAAAAACTCATTACCAAAAAATCTCCAAAAACAATATAGATTAGAAAAATGGTTCAATGCTCATCAACAAGCAGTTAACTTAACTAAAGCTGATTTAGTTATTAGTCGCTCCGGAGCAAACACTATTACTGAATTGGGATTTTTATCTAAACCAGCTATTCTAATCCCATTACCATTCTCTCAGAAAAACGAACAGTTAATTAATGCTCAATTTTTAACTTCACTTGGCTTGGCTTTAATCTTGCCTCAATCTAAATTATCCTCGAAAAATTTATTAGTTTTGATTAAAAAAGCTTTTCAAAGTTTACCTAAAAAGTCTTCAAAATCTTTTCCTTTCGCATTAGTTAAAACTTCAAGCAGCAAACTACATATTCTTCTAAAAGAGGTTTTAGGTGAAAAAGATTAAACTAAAAACTATCTGGCCATTTTTACCTGCATTAGCCATAATTGCCTTTGTGGTTCTAATAAGCCAGCTAAACATTTTTAATATCAGAAAGATTTCATGCCTTCTTGATACTCATCCTTGCTCATTAGAACTTGAACCTTTTTTAGTTAATTTATACGGCTCAAATATTTTTACTTTTGATAAGAAAAGATTAAATAATCAATTGACTCAATATGACCCAACTCTCGCAGATATTACTATTAATAAAAAATTACCAAACAGCTTGGTTGTTAATATCAAAAAAAGAATTCCAATCGCTAAAGTAATCTCCACTTTAGATCTAGAATTTGCTTCTTTAAACTCAACTAAATCAGCTACTATTTCCGGTATGGTAACAGATCAGTTTTTTCATCTAGATAAATCTGGGGAATTTTTTTCCTCTTTAAACTTAGTTGATCTATCTTTGCCAACAATTTTAGTATCTGATCATCATCAAATCATTAATGGATCTTCTAATTTATCAAATAATTTAGTCAAGTTAATTACAGCCCTAAAAACTCATTATGTAAGTTTTTTAAAGATTGCCTGGTTACCTACTGACCAAATTATTATTCAAACGCAACTTGGGCCATACGCTGTTTTAAATTCGGATCAACCCTTGAATTCTGCGGTTGCCTCTTTACAATATATCTTAACAAACATTAAAATAGGTCAAGAACTGCCCACTAAAATAGACTTAAGGTTTGATAAACCAGTCTTAACTTATTAACATGCCAAAAAATCAAATAATTTCAGCCATCGATGTTGGTACTACAAAAATTACCACCTTGATAGCTAACCTAAACGAAGAGTCTGAAAAAATTAATATTATTGGTGTGGCTAATCAGCCTTCAAAAGGCTTAAGAAAATCTCAAATAGTTGATATCGACGAAACCATAGAATCAATTACTCAAAGTGTTGAAAGTGCCGAGCGTATGGCAGGCTATTCAATTTCTTCTAGTCTTGCTTCTATTAGTGGATCACACATAGAGTCAATTAATTCAAAAGGAGTGGTTGCTATTGCTGAACCAGAAGGTGAGATTCAGAAGAACGATGTTGAAAGAGTCATCGAAGCTGCTAGGGCAGTTTCTCTGCCCTCAGCAAGAGAAATTCTGCATGTTATTCCTAGAGACTTTAAGGTTGATTCGCAAGAAGGAGTTAAGGACCCTGTTGGTATGAGCGGTATTCGCTTAGAAGCTGAAGCACATATTATTACTGGTTCTTCAACCGCTATGAGAAATATTGGCAAGTGTATTTCAGAAATTGGTGTAGAGGTAGATAGTTTAGTCTTTTCCGGTCTAGCTAGCGCTGAATCTGTTTTAACTTCTACTGAAAAAGAATTAGGAGTAGTTTTGATAGATATCGGTGGTGGTAGCACCTCATTGTCTATCTTTGTTGAAGGAGCCTTATCTTACTCAGCGGTCTTACCAGTTGGGGCTAAAAACGTTACCAATGATTTAGCCATTGGATTAAGGGTTAGTCTAGAAACAGCTGAAAAAATCAAACTCGGGCTCTCAAAAGTCACCAAACAAAGTGAAGACGACTCAGATGACCTTGATTCAAAAAAGCTTGGCATCGCAGAAGAAGTTGGCAAACTATCTAAAAAGACTTTAGTTGAAGGCATTATTAGACCTAGGTTGAATGAAATTTTTATCTTAGTAGGAGAAGAATTAAAAAAATCAGGTTTTGGCGGCACTACTCCCGCAGGTGTAGTTGTATGTGGTGGTGGAGCTTTAACTGTTGGGTTAGAAAATTCATGCAAACGATCTTTGTCTTTACCAGTCAGGATTGGTTATCCAAAAGGACTTTCTGGATTAGTTGACGAAATTAAATCTCCCGCCTTTGCTACTTCATGGGGATTAGTAAAATACGGGCTTAAAAATTATAAAGGTATTAAATCCGACTCTTCTTTTAAAGCAGTCACCAAAGTTATTGGTAAGTTGCCAGTTAAAGGCGCTATGGACAAGGGCATTAAGTTAATCAAATCCTTCTTGCCCTAAGCTAGAAAATAGGTTATTGTATTAATAAATTCTCCTGCCTTCTTGCCCACTTTAATTAACTAAACTATGGCCTTAGTCAAACCAGATTTAAATACATTTGCAAAAATCAAAGTTTTAGGTGTAGGTGGTGGTGGTAACAATGCCATTGACTCAATGATTTCATCTGGTCAAATCAAAGGGGTAGAGTTTGTAGCAGTAAACACTGACGCGCAAACTTTATTAAAGTGCCAAGCAGAAACAAAAATTCAAATTGGAGGAAAACTTACTCGTGGTTTAGGCTCTGGGGCCAATCCTAGTATTGGTAAAGAAGCGGCTGAAGAATCAAAAGACAAAATTCAAGAACTACTATTTGATTCAGACATGGCATTTATTACTTGTGGAATGGGTGGAGGAACAGGAACAGGAGCCAGTCCCGTTATCGCAGAAATCGCTAAAGAAGCCGGTGCCTTAACTGTTGCAGTGGTTACCAAGCCGTTCCTGTTTGAGGGGACACGACGGATGGTAACAGCTGATGAAGGCATCGAAGCTTTAAGAGAAAAAGTTGATACTCAGATCGTAGTCCCAAACCAAAGACTTATGGACGTGATTGATAAAAATCTTACCTTAGTTGAAGCCTTTAAAACAGCTGACTCAGTTTTATCTCAAGGAGTTCAAGGTATATCAGATTTAATTACTACCGCTGGACTTATAAATGTTGATTTTGCTGATGTTAAAACCATTATGTCTGACGCTGGTACTGCTTTGATGGGAATTGGAGAAGGAGTGGGTGAAAATCGAGCTCAAACAGCCGCTAGAACTGCTATTTCATCACCTCTGCTTGAAACTTCAATCGAAGGTGCTAAAGGAATGCTCTTTAATATTATTGGTGGCACAGACCTAACCATGAGTGAAGTTAATCAAGCTTCAGAAATAATCTCAAGATCAGCTGATGCTGACGCCAACATTATCTTTGGAGCCTCGATAGATGAAGCTCTAATTGATCAAATAAAGATCACTGTCATTGCCACTGGATTTGATGAAACCAGACAGAAACTCAAAGAACTATCCTCGCGGCCAGTTGTGGTATCTACTCCATCTTCTGTAGAAGATGACCCAGATGATCAAACCGAAGATTCAGAGCCAAACGGAGAAACTCAAGAGTTAGAAACTGTAGATAAAGAAGAAACCGACGAATTCGACATCCCCGCTTTTCTAAGACAAGGAAGATAGTCGTTTGACAAAAAATGTCTTTTCAGAGACAATACCAGATATGAAAATCAGTTTTACAATTATCATTAATCAAAGCGATTAATTCCGATACTGCATCGGAAAGAATCGCTCATCCCGCTTAGCGGGATTTTTTGTTATCATACCTATATGGCTAAAAAATATTTTCGAGACGTTTCTTCTCATCCAGACTTTGTCAAAATGGAAGAAAAACTTTTAAAAGACTGGTATCAGAAGGGGATAGTAAAAAAATACTTAAAAAAGAATGATAAAGCCAAGAAAAAGTTTACTTTTTTAGATGGCCCGATTACAGCCAACAACCCTATGGGAGTTCATCATGGCCGTGGCCGCACTTATAAAGACTTATGGCAACGTTACATGACCATGAAAGGTTTTAGGCAGCGTTATCAAAATGGCTTTGATTGCCAAGGTTTATGGGTTGAAGTAGAAGTTGAAAAAGATCTTCAGTTTAAAACTAAAAAAGATATTGAAAAATACGGCGTGGCTAAATTTGTAAAAAAATGCAAAAGCAGAGTTAATAAATACGCTGACATTCAAACCGATCAATCAAAAAGATTAGCCATGTGGATGGATTGGGGCAATGACTATTTCACCATGTCAGATGAAAATAATTACGCCATTTGGCATTTTTTAAAAACTTGTTTTAATCGAGGTTGGCTTTACAAAGGGCATGACTCAGTTCCCTGGTGTCCTCGATGTGAAACTGCTATCTCTCAACACGAAATGCTCACCGAGGACTACAAAGAAGTTACTCATCAAGCTATTTATTTCGCTCTTCCTTTGGTAAATAAAGATAACGAGTATTTACTGGTTTGGACAACTACTCCATGGACTCTACCAGCTAACATTGCCGTCGCTGTTGACGTCACCTTTGATTATTCATTAGTCGAAACTAAGCAAGGACATAAATACTGGACATTAAAAGAAACAGCCAAAGAGGTATTGGGTAAAGATTTTAAAAAAGTCATTAAGTCGGTTAAAGGTAAAAAGTTAGTTTCACAGAAGTATCACTGGGCTTTTGATGACCTTGAAGCAGTCTCAAAGGTTGCTCATCAAAACCCTGACAACTTTCATCTGGTTATTGCCACCGACCCATTAATTATGCCCATCTCAAAAGACGAAGGCACTGGCATGATTCATACCGCAGTTTCAGCTGGAACAGAAGACTATCGGCTTGGTAAAAAGCTTGGTTTACCGATGATTCCGGTTATTAAAGATAACGCTGAATATTTTACTGGTTTTGGTTCCTTATCTCATAAAAATGCAAAAAAACACCCTGAATTAATCTTTGATTATTTAAAAGAAAAAACTGGCCATTGGGTTTACAAAATTCACGATTACAAGCATCGATATCCTGCCTGTTGGCGTTGCAAAACTGAACTAGTCTGGAAAGTAACTGATGAGTGGTATATCTCCATGGACAAAAAAGACCCCACTGATAAAAAACAAAGATCCTTGCGACAACAACTGATAGACGTAACTAAAAAGATAACTTGGATTCCCGATTTTGGCCTAGAGCGAGAACTTGATTGGTTACGCAACATGCACGACTGGTTAATTTCCAAGAAAAACCGCTACTGGGGTTTATGTTTACCTATTTATGAATGTGATTGTGGTAATGTTGAAGTTATTGGTTCAAAACAAGAACTCAAATCTAAAGCCGTTAAAGGCTGGGATAAATTCAAAGGCCATACTCCACACAAGCCACATATCGACTATGTCAAAATCAAGTGCTCTAAGTGTCAGCAATTGGTTTCTAGAATCGAACCAGTCGGCAATCCTTGGCTAGACGCTGGCATTGTTCCTTTTTCTACTCTACCAAAAAATTGGTTTCCAGCTGACTTTATTACCGAAGCTTTCCCAGGTCAATTTAAAAACTGGTTTTATGCCATGCTGGTCATGAGCACAGTCTTAAAAAAGACCCATCCGTATAAAACTGTCTTGGGTTACGAATCAGTTGTTGGAGAAGACGGACGACCAATGCACAAATCTTGGGGGAACGCGATCGAATTCAATCAAGGTGCAAAAAGGATTGGCGTTGATGTTATGCGCTGGATGTACTCACAAGTTCTTCCCACTGCCCTGCTCCCTTTTGGATATAAAAAAGCTGATGAAATTAGAAGACTATTTATTCTGATTCTCTGGAATTCTTATCGATATTTTATTACTCAAAGCAATTCTGATGATTTTAGGCCTAAGAAAACTACCAAGCTTAATCCTTCTAATGTTTTAGACAAATGGATCTTAAGTCGACTTCAAGAAACCATCAAGCAAACCACTCAGTCTCTTGATCAATACTTGACTGCTCCGGCCACACAAGGATTAGAAAAATTTGTTTCAGATTTTTCTACTTGGTATATTCGTCGCTCAAGAGATAGAGTTGGAGTAAATGCTCCTAATAATCAAGATAAGCAAAAAGCTTATCAAACCATGCATCATTGCCTGGTAGTTTTATCTCAATTACTAGCTCCTTTTACTCCTTATCTAGCTGACTATATTTATACTAGTTTAACCAAAGAAGAATCAGTTCATCTAACTGATTGGCCAAAAGTAGATAAATCTTTAGCTCAACCTGTTTTGCAAAAAAACATGAAAAAGGTTAGAGAAATTGTTGAAAAAACACACGCAATAAGAAAAGACAAAGGCATTAAGGTTAGGCAACCTTTAGCTAAACTAACTATTTTTGAAAAATCTTTTGGAAAAGCTGACTTACACCAAGTTATTCTAGATGAAACTAATATTAAAAAACTAGAATTTTCTAAAGCCAAAAGTCAAGAAAAAGAACTTCAAATTTCTTTAGATACAAAGTTAACTGATAGTTTAAAAAAAGAAGGTCAAGCTAGAGATTTAATTAGACAAATCCAAAACTTAAGAAAAAAAGCTGGTGTCAAACTTGATCAAAAAATTACTTTAACAGCCCCTAGCTATCCTAAAGAATTTGAACAGTATATAAAGAAAAAAACTTTAGTTACTAAAATAAAACTCGGAAAAATTTTAGCGTTGAATGAATAAGAAATTTTTTATAGATTGGCAATTAATTCTTCCTATTTTAATTATCACTGCTTTAAGTTTATCTATTCTTTTTTCCATTTCAACTAGTATCGCTTGGTCTCAAATTGGTTTTTGTGTCTTAGGAATAATTTTATTTATCGCTTTTTCTAGATTTAATTACAAGCACCATCAACCACTTATTTATATCTATAGTCTTATTTCTTTACTATTGTTAGTTTTACCTTTTCTATTTGGCGTTGTTACTAGAGGTTCAGTGCGCTGGATTCAACTTGGATCTTTAACTTTGCAACCATCAGAGATAATAAAACCATTCTTGATTTTGTTATTTGCTCACTTAGTAACAAAAAAACCAAGCATTCCTGTTTATCTTACAAGTTTAATAATTCCTAGTTTTTTAATTGTTAAACAACCAGATCTTGGCAGTACTTTAGTTGTTATTGCTATTTGGGTAGGTATTTGGCTTGTATCAGATTTATCTTTAATTATCTTAAGTTTTTTTAGCTTAATTACTATTGGTTTAAGCCCAGTCATCTATAAATTTTTAAAATCATACCAAAAAACTAGAATTCTTTCTTTTTTAAATCCTTACGCTGATCCAAAAGGGAGTGGCTATCAAGTCATTCAATCAACTATTGCGGTCGGTTCTGGCAGGTTATTTGGTCGTGGACTTGGTCAAGGCACTCAATCTCAACTTCATTTTTTGCCAGAACGCCACTCTGACTTTATTTTTGCTTCTATCGCTGAAGAACTTGGTTTGTTTGGTTCAATAATTCTAATTATTTCTATCTTTTTCCTCTTAAAACACCTTTTAAAAATATCAAAAAACGCTCCAGATAAATTTAGTCAATTAATTGTCATTGGCGTTTTCTCAATGCTGTTTTTTCAAACAACCATTAATATTGGCATGAATCTTGGGTTACTGCCTATCACTGGAATTACCTTGCCATTAGTTTCAGCAGGGGGCAGTTCGATGCTAGCTACTTTAATTGCTTTAGGCATTGTTCACAATATTTCATCAAGGGCTGTAGCTAAAAAGCGATTGGAAATCAAGTAAGTTTTATATATAATACCTCTTGTTATGAAATTTGTAGTTTTCAAAGCCGGAGGCAAACAATACAAAGTTTCTGAAGGCGATACTATTAAGCTTCCAAAAATTAAGGGAAGTAAAAAAGCTAAACTAAGCTTTGATCAAGTTTTATTAATTGTAGATGGTGAAAAAATTAATCTTGGTCAGCCATTAGTTAAAGGCGCTAAGGTTAAAGCTGAAATTATTGATCAGATAAAAGCTAAAAAAATTAGAGTAGCTAGATTTAAAGCTAAATCAAGATATCGAAAAGTCAAAGGTCATAAAACTCATCTAACAGTCGTTAAGATTAATAAAATCGAGGTTAAAAAGACCTAAATTGATCTGGTTTGTTTGTGAAAATCAGGGTTGATTTTCGTGAAACTTTATTATTAAATATAACATGAGATCTAGCCTTAAGGGAAGATCTCAATAGGCAACAAAACATGGCACACAAAAAAGCATCAGGTTCAACTTCACAGCATACTTCTCGTCGAGGTAAAAGATTGGGAGTAAAAATATTTGGGGGTCAAAGCATAAAAACTGGCCAGATAATTGTTAGGCAAATTGGTACCAAATTTCATCCAGGTGAAGGAGTTGGACTAGGTAGAGATTTTACTTTATTTGCTCTTCGTAACGGAGTCGTTAAGTTTCTAAAAAAGCGATCTAAAAAAATAGTTTCTGTTCTGCCCGCCTAGATTATGACAAATAAACAATCTATCACCCCGATGGATCTTGATCAATTGCAGGCTAATCCTCTGCAGCCAAGAGGTATGATCACCCCAGATTCTTTAATGGATTTGGTTGATTCAATTAGAGAGCATGGAATTTTAGAACCATTAATTGTGGCTCATACACCAGCAGGTTATCAGATAATTGCTGGTGAGCGTCGTTGGCGAGCAGCCAAATTGGCTGGCTTAACTCATGTGCCAACCTTAATAAAAGAGACATCTCCTCAAGGCATGTTAGAGATGGCTATTGTAGAAAATGTTCAAAGAACTGATCTAAACCCAATCGATAGAGGCAAGGCTTTTGAAAGATTAATCGAGGAATTTGATCTTTCTAATGCTGAAATAGCTAAAAGAGTCAGCAAAAGTCCCTCTTATATCTCAAACTCATTAAGGCTATTAAGCCTTCCAGATGCACTAAAAGATGGTCTTATTTCAGGCCTAATTACTGAAGGTCATGCACGCGCTTTATCTTCAATCGAAGATAAAAACGCCATGATAGATGCTTATAAGCTTATATTAAAAGAATCCGGCAGCGTTAGAAGGGCCGAAGAGTTAGCTAGACGGATGAAGCAAAAAACTGGCCAAAAAGTAACTGCCCCTTCTAGTAGGCCAGCTCATATTGTTAGCGAAGAAATAGACAAAATCACCAAATCTTTAACTGCCAGTCTTGGAAAAAAATCTAAAGTCAAACTAGTTAGAACTCAACGAGAGACACGTCTTAACTTAGTGCTTAAAGGTTCACCAGAAGCTACCCAGGAATCTTTAGATAAACTAGTTAAATCTATTACTAGCTAATCGTTTGGATATTTATCTACCATTCCTATTTTATCCAACGGCCAGTATCTAATCCAAGCTTTACCTACAATATTTTGATATGGCACCGGACCCCAATCTCTTGAATCGCTCGAGTTATTTCGATTATCTCCGGTTGCAAAATATTGATTAACCGGGACTGTAATTGTCATTCCTTCTTGAGTATATTGACCTGGACGAGTCATAGTATTTGGATCTAAATAAGCTGATTCATCCAGTAACTCACCATTTACAAAAACCTGTCCATTTCTAACAGTTACTCGATCACCAGGTAAACCGATGATTCTTTTAATATAGTCGTAGTCTTCATTTCTTGGGGCCTTAAAAACAATTATGTCTCCATGTTCAGGTGGATTAAATCGATAGCTAATTTTATCGGTTAAAAGGTACTCTCCGTCATAAAAGTTATCATACATTGAGTTGCCTTTGACTTGATGAGGTTGAAACAAAAATCTATAAACTACCACAAAAATAGCTAAAGCTATTACAATTGTTTCAACAAAATCCAAAAACCATCTAGCCAATTTTTTTTGAAAAGTGTCTTCAGCCATAAATATAATGCTAGGCCTTTGCTATAATAATGTCAACTTAAAGATGGACTCTTAGCTCAGCTGGTTAGAGCGGTCCGACGTCACGTCGGACAGGTCACAAGTAAAAAATGACAGATATTATATCGGAAGCACTACAGATGTGAAGAGAAGATTGAAAAGAACATAATAATCGGAAAAATAAAGCTACTAGATATATTCTGCCAGTTGAATTAGTTTTCTATCAAAAGTATTCTTCAGAAATTGATGCTAAGAGAATTGAATATAGATTAAAAAAATTAAAAAGAAAAGATATAATAGATAAGATAATTAAAGAAGGCCTAATTAAAATGGAGTTGTAGCTCAGTTGGCTAGAGCGCTTCATTCACATTGAAGAGGTCACAGGTTCAAGCCCTGTCAACTCCACTATCTAATTTTTGAAGATTCTAAGCTTAACAGCCTAGACAGTAACGCCTGAGCCGAAGCCCTTGAGTATTCACTGTTATCGACTGCAGCTTGACTATTTTCAAGCATTTCTAAGCTTAAATTAAAAGCTGTTCCCAAGAAATGGTTTTCTCCACTAACAGATTGAATTCTATTTCCAACGTTTCCATTTACTTTATATGCTATGTTAATTTCTCGATTTACTCTTGTTTGATTAGGTCCTCTACCACTATTATCTAGAGTAGCTATATATCCCTCCAAGCCAAGTTGGCCAGCTTGATGACTCATTGCTTTAATTTTTGCTTTAACACTATCACTAATTCGTCCCCCTCGACCTAATTGATCTGTTTTCATTCTTAATGAATAGCAACCGGTCATAGCAGCCCTGGCATAACGATAAGCTCTGGCATAATTTCCTGCATCAATATAGATAATTGCTTTATCAATCATTTTGTTTAATCGGTTAATATACCTGACGAGCTGACGTTTATAAGCTGAGGAAAAAGATTTAGAGTTAATAAAATCGGTTAAATCATTTAGTTTCTTTTTAGCTTGATTAAGTTGCATTTTTCCAGTGGTATCTATCAAGGGAAAATCTAAAGGATTAGAAGAGTTGAATCGTAGAGTATAATTATCAACTTCTCCATTGCTAATCTCTTGTTTAGTTGTAATCCACTCCTCACCATTAATAGTTAATTGACCTAAATCTAAATTGTAATCTCCATCGCCATTGCCAATTATCTCTACTTGATAATCTCCATCAACTGCATCGTAAATAACCAGCAATTTATCCTCAATTGAATATATTGAGTTGCTCATTGGTGATCCTACTCCATGACCAGCTTCAGAGCCTCCGGGTGCAGTTACTTTTATGTTAGCAGGGGAGTGCAAAAAGAAAATCAAGCTTGGATTGCGATTGGGTTCGCTTTCTCCAGTTTCAGGTGCGATGCTTAGATCTAAGCCATCAAGGATTGCCTGAATTCCAGCTTCAGACTGGACTATCTGTTGATGAGTGTTACTCACTTCATTTTGAGTAGTATCAGTCACTAAAGCACTTTTTGAGAGGACTGTTAAATCACCCTCACTGATATATTCATAAATATCTGGTTTTCCATCTGGCCATTTACTTAGTAACCTATCTGTTAAGCTTCTATCTTTGAGCTTAATCCATTCAACCGAATCAGCTTGATTTACTCCGGCAATCGTTGTCATCAAGTCTTTTAAGTCACTAGATATATTTGCATTAAGAGTATTTAAGTAACTATTAAAATCGCTCATATTTTGAACATTAATTACTTGATCCTGGCTGTTTTTAGTAAAATCAAAAGTTGGTTGTAATTCTCTTAGAGATGGTACAAGGTCATGTAAGGCAGAAATCGGGGATGAATAACTATCTTTGTGAATTTGTAAGTATAGTTGTAAGGCAATCCATTGCCAGCTCCAGCGATTGCCCACCTCAGCCCCTGCCCAGCCTTGCCAGGCA
>CAZVYS010000007.1:24891-36287 GCA_964630755.1 uncultured Pseudomonadales bacterium | reverse complement strand
AGATTAATTCTTCATTAATGCTTAGTGTATATGGATCATGAACTGCATAAGAATGAAAAAAAGCAAACACTTTTTTTCCCTTGCTATTAATTTCTTCAAACGCTTTTAAAAACTCACTCCATCTCTCTGCATTATTATCATATGGTAAAAACTCATCGATTCCTCGAGAATATACCCGATCTCTTGGTAAAGAAACATCTTCTTTAGGAATATGGAAAATTACCTGGTAATTTTTTTCTTTTAAAATACTAGGCAAAAAAGGCAGACTTGGATCTAAAGAATCCTTATAAGAAAAATTCACTTTATGATGTTCTGAATACAAACCAGTAAAAATTGAAACATGGCTAGGTAAAGTCCAGACGCCATTGGCACTTGATTGGCTAAAAAAAACATTTTCTTCGGCGAACTGACATAGATTTTTACTAGTTTCCCGTTCATAGCCATAACAAGGCATATGATTAGCCCCTAAAGTATCAAGGGAAATCAAGATTACATTACAACCCTTGCAAGTTTTTGGTTTTTTATGAAATACTAACTTACTTAGTAAAAATAAACCCAACCCAACACTGACAATCGCTCCAATGAAAAAAAACAATTTTTTTTTATTAGTTAAAAGTTTCATTATTTTTTTATTAATTACCTTCATCTCTAAATCAATCTTAGATTATTTTACCTGCAAAAACTATCAGTGCCTTGTTTTTCCAGAGAAAAACCTTTGGCAAAAAATTGAAACCAAAAACAACGACTCTCACTTTTGGCAAGGAACCTTAACTCATCCTAACTATCAACTTAAGATCAAAATCGCCTCTAATCTTACTTCTCAAAAAGCTCAAGAATACACTCAGATCAGCTTAACTCAAATCCAAAGCTTATTTAATAACTCCCGCTCACCATATCCTGGTCAACTCTCTGATGAAATTGCTTGTCAGAGTAAATATCTACCTGAAACCAAAACCCAGACTTTTAAAGAAGGTTTAAAACTTACCTATTTTTCATCTTTTATGACCAATCGATTTCAATACGGTGCTTGCCTAGATAGCCAAATCGCTTTTACTGCCCAGACGGTCTTTTTTTATTGTCCTAATACCAAACAATGGTATCAGCTGGAATTTATCCAGCCTCAAAAAAACCTCCAGAATCCAGTTAATCAAAATATTTTAGACCAATTCTCTCAAATCAATTGTCAAAGACCGTCTATAAAAATAGGCAAACTCTTTCCCTGAACAAACTCAGGCGCTTCCTCTCCTATTGCTTTCATAATTGTGGGGTATTGATCCACCATTTCAATTGGTTTATCTCCCAAAAAAAAGTTTTTCTTAATTCCTGGTCCCATCATAATAAACGGCGCCCACATACCAGAATGATCCTCTGCTTTTATAGCTTGCTTATATCCAGTTTTTAAAGGCTCACTAAAAACATTTAAATCTTGACTCATCTCTTCATTCCAACCATAACCAGCTTCGTTAGTAATCACTAAATCCCCTATTCTTTCTGGATCTAATTTCATAAACTCTTTGGCTTTTTCCCACTCGGTTGCCTCGATTACTGGTTTCACTCCAGTCGCAGTATCTTCTAAATCTAATAGTACTTGTTTTACTTCTTGTCTTAAATTCTTATATTCAAGTCCAGTACTTCTATAATAATCTCCATCTAACCCCTCAGGATTTATATAAACATGAGCCATTTTTAAATAAATTACCTTAGATTTTTCCCAATCTATCACTGGTTCTCCAGTTTCAGGATTAATTGTAAGCTTTAACCAACCCTTATCAGCAAACAAATTATTCAAATGAACCCATTTATCCAGCGGAACTGCTCCATGATCAGAGCTAAACACAATATAAGAATCTTCACTAGATACTGCCAAAATTTCACCAACAATCTCATCTAGTTTTTTATACATCTCTAACACCTCTTGCCACAATTGCTCTCTTTCAGGCTCACTCACCTGATCATAGCGGGCGCTATTCGGATCAACATAGCCCATCCACCAACGACTAGTTAACATTTGATTAGGAGAATAAATATCATGCAAAACTATATCAGGTGAATAACTATCCACTAAACCCTTAACTATTTTTTTGTGCCAATTAAAAGTCATCCAAGCTTCACTTAAAAACGTATCTTTGTCTTCATCATAGTAAATTAATTGCGGAGGAAAATTATCCACAAAGTCTGTCATTGGCCCAACTGCTTCATGGATCACTTTTGAAACTTCAATTGGCTGAGTCACGTATTCATTCAAATTATCATAAAACAATCTCACTCTAAAAAATCCATCATCATCTAACTTAATCACTCTGGCTTTAAAATAAGTATCAATCTTCACCTCAGTATCTTTTGATTTCCAGCTTAAAACGATCGAAGCCCAATCCGACCACTCTCCCTGCGAAATATCAGCCAATAATTGCTTTTTATCTAAAGAAAATGCCACTCTATCATAATTAACTTGTCCGTCATCAGTTGAATCATAAATATAACCAAAAACATGTGCTCCCCAGCCTACCATATCTACTTCTTTGGCTATTGAAAAACTCTGGGGAACATTTTCCCACCCCTCAGCATTACTAGTTTCAATATAGTTAGTCAGCTGAGGACCAAAAAAGAATAGTCTTGAACCCCTTCCTTGTTTAACTCTCCGCTCCATATCTCCTTGACTTTCAAAATTTAAGGCGTGAAAATCAGCTCCCCATCCTCCCCATCTTCCACGTAACACCACTCCATTGTCAATTTCTGGAGGCGTTGAACCAGGCATAGAAACTAATCCCACTTTATAGCCTGCTTTTTCAAGTGTTACCCAAATAGGTTCAACTTTCTTAGCCACTGATCTAAAACCACCAACAGCTACTTTATCAAGTGGTTTACCAATCACTCTCATTGGTCCATCATCTACTCCATGAATCTCTGGATAAGTGCCAGTTAAAAGAGAAGCAAAATTGGTTGGCGTATGCGAAGGAAAAGTTGGTCTAACATAACCATAACTACCATTTTTCATCATTTTTTTGATATTGGGTAACTTACCTTCTTCTGCCCATTTAAACATTGTAAACAAATCTGGTTCTGCCCTCACTCCATCAGGAATAAACCAATAAAGTCTTACCGCCTTTTTATCTCCAAATTGGTTGTTTTTGTTAAAAAATAATGTTAAACCGCCAATAATTATTAATAAAGCTAACAATACAAATCTGATTTTTTTTAACACAAATAATTTCCAAACATAATTTTAATAATTTATAAAATCTTCAGTAATCTCATCCTGATAAAATCCTATAGTTAATGGCTCTAGATTATTCAAATATCTTTTTAGGTAAAAATCACAACGAGATTGTGCATATTGAAAATTTAAACAAAAACTAATTCTGTCAAAAGATTTTTCCACTTCATTCTGACTTAAGAATAAATTAGCTATCTCCTGATGAAAATATGACCACTCTGGTAAAACATTAACTGCCAATAACCATAAATACTCTGTTAACTCAAGTTCATTTTTCTGATAAGCTAATAAACCCATTCTATATAAAGTCCCTGTTAAATAATAACCATCTTCTGAAGCTAACTTTTGATAATCAAGATCTTGAAAATAATCAGCTAAATCATTCCTTAGCAATTGATTATCCGGTAACTTTTTCTTTTGTAAGCTATCAATCCATTCAATCTCTTGATACTCTTTTGACACTTTACTCGCTTGATAAAAAGCTAAATTAAGAATCCCATCATAAGCTCGATCAACTCGATCCTCCAACACCACCCTCTTGGCAGTTTTTGCTAAAAAATATTCAAGAATCAACCCAGGGCGATTATAGATAATATAAATTAATTCAGCTATGATAAACGTAGTCAACAAACCAATAATTACTAAAACTACTCTTACTACTCTCATAAAATAGTATAACATGAATCCGCCTACTAATAAAAAAATATGTTTGATTTCCTCCCCAGGCGGTCATTTATATAAAATGTTTAAACTCAAGCCTTGGTGGCAAAAACATCAACGTTTCTGGGTTACATCACCTCTAACCAAAAAAATCAAACTGATTCACAACGAAAAAATATATTATGCTCATTTTCCAGTCTCCAGAAATCTTCCTAATTTTATTAAAAACCTGTTTTTAGCCATCAAAATTTTAACCAAAGAAAAACCTGATCTCATCTTTTCTCTTGGAGCAGGAATCGCTCCGCCCTTTTTTATTATCGGTAAACTTATGGGAATTAAACTTATATTTATGGAAACTTTTATTTTTTCACCCCAAACCACCATGACTGGCAAGCTTGTTTATCCAATCACTGATCTGTTTTTGATCCAAAACCCAAAACTAAAAAAAACCTATCCTAAAGCTGTATATTGGGGGAATGTTCTTTCATGATCTTTGCTTCCACTGGCACCCTTTCCCAACCCTTCAACCGATTAATGAATGCTTTATTGTTATTTTTTAACAATAAAGCTAACCACCCAGTTATTATCCAATCTGGTAACTACATACCCAAAAAACCAACTTCCCCACACATTTCATTAATTCCTTTCATTAGTTTTGATCAAACAATTAAATACTATCAACAAGCAAAATTAATTATTTCTGCAGCTGGTGAAGCCAGTGTTTACCTAATCTTAAAACATGCTCAAAACAAACCCATCTTCTTTCCACGTCTTAAAAAACACCATGAACATGTTGATAACTTACAACTAGCAACCTGTCTCTATTTAAAAAACAACCAACTAGCCCATGTATATTTAAATCAAAAAACCCTTTCAACTAACTTACCTAAAATCCTTAATAATTCTCAAAAAAACAAACAACCATTTAAATCAAACCCCAATCAAAAAATCAAACTAATCAAAAACCTGAATCACTTTTTAGACACCAAATAATAAAGATTGCCAAGATAAATCTGATTTTTTTTCGGCAATCTTCTCAAAACACTTAAAAACTCTTGGTGTTTCGGATGATCAGGTAAATGCACTGCTCTTTTTCTAAACTCTCTCTTTGGAAAAGTACCCCAATTAACCAACTGGGAAAAATAAATTGATTCAAACTTATTCTTTTGTCCAATCTTAATAATCCCCTCCATCTCTTTAAAGTTATTTGCCTGAACCACAAAACTGATTCGAGAATTTTTAATTTTCCCTTTTTCTATCAAAGATCTAATAAACCTTAAGTTTTCCAGTAATCGTTTAAAATCTCCCCCCTTTCGATTCACCTTATATGTATCATCTGTTCCAGCATCTACTGAAATCTCAATGCTTTTAATCAAATGGTTAACTGCCGACAACATCTGCCAAGTTTTAGGAGTAAACAGCATTCCATTGGTATGTAAGTGAATCAACTTTAACTTAGGAAATTTCTTTAAATCAAAACTTAACAACCACTGAAATATTTCCGGACTGGCCAATGGATCTCCAGTGCCTAATAAAGATAAAAGCTCCAAATCTTTACCAGCTTGCTCAGTAATTTTGTCAATTACTTTTTTAATTTGTTTTCTTTCCCCCTCATCAGCCATAATCATCTGTTTCCTACATGATGGACAAGCCAAATTACACGATCTATCAAAACACCCATTAATCATTCTTGGCCCAAATGATAACTTAAGATTTAAGTTTATAATTACTTTTCTAAATTCCTTATCCTCAATCTTCTCCATTGGCTTAATACAGGTTAATCTATCTAAATCATGTAGGTTTGGACACAACTGATTACAAAACCGATAAGAACCATCTAAAATTGATTGCCTGATTTTTTGGGCTTTTTTGCTATTCCAGATCTTATCAATTGACTGACGATGTATATTGCCAACCGGAACTCTTAACCAACTAGGACAACATAAATAAACATCACCATTCTGAACAATCTCAAACCATTTAAATGGTTTATAACAATAATAGCCTTTATATGGTTTATCTCCTTTGGTAGTCAACTTAAATCTATTCATTAGAACCATTGTACAACTTCATTAGCAACTTTTCTAAAAATATCCTAAAATGTTATTTCAATGAAAATCCTTTATCTAGCTCAACTGCTTCCTTACCCGCCCCATAATGGTGGTAAACTCAAAACCTACCATCTACTTAAATTACTTGCCCAAAAACACCAAATCCACTTAGTCACCTTTCACGATAGAAGACAGCTATCCCCATACGTCAAAAAACTAGCCAAAAAACTAAACATCAAAGTAAAAAGTTTTTATAATCCAGTCGTTACTGCACCAAGTAAAAAAATTAAACTAATTGCTATCAGATCGCTTTTTTCGTTAAAACCTTTTAGGGTTTTTAAATACTTCTCACCTAAAATGGCCAATTATTTAACCAACATCTCTCAAAAAAATTCATTCGACCTAATACATCTTGACCACAACACTGCTTTACAATACTTAAACTTTATTTATCGCCGTCAAGCTACTGTCGTTTATGACGAAGCCGACATTAATTCTTTAGCAATGTATCGATTGGCCAAATTTCCCAGAAAAAATTTTTTTATGCGTTTTTTTATGCTTTATGATGCTTTAAAAAATTACTTTTATGAGAAACGCCTCGTTAAATCTGTTAACTACATTTTTACAGTTAGTAATCATGACAAAAAAATCCTTTTAAAACGAGGTGCCCAACCTGATCGAATCTTTACTCTCCCCATTTCTTTTAAAACCAATAACTTATTTACACCTTTTCAAAAACAACCTACTATTCTAATAGTTGGTTTAATGTCCTGGTCGCCAAACAAAATGGGCATTCTATGGTTTGTTAATCAAGTCTATCCAATCATCAAGCAAAAACTACCTAAAATAAAACTACTTATTGTCGGAGCCCAACCAGAAAAAGAAATCCTTGCTCTTCAAAAGGATCCGACTATTACTGTTACTGGTGAAGTTCCCAGCATCAAACCTTTTTATCAACAAGCCAATTTAATGGTAGCTCCCATTCTTTTTGGTAGTGGTATTAGAGTCAAAATACTTCACTCTTTAGCCGCCGGAGTTCCAGTCGTTAGTACTCCAATCGGAGCTGAAGGCATTAAACCCACCCAGAACAACGGTATCGTCATCTCTAAAACTAAACCAAGCCTAATGGCTAAAAAAATTATTCAGATTATCCAACAACCCAAACTAGCTCAACAATTATCCTTAAAAGGCATAAGCTTTATCAAAACCTACTATTCAAATTCCTCTGCTCAAAAAATTCTTAAAAAAGTGCAACCAAAACAATCCCGTCCTCTCTAAAATCTGCTTTAAGCCAAAGTGCTTGTTGCATCTCAACATCTTACATCCTCGCTTGCAATTTTGAATTCTAACTCTTTGAGCTTGAGCTAAATCACTATTCCAAATTTCTTCAGGCCTTTCAACCAGAACATTGCCAATTGGATTAAAATAATAACAAAGCCTAACATCTCCATTAATAAACACGTTAAAATTACTTATTCCCACATAACATTGCCTTGATTCTCCAAACTCAACTGGACCTCGTTTAAAATACTCAAGATAGTTATTCAGATCTTCTTCATAAGCACAAATCAAATCGCTCTTTTTTTTCATTTTTTTTAACAGTTGAATTCCTGACTTTGCTTTTTTATACTCAGGCCAAAGAGATGATTTTTGAAACCAAAAAGGGTCGTGTTTTAAACAACCAAAATTTTCCCACAAAACCTGAAAATACATTTTATTAAGCTCAATTTTCTCACCCCATCTAACTAACTCAGTTAACTGATTAAAGCTAGTTTTCATTAAAATTGTAGTCGTTCCCAGCTCAAATCCTTTTTTACTTAAACCTTGATATTTCTTAAACCATTCTATGGCTCTTTCTGCTTCTTTAAAAGCTCCGATTTTACCTCTTGTTTTGTCATGTGTCCTTCCAATACCGTCAATCGAAACATTAATCTCTCGAATACCTGCTTTAATAATCGCTTTAGCCTTCTTTTCAGTCACTAAATAACCATTGGTGTTTAAATGAACCTTAAAACCCAACTGGTTAGCAGACTTGACGATCTTTATTAAATCTTGGTTTAAAAATGGCTCACCTCCAGCTAAAACAAGATCTACATTCCCCAGCCACTGATGCAAATTTTTCAAAACCTGATTAACTTGTTTAAAAACCATCTGGTTTTTTTGTGGTCGAAATTTCCAAATCTCACAATGCTTGCACTTAAAACAACAAGTGCCAGCCACTGTTAAAGATATCAGTGTTGGTTTAACCAACACTTTTTTTTGTTGCTGAAAAAAAGGGTAGCTAATTACTTTGACGACTTTGTTTAAGGTACCCCTCAAGCCAAGCTCTGTCATATACTTTAGTTAAAAGATGAATTATTTTCCTCTTAAAAGAAACTCCTTTTGATAATTTTTGGTAATCATAGGGTTTTACCCAAATAGTTTTTAGAAAACGATACCAGCTAGTTTTAGTCAAATCAACTAACTGATCCTTTAACTGCCATTTCTTTATTAACAAATAAGACGAAATCCCCCGATAGTATGCCTTGCTCCAAAGCTTCAGTAAATTTTCTACCTCCTTGTGCTTTAATTGCATCTTCTCTGCCAAAAATCCACCGTAGCCTAACTTGCTTAACTGTAAACCTAAATCTACATCTTCACCACTAAAAGCCTTGTTATATATTTCATCAAATTTAAGTTTGTGTTTTTTTAAAATCCTAAAATCAAAAATAACGTTTTTAGTATCTAAATTTAAAGGGTCAATCCTCATTGTTTTTCTATCCAGTTTATACTCAAACCACTTTTTATAATGAAAATATTGAGCTTGAGCTATTAAAGACTCTTTATTGGCTAATCTTGAAATTCCAATCACATAACTTGCTCGACTACTCTTTATCTTTTGCAAACCTTGCCTAACCCAATTCTTATCTAAAACACAGTCATCATCCACATAGCCTAAATAACTAGTCTTACATAAACTAATAGCTATATTTCTAACTACCGGTATTCCTGGTCTTTTCTCAACTACATACTCAATTGGCAAATTCAACTTTTTTCTACTCTGGCCACAGACAGTCTTGGCCGTCATCTCCTGATCATTATCAACCACTAAAACTACACCTGGTTTAGTTGTCTGCTCAGCAATGCTTTTCAGACATTTAATTAATTCTTTAGGCCTATTCTTAGTCACAATGGCCAAGGTTAAATCAAAAGCTGCTTGACTCATAAATTCAATAACCAACCAATTAGTACCATTGTAATTGCTAAACTGGTATCTGAGTTAAACAAAGTATGAAATTGAGCATTTATAACCCAACTCACCAATCCTAAATAAATCCCTATTCCCTGCCATGACTTTATCGCTTTTTGATAAGATCTGATCAAAACAAAACCCACCAGCCCAATAAATAATAAACCTGCCACTACTCCCATTTCAGCTAAAAACAATACAAAGGTATTATGTACTGGGAACAAAAGTCCTAGCACTTCTGGATTACTACTACTCTCTCTCATTACTCTAACACTATTATTTAATCCTACTCCTAAAAAAGGGAAGTTTACTATTTGTTTAAAAGCTTCTCTGAAAAGCAATAGCCTTCCTCTTCCGCTCCCTAAAGACCAAATATACTTAAAAGATCTAATTCTTACTTGCAGTAAACTGGCGAAAAAAATTAAAAAACTAACTAGATTTCCTAAAACAATCTTTATCAATAAACTTGACTTTATCTTCCGATTTTTAAGTTTTTTCTTTTCTTGCCACCAACGCAACGATAACACCATGCTTGTCAAAAACACTGTAATCCAAGCACTTCGACTAAAAGTCGCAAAAATTGATATAAAACCCAAAACCACTGCTGCTCCGTATAAAAACTTTTCTCTACCCCAAACTAAGCCACTTACCGCCAAAGGAAAAAATAAACTAAGCAAGCTGGCAAAAAAAGTTGGATGACCAATCAATCCAGCCACCCGATATACCAGTTTACTTTCGTTTGTCAACCAGCCAAACGGAGCTCCTTGAATCGGATTTTCTAAAAACAAACCTAGAGGCTGTTTAGTAGTAAACTGTAAACTGCCAATCAACCCAAAAAATATTAAACTAACAGTCAAATACTTGACTAAAAAAATCCGATTCTCTTTCTTTGTAAAAAAAAGAACACTAACAATTAACACCCAAGTAATAAAACTTAACTGCCACCAGCCAATTAGAGCCAGTCCTGGCGCTGATGCCTGAAAACTACTTAGCAAACCCAAACCAAGTATTAATAGCATCACTCGAACTACCTGTTTACTTAATCTATTCATTTTCCACTTTTCAGCTAGTAACGCCAAAAACAAACTCAAACCAATAATTATCTTAGGACTAATTCCTAAATACATCTCATATCCTTTTACATAACTCTCTGGACCAGCCGACACCACCTGATAATCCCAACCTCTAATTCCTCTTTCAAAGGGCAATGCCAATAATAAACCGTAAAACAAGGCTGTTTTTAAATCTCTCTTTTTTATCATCATTACCAAAATAAAAATAAAAAACACCCCCACATAAACTAATAGAATCTCTACCCTAAATAGCCAAACATAAAACACTCCTAAAATTATCCAATCACTTAATCGATTAATTAATTTAAGAAAAATCATCAATCAACTTCTTTAATCTCTACAATCTCCATAAAATCAACAGTTATTTCAGGTAAATACAGCCAAATATTTTTTCCTACCTCTACCTCCTGATGTCCAGCAAAAAACCAACGCTGATCATGTTCTTCTACTAAAATTTTTGCTTCAATTACTCCATCTAATACCCTATCGCTAGCAGTTACTACAATTTGATTAAATAAAGGAAAATGAACTCTGGTTTTTTGATTAGCTGCCTCTGTCCATTTTGATAACACCTCAGCAATTACCTGATTATTACCTCTATCTATCATCTCATCTCTCACTTTTACATGGTCAACCATCCATGGTTCTTGACTTAACCAACGACCAGTAATGATTATTTCCTTTTGCTCATAACCTCCTTCAGGCACTTGATCATCAATCACTTGACCTTGTACAACTGCACGATCAAGTCTAAGCTCAATTGGCGATCCTATTTCAATCGCTCGACCTTTATAAACGTATTTATTTAACTTTTGGTTAAACTGGGTCCTTAACCTAACTGTCAAATAAATATCAGCTTTCCCACCTTCTCTCTCATAATTCTCTACTCTTATGACTCTAGCTATCTCAGATCCATTCACCCATCTTTCAATTTGATCAACTTTAATATTTTCACTCAACCAAAACGGAGGCTTAAAATCTCCATAACTTCCTCTTGTCCAATCCTGGCCAACTACTTCTATTCTAGCTGTCCGCCAAACTCCTGCCTTACGACCAAAAAACTTTACCATAGTCACACTCAAACCAGCTATTATTAATATAATAAATAGATTTCTAATCGATAACCCTTTAATCATTTTTTAATTACTCCTAATCCAAATATACCAGGT
>CAZVYS010000007.1:0-24881 GCA_964630755.1 uncultured Pseudomonadales bacterium | reverse complement strand
ATTAATTGATAATTCTTCTTTTTTAATTCTTGCCAAAACTGCACCATTCCATATTCAATTTTACCTATCTTCTTTACTCGAATATCATGTATGCTTAAATAACCATTTTTATTTAAGTTTGGCCAAAATCTGTTAAAATCTTTTTTTATTCCTTGATAAGAATGATCACCATCTAAATAAACATAATCCCAGGTTCTCTTTGGATATCTTTTTTTAAACTCCTTGCTAGTCATTAAATAAAAGTTAACTTGCTGGTCTACTTTTAATCGATTAAAGTGTTTATTAACATTTACTCTTTTCCAAAAACCAACTCCTCCCCAGTGATTTTGGTCTGGCTGATAACTCTTGATTATCTTTTTATTAATCAGCCAATTAATTAACCGGGAAATTTTCTTTTTAACTCCCAAATTCAACTTAATTAACCGATAACCGCTTATCAATTTTTTTATTATTCCACCAAGTTCATTTTTAGTTGTCTGATCATAGCCTGCATCCACAAAATCTACTACTCCTTTTTTATTATCCCTGCAACCCAAAGCACACACCGCCGGAATAAAACCATACCTACTACCAACCACTAACACCCTCTTAGGTTTAATCAATCTAATCAAACCATAATGAATCCAACCATAACCTAAATCTAACTTATTTCGATCAAGTTCATGCCAGTTAGCATCCTTAATAAAATGCCTAAATAATTGTTTAATTTCTTTTTGTGAAATCATTTTATTAATCCCCATCTTACCAGCCGATTACTATTAATCACAATCTTAATATTGTCTACGATTTTATCTCTCTTAATCAACAGTTGATGACTACTTAACTTTTTTGATCGCCACTTTATTTTCCACAACCATCGAGGTAAATCCATTTTCTTTCTAAAAAAAACTAAGCCTAAGCCTGCCGTTTCAATTACTAGCTCATCACTAGCATCCAATCTTTTTTTTGCAATATCAATCGTTTTAATTCTACCAAAAGTTTTGTCAGTATATCCAGACAAACAAGTTTCAGACTGAAATACTTGATGAGTTTTTTTTATGTTTATTTTTTCCTCTTCAAAAATAGCTAAAAACTGATCAATAATACCTTGTTTGGAAACTGTCTGATATGTTTCTAATACCACTCCTCCAGGCAATCGGCCAGCTATCTCGATCAAATAAATCTTGTTTTTTTTATCAATTTTTAGCTCGCAGTGAAAACCACAAAACTCTAACTCTATTGCTTTAATTATGTTATTAACATACTGCTTAACCCGCTTAACTTCTATTTTCTTCAAACTAGCTTGAGGAGTGATATGCCCTACTTGTTGCAACCACGGCAACTGCATTAAATCAAACTCTAAACTACCAATAAACTCAACTTCTCCTTTTTTTCTTACTACTCCGTCAAAACTAAACATCTTGCCTTTAACATACTCTTCTATTAAGTATTCATCTTCAAACCCCTTTTCATAAGCCATCCACTCATCAAACTCAATCTTTAACTCATCTCTGGCTTGCTTAACTTTTCTTTTAAATTGGTAAAAGCTCAAATCTTTTCCTAAATATCTTGAACCATAACTATGACCTGAATGAACCGGTTTAACCACAACTGAGCAATTAACTTTTTGATAAAACTCAAATGCTTTCCGAATTTCTTTTTTATTAAAACTTAGATATCTTGGTTGGCTTAATCCACTCTTTTTTACTGCCTGCCTCATCTTGGCTTTATTTACTGATGTTTTTAATGCTGCTCTTGGCGGCAAATATCTTTTTAACTTCAAGGTCTTGGCCAGTTTAGCCGCTTGATATACATTCATCTCAAAAAAAGTTGTCACTATCTCAAACTTAAGATTATGTTTTTTCTCAAATCCAACTACGTCTTTGATCAAAATTTCAGCCTCATACGGATTAGTAATTACCAGTCTATCTTTTTTAAATAACTTCTTTATAGTTTTTGGTAACTGACCTGTACAGGCAAGGTACACGTCATATTTCTTCAGTTTTACTAACTCACTTAATGGGAAAAAAGCCGTCTCTATTCCCCAATTAACAATTAATACATTTTTTTTCATTTGATTTTATTTAATTTCTCCTTTATATGTTAACATCATTATATGAAATCAAAAACACAACTTTGGGATTACTACACCTCTAGCATCACTCCTAAAACAATTCCTTTTTCCTTTGCCACTCCAGATCAGAAAGCCATTGCTCATTCAAACAAACTGATCAAACAAGCTCTTAAACAACTACTTAATAAAAGAAAGCTTTTTACTAAACTTTTAACTTACTCTCCTCCTCAAGGTCTGCCAGATTTAATCTCCACATTAAAATCTCAATCTAATCATCAAGCCAATCAATTCATAGTCACTCAAGGCGCTCAACAATCTCTTTCCCTTGTTTTTAATGCTCTTCTTAAAACTAGTGACCCAATCTTAATTGAAAACTATAACTATCTAGGCTTAGAAACCTTAATTAAAAAAAAATTCTTAAAACTTCATACATTTTCAAAACCTTTAAATCAGTTAAGTTTTAATTCTATCAAAAACCAACTAACTAAATTTAAGCCAAAACTAATTTATCTTAACCCTGACTTTTCAAATCCTATCGGAGAAACATTAAGCCTTCCTATGCGCCAAGAACTTATCAAGTTAGTTAAAAAACACTCCATTATCCTAGTCGAAGATCAAGCTTATCGACCTATCAACTACAACCAAACAAACCTTCCTCCTTCACTCAAATTTCTTTACCCTTCTACTCTATCTATTCATACTGTTTCTAAAACTCTTGGGTCAGGCTTACGTTTAGGTTGGATCAATACTCCTCAAAAATTTTATTCTTCATTACTAGCATCGAAAAAAGCTACTGATCTTTTTTCTCCTCCGATTACTCAAATAACAGTTAATCAAATTCTTAATCAACCTAAAAAATACTCATTTCACTTAAAAAAAATTAATGCTATTTACCGATCCAAAATGACTTTGCTACTAAAAAACCTTGATCAATATTTTCCTTCTAATTATTCATGGAATGCCCCTTTAGGTGGTTTTTTTATTTGGGTCAAGGGACCAAAATCTTTTAACTCCAAAAAGTTTTTTCAAACAGCTATCCAAAATCATGTTTCTTTTTTACCTGGTTATGTTTTTGCTTATCAACCTATTCGCAGTTTTAATACCTTTCGTCTATCAATTGCTCAAATTCCTAAAAATCAAATTTCAAAAGGAATCAAGAAGCTCAGCCAACTACTCCCCTAAATTTCTGATTCGCCATAGTTTACTGGTTATTTTGTAAAATTTACTAGAAGGCGGAGAAAACCCAATTCGAAACCACCAATCTTTATCCCATTCACACCTAGGTTTGCCCATTTGTTTTAACTTTCTTAGTCTTTCAGCTAGTGAATAAAAATTCTTGTGATAATATAAAATGTCTTCCCTTTTAAAGCTAGGCAAGTTTAAGGGTGTATCTTCTCTAGCTACAAAATCTTTAGGTAAATCTTTTAATAGCCAACCTTTTTCCTGACACATTCTGTATATCTTAGTATTTTCATATGGATAAAAAATAAAAATATATGGAAAATCACTCTCAATCTCCACGTTTAAAAAAAGTGTCTTCTTAAAATCCTCTATAGTTTCTGTTGGTAAACCCATCATGTTATACGTACCTACTTTCATTTTTGCCTTCTTAATCCATTTAATTCCTTTTTTAATCTGTTCATCAGTCATCCTTCGATTTAAAACTAGCTCCCTCACCTTCTCGTCACCTGACTCTACTCCAACCACTACCATATAGCCCCCAGCTTTTTTAATAAGCTTCATCAACTCATAATCATAGGTGTTAATTCTAGTTTGTACATTAAATGGCAAGCCAACTTCTTTTTGATATAGTTTTAAAAAATCCTTTACCCAAATTTTGTTAATCGTAAAAGTATCATCAACAAAAATTAAATAATCATAATTAAATTTTTTTACTGCAGCTTTAATCTGCTCAATTCCTTTTTTCGGATCCATTAAACGATAATATTTATTATCAAATTTCTGATTTAGAGCCGGACTGGCACAATAACTACAGTTAAACACACAGCCTCTACTCATTAAAAAAGTGCCTCCCTTTAAGCCTTTTTTTAACCAAATCGGACCCATATAGTATCCCAAACTACTCTGATGAAAAATATCTTTATCTGGTGAAGGTAATTGATTAATATCATGAGGTTCTAGTATTTTGTTTCTAATTACTCGCCCATTGTCCCTAATCCATAAATTGTCAATTTTCTTTATACTCTTTCCATTCTTCATCTTCTCAACTAAATTTAATAAAGCTGTCTCGCCTTCTCCAATGCAAACTGCGTCAATAGCCTTGTTTTTAATCACCAAATGAGGCCCTAAAGAACAATGCACTCCCCCGGCTATAATAAATAGATCTTTAAACTTTTTCTTTAGATGTTTAGTAATCCACTCAATTCCTGGATACTGAACAGAAGTAACACTAAAAGCAACTATCTGTGGATTTGTATCTTTAATATGCTTATC
The DNA here is from genome assembly GCA_964630755.1 of uncultured Pseudomonadales bacterium. Classification (GTDB taxonomy): domain Bacteria; phylum Patescibacteriota; class Microgenomatia; order UBA1400; family CG1-02-47-37; genus CAZVYS01. The sequence goes on along the minus strand of CAZVYS010000007.1, from coordinate 20,374 downwards.
TAAAAGTTCAACATCTTTTAAATCCTCAACTAAAAATAAATCTGTCTGGTAACCATTCTTCTTTAATACTGCTGACAAACTTGCAATACCTTCACTGTAATACATTTGCCAAGAAGCAGCTCTTAAAAACGATAAAACAAACAAAACTCTCATTACTCTAACTTAATATCTTTCTATTATCTCTTGATAATAATTAATATTCTTGGCCAAAATCTTTTTTTGTCTTAAGTCCGATTCAATCTTCTTTTTCCCAGCCAAACCATATTTTCTAATTAAGCTTGGTTGTCGACATAATAAAGCCAACTTTCCTGCTAATGCTTTTTTGCTTTCAACAGGCCAATATATCAAGCCAGTTTTACCATTGTCAACCAAACCTTCTCCCATTCCAGCTTTACTAACAATCACTGGTAATCCATAAGACATTGCTTCAATAACAACAAAGCCTAACGCCTCGTGCTTTGAAGGCATTACTAGAACATCATGCTTTTGATACAACCTGGCTACTGACTGATAATTCATCATGCCGGTAAACCGAAACCAGGATATTCTTTGTTTTATTAATTTCCTCTTTATATAATCCTGGTAACCTTTAAAACCTCTATAGCTAGTATCAGGACCAACCAAAGTCAAATGCACTCTTTCACCTAAATCTTCATTTGCATAAATAACTGCTTTTACTAAAGTCTCAATATTTTTTAACTCTTCAAGCCTGCCTACATAAATAGCTTTTAAATACCTGCTCTGTACTGATAAAGTCTTTTTTTTCAAACCCTGTTTAGATTTAAAAAAACCATAAGGTAAAATCTTAATTAATGCTGATAATTCAACTTCTTTTTTAATCATCTCTCTTAATTTTTTATTTGGAAATATAATCTCTCTAGCAAGCTTAAACTTTTTTTTCTCCAGCCTTCTCTCATTCCAGCTAAATATCGGCTTCTTATGTGGACATAGCTCATCAATTAAAAAAGACGGCGAATGACTTCTTAAAACTACTGGTATTCGCACCTGTTTTAAAACCTTATTACCCCAACCACTAAAATCAGCCAGCTCTATTAAATCAATTCTTTTCTTTCCATCAATCAACTTTATTATTCGAAGAATATCCTGATTGTCTTTCGCCTGAAACTCAACTATTTTTTTATTATTGTTACCAATCTTCTGGCTTTTAGGATAAATCAAGCTAATATTAATACCATTTTCAGATAATGCCATCAAATAATGGCTTAAAAAGGTTCTGATTCCAAATCCATCTGAATTTTGTGGATTAAATGGATAAATAAAACAAACATGCATTAAGCTATAATAACATTATGCGTCACCTCTTTTTCTCTCCACACTTAGATGACGCTGTTTTTTCAGCTGGAGACTTAATTGCTCACTTAACCAAACAAAATCACTCAGTAACCGTCATTACTCTTTTCAGTAAATTTGTTACTAAAAAATCACTATCTTTAACTGCTAAAAAGTTTATTAATGATTGTGGCTATAAATCATTAATTCAATTTCAATCTCAAAGAATTAAAGAAGATAAAAAAGCCCTTAAGCTCTTAAAAGCTAATTTTAAACACTTAAATTTTACTGATGCCCTCTTTCGCCACCAAATTAATCTTAAACAACTTTTTTCATCTCCTATCTTTATTAAAGACTACTGCTTGATTCTCAAGCTTTATCTTCAAATCAAAAAAATCATTCAGCCAAACGACATCCTATACGCTCCCCTGGCCATTGGCCGTCACTTAGATCATCGCTTAATTAATTTATTAATTAAGCGATTTAATCAAAAGACTTACTTTTGGGTTGACCAACCATATATCAATCAAAGATTAGGCAAAAAACAACTTAATCAATTAAAACCGAAAATGTGCTTAAAGCTAAAGCCAAAAAAAACTAAACGAAAAATTCTAGCAGCCAAGGAATATTCTTCTCAAATTAATCTTATCTTCCCTCAAGTTATAAAGTTCACTCCTGAAGCTTTTTATACTTATTTATAACAAGATTTTTTCTGGTTAACTTTCTTAGACAATTCCTCTAGGGTTTTAAATTTATCTAACTTATATCTATTGGTTTGATAATGAGGAAAACAAGGAAAAACTGTCAAATCAGTTGCCACATCAAAAGAACTCCACTTTCCCCTACAACCCCAATCATTCAATTTAACTTTTTTTATAAACCAAGATAAATCTTGCTGGCTAAACATACTTTTTTCCATTCCACAATCAACATAAATATCCTTAAATCCTAACCCGATCAATTGATTCACCACTTCAATCATTTTCTTGCCCAACTTCTTCTGATCTTTATATATAAATATTGGCTTCCTGCCAACTATAGTTTTTGCATATCCCATTCTTACGCCCATTCTTTTCATTTGATTTTTTTTAAATCCAGTAAAAATCTCTGAATAATCTCTGCTAAAACTACTAACTGTTAACCCAACACTTACCTTTGATATATCAAGAAAGTCTATCACTGTTTGCATTACCCTTTTCTTAAGTTCATTAGAAGATAATAACTCTGTGGTATCCAAATTAAAATTAAATATTAACTTTTGCGATTCACTCAATAATATCTGCTTGCTCCTTGGTGGCATCAATCCGTTAGTAAAAACGACAACTTCTTCAAACTCCTTTATCCCAACTTTAATTACTTTTTCAAACTGACTATGCAAGGTTGGTTCTCCCCCCATTAATCTTAAAGATCTAATCTTATTCTTTTTCAAAAAAGTAACCAGCTTAAGAAATTTTTTAAACTCCATCTCTCCAGCTATATCCTTACTCATTTCATCTCTAGCAAAACAATAACTACACTTTGCATTACAAAAATTAGTTAATAGTATATTAGGTGCTAAATTCATCCTCTTAATCCAAGCTTAATCCTCCATCTATCACTAAATTTTGGCCTGTTATGTACCCAGACTGGCTTGAACTTAAATACACTGTTAAATCAACTACTTCTTTAATGCGAGCCATTCTTTTTAAAGGAATTTGTTCTTTGATTTTTTTTAACAACTCCTGGTCTTTCTTTTTATGCCAATCAGTTAATACAAACCCTGGTGAAATTGCATTTACTAAAACATTGGGAGCCAATTCTTTTGCAAAAGCTTTAGTTAAATTAATCACGCCGGCTTTTGCTGCTCCATAAGCTGGCGCTTGAACTACTCCTTGAATTCCAGCTGTAGAAGCAATATTAATTATCTTCCCATGTTTTTGTTTTAGCATCACCAAACCAACCTCTCTCAAGCAATTAAAAACTCCTGCTAAGTTTGTTTCTATTGTTTTAATAAAACTTTTTTGACTCACTTTTTCCCAACCAGCTGGCTCAAATACTTTACCGGCATTATTAATCAACACATCAATCTTACCCCATTTATTAAAAATCTTTTTTACCATTTTATTAACAGAGTTTCTATTAGCTACATCTGCTTTAATCATCATAGCTTCTTCTAAGCTATCAACTATTTTTTTAGCTCGATCTCTAGAATGAAAATAATTAGCAACCACTCTATCTCCCCGACTACCAAACCTTTTTGACATAGCTGCCCCTATGCCTTGACTAGCTCCAGTTATTAAAACTACTCTTTTCATATATAAATCTAATTTGTTACACTATTTTAAAATGAATATCTACATAACACAATGAAGTTTTCTCTATCTTCTCCAGAAATTAGTTTTAACCAAGTACTCTTGCTACCTCAAAAATCTAAATATAACATCGGTGATGATCATAAAATAGACCTTAAGACCAAGGTATCAAAAAACATCACTCTTGATATTCCTCTGCTTTCATCTCCCATGCCTAACGTAACCGAAGTCAATATGGCCATTGCTCTTGGCAAAGCTGGCGGTATGGGCTTTATTCATCCTTTTCAAAACTTTAACCAACAACTATCTCAAGTTAGTCATGTTCACCAACAAAAAATCAAAGTGGCTGGCACAATCATTAATCTTAATCAAACTGGCTTAACTCATGCTCATAATTTACTTAAAGTCGGAGCCGACTTAATTTGCATTGAAACTGCCCACGCCCACAATCTTCAAACCATAAACTTTATTAAAAAACTAAAAGATAAACATCCTCAAATTCAAATCTGTGCTTCTTTAATAGTTACATCTAAGGCCGCCAAAGACCTGATTTTAGCCGGTGCCGACAGTCTAAAGATAGGTGTTGGTGGCGGATCACACTGCACCACCAGATCAGTAACTGGAGTTGGCAGACCTCAACTAAGCGCTTTAAATGATTGTTATCAAATTGCCAAAAAACACCAAGTACCAATTATCTCAGACACCGGTATTAAACAATCCGGTGATATTGCTAAAGCCTTAGTTTTTGGAGCTTCAACAGTTATGATCGGTGGTTTACTGGCTGGTTTCAACCAAAGCCCAGGGAAAATCATTAACCAAAACGGAAGGAAATATAAACTCTCTAGTGGTATGTGCACTCAAGAATCCCAAAGCTTTGTCTTTCAACCTCAACCTAAATTCCAACAAAATTTCTCAACCTTAAAATACCTGTTAAATAAGTTTATACAAAAATCACAACCGCCTCATCTATTAGAAGAAGGCATTGACAAACTTATTCCTTTCAAAGGCGATGTCGATCCTTACATTAAACAATTAATTTCTAGCTTAAAAAGATCCTTTTGGTATCAAGGATCAACTAACATTTCCAACCTTAGACAAAAAGCTCAAGTTATTCTAACTGCACCTCAAAACCAACATGGTAAATTCTAATCTGATTATCGACACTGATGCTGGCGCTGATGACTTACTTGCCTTAATGTTAACTATCAAGTCAGGTCAGTTCAACATAAAAAAAATATTTAGTTCTTATGGTAACTACTACCTTGAACAATCTCATCAAAGACTTAATTATCTGACTCATCTAATCAATTCTGATATCTCTTCTTTAATTATAAAAGGTTCATCTAAACCAATATCCAAAATGCCTTTCAAGCCAAAAAATATCCATGGATCTGCCTTTATATCAAAAAATAATACTAGTAATTTTTATTCCTCTTTTATTCAGAAATTCCTCTTTTATTCAGAAATCAAAAACCTATCTAACTCCCAACAAACTATCTATGTCGGTCTTGGACCTCTTACAAATCTAGCTAAACTTATTAAGTTTAACAAACATCAATTTAAAGCTATTTACTTAGTTGGTGGCTGCTTATTTTTCCCTGGCAATACCACTGCTCTATCCGAAGCCAATTTTTTTTGGGATCCTAAATCTACTTTGTCAGTTCTAAAAAGTCATCAAAACTTACACCTTATTCCATTAAATATTACTGAAACAGTTCAACTTAGCTTAGCACGATTAAACAAACTAATGAATAAAAAACTAATAAAACAATTCTTTTTGCCCTACTCTAACTACTATCTTAAAAAAAAGAAGTTTTTTGTTGATTATCAAAAAAATCCCCTTAAAAAAAACTTTTATCAAGGTGGGCCTCTCCATGATGTCATTGCCATAACCCATCTTATTAATAATCAAATTTTGTCATTTGAAAAAATCCATCTCTCTCTTGATGAAGTGATTAGGCATCCAGGTTTTATCTTTCCTATTAAAAAACCTAGTCTTTCATTATCTCCTTCAATTACTATCAAGGTTGCTACTCAAATAAACACTCAATTATTTTGGCAAGTTATTAATAAATATTTATGATTGTGATTAAAATCTTTAGGTTTCATTTTGACATGCTATACACCTTAACTAATGCTGAATTAAAAACTCGCTTTAAACGTACTTGGCTAGGATTCATCTGGACTTTACTTAACCCATTAATTCAGCTAACAACCATTGGCTTTATATTTTATTTTCTTACAAAACCATCTACAAATAATTACTTCTTTTATCTTATTACTGGATTACTGCCTTACAACTTTTTTTCCCAGACCCTAAATCAAACATCTGCTGTTATTCTTCAAAAACGTCAGCTTTTGACCAAGCCCAACTTGAATAAAGAAATTCTCCCTGCAGCTATTGTTGGAGCCAATCTAATCTCATTTCTAATTAATCTGTGTTTAGTCATTATCTTGGCTTTTATTATCAAACTACCCCTTAATCTCAACAATCTTTTTCTTATTATTCCTACCATTATTTGGCTAATTGGCATCAATCTTGGCCTCAGCTTACTCATTTCCGCTTGTACAGTTTGGATAAGAGATTTAATCTATATTACACGAGTAATTACCACCATTCTTTTATACTTAAGCCCTATTCTTTATCAAATAAATATAGCTCCGCCCATAATTAAAAAACTTTTTTACATAAACCCCCTTACCAGCATTATTATTCTGCTTAACGCTAGTTTAAATCTAAAATCTCCCCTCCCTTTTTCTCTTCTTTTTAGTAATTTAATTATTAGTTTATTAATCATCATTTTAGGATTTTATGTTTTCAAAAAACTCAAACCCTACTTTATCGACCAACTATAATCAACCAATTAAGCTAAAAAATATTAGTAAAAAATACCAATTAGGTAATTCTCAAACTATTTGGGCAATTAAAAATGTCAATCTAAAAATTAATAAAGGTTCACGGATTGGTATCTTTGGACCTAATGGTTCAGGAAAAACCACTTTATTAAGAATCATTAGTAAAATCACTCAACCTACTAGTGGTCAATTATCTATTAAGGGAAAAATCATTTCTCTTATGGATCTAACAGCAGGCTTTTTACCCGATTTAACAGGCAAAGAAAACATTTTTATCAATGCTCAACTAACCGGCATGACTAGAAAACAAGTTAAAAACAATTATCAAAAAATCGTTAGCTTGTCAGAATCAAAAAAATTTATCAACTATCCATTTTATACTTATTCAGCTGGAATGAAATTCAGATTGGCTTTTTCAATTGCTGCTATTAACCCCTGCGACATTCTTATTATTGATGAAATTCTTACAGCTGGAGACTTCTCTTTTCAAGTCAAGACAGCCAAAATCATCAAACAACTTCAGGAAAAAACTAACGCTACTACTATCATAGCCTCACATATTCCTCTATTTATTTTTTCTTTTGCTGAACAATTCTATCAAATGAAGTTCGGCAAATTAACAAAAAAAACTCCTTCTCAAACCAGAAAAATTGTAGTAAACGAAACCAATCAATGGGATAAACAATTCGACTATCCTAAATAATCTTAATTAACTAACCGCTTGACATCATTAACCGTCACTAGCACCATCAAACTAATCAGCAACAATATTCCCACCAAATGAATCAACTGCTCTATTTTTGGATTAACTCTTTTTCTAGTTATCGCCTCAAAGCCAACAAACATCAATCTACCACCATCTAAAGCTGGCAAAGGCAATAAATTCAGTATTGATAAATTAATCGATAATATAGCTACAAACTGCAAAATGGCCAGAAAACCTTCCTTTGAAACTCCTTTTGAAATCTCGTAAATCCCTACCGGCCCAGCCACGTCTTTTGGTACATCTCCCTGGAACAATCCATAAAAAGTCTTACCCAAAGAAATAATTATCTCTTCTCCCCAAGCCAAAGCCTCAACCACCCCTACCCACATACCCCTAAAAGGCCTTTGCCAAACTGGATACAGCACAAAATCAACATTAGTAATCGCTACTCCCAAAGCTCCTTGTCCCTCTGGTATCTCTTCATCCAATCTAGGAGTCACTCTTTTCTCATCACCACCATCTAAAGTAAATAGCAATTCTTCACCTTTTCGCTGATTAACAAACTCAACAAACGAGCTCAAAGATTTCTTTTTTTCTTCTGGCCACTCTAGTCCTTCAACCGCTAAAATCTTATCCTCAGCTTTAATTCCTGCCTTGTCAGCCGGTGATTCCTCAACCACTCCAGTTACCACCACATAATTAACTGGCTCTGGAATCCCAAGCTTGGTATAAACCACTCCAAACAAAACTACTCCTAATAAAAAATTCATCAACACTCCTGCCATTAAAACTGCTATCCTGACTCTTTTCTTTTTCATAAAAAAAGCTTTATTTAAATCCTTTTTATTCTTAACTTGCTGATCACTATCTTCACCCAACATCCTCACAAATCCTCCAAACGGCAGCCAATTTATGCTAAAAATCGTCTCTCCGATTTTCTTGCCCCAGATTCTTGGCGGATACCCAAATCCAAACTCTTCAATCTTTATCTTATTCTTTCTAGCCACCACAAAATGACCCAACTCATGAACCAAAATTAAAACTGACAAAATAATAATAAAAGTAATTACAGATCCCATCACAAACTCATCAACTCTTTCTCTTTATTGCCTTCCATCTCATCTAACTTCTTATTGTAATCATCCACAATTTTTTGTAACTCATCATACATATGATGAACATCATCTTCGCTTATTCCCTCATCATCTTTCTTCTTATCAATATCTTTTTTCATTTCCTGCCTCACCTGCCTAAGCATGGCTTTGCCAGCTTCCACCTTATGCTTGATCACCTTGACCAACTCTTGCCTTCTCTCTTCAGTTAAGCTTGGAATCTTAATTCTAACTTGACCATCAGACACAATCGGCTGAAGTTTAAGATCAGATTTAAGAAGAGCTTTTTCAATCGCTTTAACCACCGTTGGATCCCAAGGTTTTATCAGAATACTATTTGGATCAGGAGCCGTAATCGAAGCTAACTCCTTAACCTCCATAAACGACCCTTCATAAGCCTCAACCTTAACTGCCTCCACCAAAGCCGGTTTAGCTCTACCAGTCTGAATATTCATCAAGTCCTCACTCACCAACTTCACCACCTCATCCATTTTTTGAGTTCCTTTACTAAACATGCTTTCGTCCATGACCTCAGCTTATCACATTTTATTTAGTAAATTAAAGACTTATTCGGGCAAATTCTGTAACTTCTACTTTTTCTTTAACCTTTACTGCCACATCCTTAATTAAATCAGAAACTTTCTTACTAGAATCTCTAATATAAGTTTGTGAAAGTAATTCCTTAACGTTTTTAGGCTCCATGCTAGCAACTTGCATAGAAAGATCTTTACAAAGACTTGTAAACTCTTTTCCTCGAGCCACAAAGTCTGTCTCGCAAACCACTTTGACTATTGCTCCCACTCTACCTCCTGCATGTACATATGCATAAACTTGCCCCTCGTTAGTAGATTTTCCAGCTCTTTTCTTAAGTTTTTCTAAACCTTTTTTTCTTAATACTTCTTTGGCTTTTTTTTCATTTCCCTTTGCTTCCTCTAAGGCTCTTTTTACCTCCATCATCCCGGCTCCAGTTTTATCTCTTAAAACTTTAATTTGTTTAGCGGTTACTTTAGTCATTTTTTACTCCTTTACCTGCACTAACTGCTTCTGCCATTTTTGAAACCACGAACTTAACACTACTAACAGCATCATCATTAGCCGGAATCACGTAATCAACTCCTTCTGGATCAGCATTAGTGTCTACCATCCCAATTACAGTCACTCCTTTCATGTTAGCTTCTTTAATAACAGCATGTTCTTTTTTAACATCAACTACAAAAACAGCTTCAGGTATCTTGGTTAATTTTCTTAAACCTCCTAAAAATCTGGTCAGTCTAGCAATTTCTCTATCTATTAATATATTTTCTTTTTTTGTGTATTTCTTAAAATCTCCAGCTTCTTTCTTTTTCTCAAAATCATTAAGTTTATCAATACTTTTTTTAATCTGTTCCCAATTAGTAATTGTGCCACCTAGCCAACGAATACTCACAAAAGGGGCTCCACATTTTTCTGCTTCTTCTTTGATAATAGATGAAGCTTGTCGTTTAGAACCAACAAAAACCATTTCCTTTCCCTCTTTAACCAAATTTCTAACAAACTCCATTGCCTCAACCAAACATTTTGCAGTGATACCTAGATCAAAAATATGCACTCCCTCTCTTTTTACATAAATATATTGATCCATTTTGGGATTCCAACGCCTAGCCTGATGACCAAAATGACAACCAGCTTCAAGCAGTTCTTTAAGATCAATCACAAACTTTGCCGATTTCTTAACCGGCTTTTTGCTAACTGGTTTTTTCTTAGCTGCTTTTTTAACTACTTTTTTGGTAGTTTTCTTAGCAGTTTCTTTCTTGGGTTTTTTTGCCATAAAAAAAGGCCTCCCTTTTACCTCCACTAGTCAAATAATCAGGGAAGTTAACTAGTGTGCGTACTTCAATTGATAGTATAACCAACACTTACTAAATTTTCAAGTAAACTTACCACTGTTAAAGGACCCACTCCCCCAGGCACAGGCGTAATCAGACTTGCCTTTTGACTCACTTTTTCAAACTCTACATCTCCTTTTGGCCAACCTAAATCTATAACTACTGCCCCTTTTTTAACCATTCTGGCTTTAATCAAATTATTCTTCCCAGTAGCCGAGATCAAAACATAGGCTTTTTTACATTCTTTATCTAAATCATCACCCATATCTAAACCCTTAACCATATACCCTTCCTTCTTTAATCTGCTCACCAACCTCTTACCCACGAACCCTTTTGCTCCCACCACTATTAACATTCCATCCCGGGATGAAATGTTTTTGTTAATTAACTCCATTACTGCCTTAATTGTAGCTAGTTCAAAATTTGAATTCTTTCTTAACCCATCTACATCTTTTTTCTTATCTATCTTTTCTACTAAATCTTTCCACCAGGCCTTAAACTCTTTCCTGCTCATTCCTTGCCTTTTTCCCCATTTAATTCCTGGGTGCTGGATCATTATGCCGGTAACTAACTCATCCTGGTTTAACCGATTAATCAACTCACCCAGATCTTCTTTAAAATCCACCACATACTTTTCAAACCCAATCCCCACTCTCTTACAAGCATCTTGTTTTAATCGAGAATAAAGTAAACCAGCCTGATCATCACTAAAAACAATCACTGCCAGCTTCAGCTTAATTCCCTTATCACTAAGCTTATCTACCTCAAGCTTTAACTTTTCTTCTTTTTTTAAAGCCAAAGCTTGACCATTAATAATCATATTGCATATTTTCTTGAAAACAGAGCTACGTCTTTTTTAACTTTAGCTAAATACTTATCTTTAGCTATCCTTTTTCTAAACTCTTTAGAAAACTTAGTCCGTTTCTTTTTATCCTCAGGCAACTTCTCATATTTGACATACTCTACTACCTGATTAATCCAGTCCGCCACCTTGACCATTTCTTTTTCCTTCATTCCTCTAGTAGTCAAGATCGGTGTTCCCAGTCTAATTCCAGATGGATAAAATGGTGGTTTAGTATCAAACGGCACTGAGTTATAATTTAAGATTATCCCAGCATAATCCAAAGCCCAAGCTACCACCCAACCTGAAACTCCTTTATTTCGTAAATCTACCAACATCAAATGGTTATCTGTTCCTCCAGATACCAGCTCAAAACCATGCTCCATTAATCTATCAGCCAGCACCCCAGCATTTTTAACAATCTGAGCTCCATACTTTTTAAACTCCAATGAACTAGCTTCTTTTAAAGCCACCGCAATACCACTAATAGTATGCATGTGCGGACCACCTTGAAGAGCCGGAAAAACCGCCCTATCTATCTTTGAAGCTAAATCTTTATCTTTCTTAGCTCCTCTTTTAGTCACCATGATCATCGCCCCTCTAGGACCACGCAGAGTCTTGTGAGTTGTAGTAGTAATTACATCTACAAAAGGCGCAGGCGACGGATGCGATCCAGCCGCTACCAATCCAGCAATATGGGCAATATCTGCCATAAGATAAGCCCCTACTTTATCTGCAATTTCTCTAAACTTTTTCCAGTCTAAAATTCTTGGATAAGCCGTTGTCCCGGCAATGATTAACTTAGGCTTAACTTTTGTTGCCAGCTTTTCAATTTCTTTGTAATCAAGCCAACCATCTTTACCTACAGAATACTGAACCGACTTAAAAAATCGACCTGAAAAAGTAATCTTTGGATGCCCATGAGTTAAGTGCCCACCACTTGCTAAAGCCAAACCCATAATGGTTTCACCATTTTTTAACATGGCAAACTGAGCTGCAGAATTTGCTGGTGAGCCAGAATAAGGTTGCACATTAACGTGCTCAACGCCAAATAATTTCTTAGCCCTATCTCGAGCTAAAAACTCCACTTCATCCACATACTGATTACCTTGATAATATCTTCTCCCCGCCTGACCTTCTGCATACTTGTTCATCATGATCGTGCCCACCGCTCGCCTGACTTCTGCAGTGCAGTAGTTTTCTGACGGAATCAGATGTAACTGATTCTTCTGTCTTTTTTTCTCGTTTCTAATAATTGTTCTCACTTGCTTATCCATATATATTCCTTTCACAACATTTATTTAATAGTATACCGGAAAATCAAAACCAAACCTTAAATCTCTTTTCACTGGTTTTTCGAAGAATTACACCATTACAACTATTATAAATAATCAAATGGTTAAATTCAAATCTCTTGCCTGATTTATTAAAGATTCTATCTGTCTAATATGAACAAATTCTCTTAACTGGTTAACTCTGTCTAAGGCTGGCACTAATAACTTTGGTTTTGGCCCTTCAGGTTTTATAGTAATATCATAACTATCATAAGGGCCATCAACTAATCTTTCTCCTCTTCTCCACCTTACCTCAAAATCCTCTCTTTCTGCAGCAGTTATCCCAAACATATTAATAAACTGAAACATCACTCTTTGAAAATTCTCCACCTCATTTCTCTCATATTCTTTCCAGCCAGCTGGTTTACTTTGCAATGCTACTCTCATCTCCCATCTATCTAATAGTAAAGCAACGTGATTGATAGTCATATCACTAGCTCTATATCTCCTTTTGATCATTTTATCATCCATTTTCCCCATTCTTTCTCCATAAATTCGGTCTATAATTCCTCCCCTTGTTATTCCTCTTTCCATCTCTACATGCTTTTCCTGCATTAACTCCATACCAGCCTTGTAAAATCCATAAACGCTACCCTTCACTGCTTTGAAAACAAAATCATCAATAAATTTATACTGGCCTATACCAAATCTCGTTCTTAACAAATGTAAAGCCTGATAGTTCTCCCATAAAGTTCTTCTCACATCACAATCAAATCCTTTTACATTTCCTGGACCATACATAACCATCTCTATCAAATCTTCAGACATTGACACTTCATAAAAATTCCTTTTTCTTGAATACTGAGATAAAAACTTCTTAAATATCGATTCCTTAGGTGGATACAACATGTCTATTAAATCTGACAAAATAAACACTTCAGCAGCAGATATTAACTGAGCTTCTGAAATAGAAACAGAACTATCATCTAAACCAATTAACTCTCTAATTGTTCTTCGATCCTCTTTTAATCCTACTAACTCTTCCCATTTTTCATCTTCAAAACTTCCATCCATTCCAAATTCAGACTCTACTCCTCTACCAATTTCCTTTTTGCCAGCCTTAAGCAAACGACAATAATCATAACCAGACATAGAAAGCCAGTTGACATCTCCATTATCCCAAGCTTTAAGTAAATCCTTGCTTGACTTAAATTGATCAGCTGCCATAGTCGCTTGACATCTTTTGGCAAATAACTCAGGCTCTTCATGAACCGAAGCTATCACTGCTGCAATAGCCATAATTCTAGTCGCCTCTTCTCTGGTTACTAAACCTTCCGTCACATAATTCTCAATAGTTACCAACATCATTAAAGTTGCTTCCACTCCATGTAATCGCTTTACATCAAGCTCCTTTACCAAACCAGCCGCAATCTCATTTCTAAAATCCCTGTTTTGTCTCTCCCGAATAATTTGAGGTGAATCATGCATGCTGATATTAACATATAAAGACCTCAAAAACTTAGTGATAGCTGTTGAACCATGTCTTAATTCTGGTACATTAAACAAAAGCATCTCCATGATTCGCTCGAACCTTCTTTCATGAGGCACCCCATGGTCAGAATATTCTGGATCTTCTCTTATTAAATGCAATCTAAAACCATACTCACTATCATTCTCACCATCTAGTCTGGCCAATAAACTTAATAAATACCCATTTCCAGCCCGATCTGCTATAGCTGCTTCTGAGTAAAACTGAATACTTTCTTCAGCATATATTCTCGCCTGCTGACCAGACTCCTGCCATCTTTCTCTGCTAAAAATATCTGCTTCTGGTCTGGTTCTAACACTTTCTCTACGCATCACATCCCCAGCCAGTGCCCATTTCATTCCAGTTGTATATAACTCTCCAAATATTCCCTGTGGTTGAGAACCTCTTAGCAATAAAAATTCTGCTTTTTCAGGCCTAATGAACCTCTTAAATACATCTATTGATTCTGGTATTCTCTCTGCAAAATTTGACATAATTATGTTAAAATCAATAGATTATATGACAAATAGGCCTATAACACAAATCAAGACTACTCTTAAGAAAAACCCGCCCAAAACCGCCCTAATCCTTGGATCTGGCTGGAACAAAGTCATTAGTAAAGTCAAAATCGTCAAAACTTGGGGTTACGAGGACCTTTTTCAGGCTAAATCAACTGTTCCTGGCCACAAAGGCCAACTCGTTTACGGCTTACTCGCTAAAAAACCAGTTCTCATCATGGCCGGCAGATTCCATGTTTATGAAGGCCATACCTCTTACGAAGCCACTGAACCCATCCGATTATTCAAAAAACTAGGCATTAAAAACCTAATAACCACCTGCGCCTGTGGTGGCTTAAACCCTAAATACAAAGTGGGCGACTTTACTCTAGTTACCGACCTTATTACCCTCTTTTGCCAAAGTCCACTTAAAGGCGCTCAATTCCAAAACATGTCAGATGTCTACTCTAAAAAACTTTCAAATAAAGCTCAAAAAATCATGACTGAGATGAAACTTCCTATGCAAAAAGGCGTTTATGTCTACTACCCTGGCCCAAACTACGAAACCCCAGCTGACAAAATGGCTTTACATTTCTTAGGCGCTGACATTGTTGGCATGAGCACTGTGCCAGAAATAACCATGGCTAACTGGTTAGGAATTAAATGTCTTAGCATTGCCTTTGTAACTAACCTAGCCTTTGTAGTCCATGATCACCAAGAAGTATTAGACGAATCCAAAAAAGCTGCCCCCAAAATGGTCAAACTCTTGACTAATCTAATTAAAGAAATATAATTCCCTCTATACACCCCCTGCCCGGAAAGAACGTAAATGTTCCCAGAACTGAACCACGCTCAGTTAAGTCAAGAAAGATTTGACTTCTTAGAAAAAAGGTTAAATTCCCCACAGCCTGAGGCACCTCCATACGCAGGACAAAAACAACTAGTAGATATTTTTAACTCAGCTACGCCTGATATTCTCGATCTTCAAAATAGAGAGCCCGGATCTTTTGAATGGGCCTTTGGGCATATTTTACCCATTGCCATCGAAACTCGATATGCAGGAAATTATGGAATAGCTGCTGCTCTTCAAGTTATCTTGCCCGAATCAGCCATGGTCTCTAAATCTAAATTTAAAAATAGATTAGGCCAACCAATCACTCTACCTCATGAATTTAATAACCCCCCTACCATTACAATTTTTGGTCGAAACTGGATAACATTTGATTCTAGGGCTCATGCAGAATCCGAAACAATTAGTCTCTGGAGAAAAATTTGGAGCCCAAGACCCGACTCTGTCCATCAATCCATGCCTATTATCCTCGACAGCCTAGCAAAGCAAGGAGACATCATGGTAACTGAATCTACAGAAGCTGATCTAAACTCTCAATATACTGGATTGCATATTAGACAACTAACCAGTCTATCTCCTTGTCCTAAATGTGCAGTAGAAACAGTCAATGTTGGTGCTGATGAAATCATCATTGCCAATCCAGATCTATTTGCTGGCGCTATTCACCCTTCTGTTGAAGCTTACCTTAGATTTAAACTAACTGATGAAAATGGCAATCCTCGCTTTGATCAATGGTATCAAGATTTTCAAAATCTAGTTAATGGCACTGAACCCCTTGACGAAATAAAAAATCAAATCAGCTCAATATTTTCCACTGATAGAAGAATCATCAATCAACGTCAAAACTCAAACAAAGACTCTATGTTCAAACAAATCTCAGATCTTGAAGAATCAATTTTAACCTGGTTTTTAGGAACACGTCAAAATATTGTTACAGGCATTTTAGGCCAAATCGAACCCTTAATAGACCCAGAAATCTTAAACTATATCCAGCAAGTCATAAACCCAAATATCTCCCAAGAAGATATACAAGACACCCCTTGGAGCTATCTAAAAGATCTATGGAAATATTTAGGTGAAAATCAGAATTTTGCCTTCTCCCAAAGTTCTCAACCGTCAGAGGCTTACTATCTCCCGCCAAGTATAACTGAAGGCATACAACTTGTTTTTGAAGGCAATCGAGAGCAAATAGACAAAATGCTAAAAGCTGAAGAACTCTAACAACAAATTTATCCCTCGTAAAACACCATCCTCTTTTCAAGCACTTCTGGACGATTAAATTACGACATTGTCTTTAAAATATTCAAGGTTCGGAACCTCGAATATTTTATGATAAAATTACTTAATGCCCAGTAAATACTACAATAGAAACTTCAAACCTCAACACTTTTATCATATCTTCAATCGCGGGGCTTATAAACACAAAATCTTTAAAGATAAACAAGACTATGAAATCTTTTCAGATATCCTTGCATATTATCTAAAATATCCCCGCACTAAATACTTCTCTTATCAAAAACTTGTCAATAAATTCGAGGTTCCGAACCTCGAAAAAGAACCAACGGTGCACTTAGTCACTTATTGCTTAATGCCCAACCATTTTCATTTACTCTTAAAACAATTACCCAAAGCCAAAAAGAAAAACAATATCTCTAATTTAATGCGACGCCTATCAATCACCTATGCAATGCATTTTCAAAACAAATACAAACACACTGGTTCTCTCTTTGAAGGTAAATTTAAAAGTGTTGTTGTAGATACCTCTGAGCAACTTCTATATCTTTCTAAATACATTCATAAAAACCCAATCAAGCTAGTTAACAAGCTAGAGAACTATCCTTATTCATCGCTGCCAGTTTATTTAAAACAAGCAGAACCTCTAGATTGGCTTTACCCCAAATATGTTACTAAACTAACCAAAAACTACTTTAAATTTTTCAAAACAACCATCACAGATAAAGAAGCCGGTAAAATTGAAACTCTCACTCTTGAATAATAAATTCGAGGTTCGGAACCTCGAATTTAACCAGACATTTCTTGATAAAACTCCATTCTCTTTTCAAGCACTTCTGGATAAGCTTCTAGCGCTCTTGCATTTCTAAACAACGGCCTTCGCTTTCTTTCAACTTCCTTAATAAATCTTTCATTATCCTCATCAGAAAAAGTTGGCTTGATAAAATCAGTGTCTAAATTTCCTAAAGTATCTGCTTCTACAAGTAACGTTTCTTCTTCTCCAGAAATCTTGTCAAGTCGATCATGAATCAATACTAGTGAAGCTATTTTATCAATTTGCTCAGCCGTATACCCACCTTGAAACCAATGTTGACTTAACAACTCTCTGGCCATTTCCGCACCCCTAACCATATGAGCTTGCTTTCTATCCTGAACCTCATCCCAATCAGTTTCCTCTCCAAAGAGACCAAAATAACCATAGTCATGTAAATAAGCAGCTGTAATCAAAACTTTACTATCTAAATCTGGTCTTTCCTCAAGTATCTGCTTTGTCCAAAAAACAACCCCTTCAGTGTGAGGTTTATCATAATCAGGCCTACACTCATCTAGCGCAGGAATAATTATATTTCTTAAAAACACTTCTTCTTTAAATAAAAAATCTACTTCTCTGCCACTGGAGTCAATGAATAAATCAAAATTTCCTTTTTCTACTCCCATTCAACCGTTCCGGGCGGCTTAGTAGTAATGTCATAAACTACTCGATTAATTCCTTTTACTTCGTTAACAATCCTGCTCGACACTTTTGCTAACATCTCATAGGGCAATCTCGTCCAGTCCCCGGTCATGGCATCCTTGCTTTCAAGCGACCTAATGGCAATCATCTCTTCAAAACTCCTCTCATCCCCTTTTACACCAGTAGTCTTGATCGGCACATAAATAGCATGGGTCTGCCAAGTATCTTCAATCTTTAAATACTTTAACATCTCTTCTCGTAAAATTGCTTCAGCTGTCCTTAATCTATCTAGTCTTTCTTTAGTTACTTCTCCTCTTACCCGAATAGCCAAGCCCGGACCAGGAAACGGCTGCCTCCAAACAATATGCTTTTCAAAACCTAATTTTTTAGCAATTACCCTCACTTCGTCCTTATACAAATCTTTTAATGGCTCGATCAGCTTAAAATCCATTCTTTCAGGAAGTGCTCCCACATTGTGATGAGACTTAATTACTTTTGCACTATCATGACTCTTAGCGCTCTCGATCACATCAGGATAAATCGTCCCTTGCACCAACCATTTAACTTTACCCCACTTTTTAGCCTCTTTTTCAAAAATCCGAATAAACAATTCTCCAATTATCATTCTTTTTTTCTCTGGATCTATTTGTCCTTTTAACGCTTTTAAAAACTGCTTCTCAGCTTTTACAATTACTAAACTTCCAGAAAACATCTTTTTAAAATCTTTTTCAACCTGCTCGGTTTCGTTCATCCTCATCAAACCTGTATCAACATATACACATTTAAGCTGTTTTCCTATTGCTTTATACACCATGGCCGCCGCAGTTGAAGAATCCACTCCTCCAGACAAACCACAAATAACTCGATCACTACCAGCAGTCTTTTTAATATCTTTTATCTCTCGTCTTAACCACTTAGCTTTATCCCAATTCTTTTGAGACTCACAAATACCAAACACAAAGTTTTTTAAAATCTTCATGCCATTTTCTGTATGATTAACTTCCGGATGAAACTGCACTCCAAACAGATTTCTTTTCTCATCACTCATAGCTATATTTTTGGTATTCTTTGTATTGCCTACAGCTTTAAATCCTTTAGGTAGCTTTACCACTTGATCACTATGGCTCATCCAAACTCGCTGAACTCCAGTAATCCCTTTAAACAGCTTGCAACTATTTAACCTAGCCTTAACACCTCCATATTCTTGAGCACTACCTTGTTTAACCTTACCCTTAAGCTCATGCCCCATTACCTGCATGCCATAACAAATTCCTAAAACAGGTACACCCAGCTCAAAAGCCTCCGATTCAATTGTTAAAGCATCCTTAAAATATATTGTTGCCGGTCCACCAGATAAAATAATCCCTTCAACCTTTTCCATGCTTTTAATTTTCTTTAAAGCCCCTTGATATGAAACTATCTCACTATAAACACCCAGCTCCCGCACTCTTCTTGCTATTAAATGAGCAGTTTGCGAACCAAAATCAACAACAACAATCATATTTTTATAATACACTATCAATCAATCCTTGTAAGTCTGCCTCATTCTTAACAAAATCTACTTTTGCTACATCAACCGGAACAATCTTCACTTTATTTACCTCTAGTTTTTTCACTACCAAACCCAAACCAATAGCCAGTCCTTTTAAATACTTACGATTATAATGTTTAAGCTCAAACTTACGATCACGCTTTTTTATTCTCTCTAAAATCATATCAATCGGTGCCTTAAGATAAATTACTTTATCCGGAAATCTAGTCTTAGGAATAATTTCATCATGAATCGCTTTGTATAATTCCCACTCGTCATCAGTTAAATATCCATGCACTAAACGACTTCTGGCATATACAAAACTCATTGGTAAACCACTATCTACCACAACATGATTTCTCTTTACCTGCTCAGGAATATCTCGAGTCATCTTGACTCTTTCATACAAAAACCACAAATCTGAAGCCAATGACCACCGAACTCTATCAGTCAAAGCCAATGGAAAAAACGGATTAATCCGAAACAAACTATCAGCTGGCACTTCTCTAGCTGGCATTTTTTCCGATAATAACTCTACTAAAGTACTCTTTCCCGCGGCAATATTTCCAATGACTGTAATAAATTTGTATTTTGCCATCAGTCCATCAAAACTACTTGATCAAACTTACCTAGTTCTTTAACTCTTACGCAAGAAAACACTTTAATGCCTGTCTCTTTAATTAATTGAAGTCCTTCCTGAAATACTTTATCAAACAAAACCGCAAATCCAACTACTTTAACACCACGATCTTTAAGCCCCTGAACTATCTTTAAACCAGTTTCTCCCTTGGCACAAACATCATCCAAAACCAAAACCTTATCCCCTTTTTTAACAAAGGACAAATTAATACCAGCAAACACATCTACTCCAGAACTGCTAGTAGTAAAAGATCTTACTTCCTCTCTATAAACATCCTTCCATGAAGTGGGTATATTTTGATCTTTTCTCGAACTATGTAATCTAACTCCCTCCCCCAATTCAACTGCAACTGCTGTAGCTAAAAAATTGCCAGAATGCGGAATACCATGAACTGTATCTATCTCATC
>CAZVYS010000006.1:21801-40819 GCA_964630755.1 uncultured Pseudomonadales bacterium | reverse complement strand
CTCTTCCTTGGATAAATGAACTAAATGAACCAATCACTTGGAAACCGACTAAAAAGTAAGGAATTTTATTGGATTTAAAGGTTTTATCAAGGACTGGAATAAGCTTAATGCCTATAGCTCTAATTAAGTAAGTTCCGGCGACCAATAGACCCATAAAACGAGCGTCGAATCCGCCTTCAGCTAATCTTGGTTCGTATAAATACCATAATCCTGTATAGGTGATAAAAGTAACTATTAAACTAAAAAAGGTTACTGCCCTGATTTTTTTACTTTCAAAGATGTGTTTAGTGCCCTCAACATTTTGCTTGACGTAATTTTTCAAAGTAAATTTTTCTGAATCAATAGTTGGTTCTTGGAAAAAGATAGCAATAATAAAGGCAATAATTGAAGTGAAAATACAAATTACAAAAGGTAAATGAATGCCATATTTATATAAAAATCCTCCGATTGAAGTGCCAATCACCATGCCAATTGTGCATAAAAAGAAAGTGTCTGTTTCTGTTTTTTTATAATATTTTTCTTCTTTGCCATTTTCTTTTAAGGAATCAAATAATAAAGCTGACTGGGCACCAGATTCAAAAGCCCAATTGGCTTGATATAAAGCTTGAGCAATTAAAAACATCCAAAAATTATTAGCAAAACTAAATACAATATATGAAGTTATTTGCAAAAGTCTGCCAAGTAAAACTGTTTTCTTTCGTCCAATCATGTCTGCCAGAGCACCAGAAGGTAATTCTAGTAACACGCTTAGGAATAACCCAATACTATAAATCAGGCCAATTTGGGAAAAGTTTAAATACTTAGTCCAGATTAAAACCCAGACTCCAACAAACGCCTGAAACCAAGTAAAAACTGAGTTCCATTTAAATACCCAGATATTTTTCTGCCAGTTTGTGAGCTTATTCATTAGCAACTTTTTTGAGTTCAGTATAGAGATTTCTTTCAACCTCAATGTAGCCGGATTTAAGGTGACTTGCAGTGACCTTGTTGCCCCTCTCGCCTGGAACAAAAATTTCTTTAACCCCTTTTAATTTGGAGCCTCGTTTAACTTTTCTGACTAGTTGAGTCATTTTGGTTTTGAAACTTGATCGACTAACTAGCAATTTAGGATCAATAACAAAGATTAAATTCCCCCAGTTAGTACTTGCTTGATCAAAGCCCACAAATCCACCTTTTACTAAAGGGCCACAGAGAATCTCAACTAATAAAGCTAAACCAGCTCCTTTATAGTTTCGATCGAACGGTAAGATGGCTCCTTCCATGGCTTTGGCTGGATTAGTAGTTAGTTTACCTTTGTTGTCATAAGCAACATCGCCAGGTATTTTCTGACCAGCGGTGTCGGCTTGAATTAAGCCATAATAAGCCATGGCGGCTGTTGCCATATCTAAGACTACTGGATCTTTGGAAGTGGGAACACCAACAGCTAATGGATTAGTGCCAAAAAGAGCTTGATATGATCCATGAGTAGTAACAGTTTCTGGAGAACCGGCAAAAACAAAACCTAAATATCCCTTTTGAGCAATTTTATTAGCAAAATAACCAATAGCACCAGTTGAAGTGCAAGTATTATAAATCCCAACTATTCCAAAACCATGTCTTTTGGCTTTTTTAAGAGCTATCTCCATGGCTTTTGTCTTAACGACCATACCCATGCTTTGATTGCCATCAAGTAAAGCTGAAAGCTTGGTTTGTTTAACGATTTTTATCGTGCCAGCTTTAGGGTTTTTGGGTAGTCCCCGACCAATTAGTTTAACGATACCTTGATTATTACCTCTTAATTGAGCGTACATTAAGATATCTAGAATAACTTTGGTTTCCTTGTCTGTGTAACCATAGTATTTAATAGCTTTTTGGGCAAGACTTTTAAGTTCTGAAACTTTTACTTTCATAAAATCTCCTTTATCCATTTACAATTAGCTGAAGTATATCAAATTATTATTGATTATGTTTTTTAGCTAAGTTAATTCCCATTGGCAAAACAATAATTGTAGAAAGAATTCCTAAAATTGTGTAAATAAATTTAGTTGAATATAGATCCATTATCTTGCCGCTAAAAGTAACTAGTAAAATAAATACAAAACTAACTAGTAAATTTAACGAAGAAATGGCAGTTGCTCTATTTCTTGAAGTAAATTCAACGTTTGTATATTGCCCTAAGATTACAAATCTAGCGGAGCCAACAAAAGTTACTCCAGTTAATAGAATAATACCTAGTAACTTAGTAGTCCAAATGCCAGGAAGATAAAAAGCGATCATTAAAAGAGGAGTAAATATAAAGGCTCTTTTTTTGGTAATTATTTTTTTAACATTTGTTATTTTGAAAAGAACGATGGCATTAATTATTCTAATAGCACTAAATAGCCAACTTTTTTCAATTTCATTAAAGCCAATATCAGTGGCAAATGGTTGATTGAAAAAATACTGAGAAGACCAAGTAATACCGCCAACTAGAACATAAAAAATTGAGAGCTTTTTAACATATTCATTTTTAAATAATTCTTTCAACCCAGCTTTAGTTTGATTAATATATGAATGAAGGGTGAATTTAATTGAGTCAATTTGAGGCTCAACCATCATAAAAAACCCAATTATTGCTACAAGTTCAGCTAAACCCTCAGCAATATACGGCAATCCAATCCAATATTTGTATAGATAGCCACCAAGTAAAGTGGCAATTATCAACCCTGATTGAAAATATAAATTCTTTTTCCCAGCAATTTTTTGATACTTACTTTCATTGTTAGTTTCTTTTAAAGTATCATATATTAAAGCCTCATCAGCACCGGAGATTAATGCAGAGCCAACACTTCCAAGTAAAAAGCCAATAATTAACATTAGTGCATTAATTGAGAATGCCTTAACAACAAAACCGATTACTCGGAAAAATAAACCAAATATTATTGTTAACCTTCTTCCTATTAAATCAGCTAAGGCACCTGTTGGTAGCTCAAGAAACATAATAGTGGCCATACCAGCTGATTCAAGATAGGCCATTTGAGTGTAATTTAAAAAACGTCGTTGAAATGCTACCCAAATAGGGATGATAAAAATCAGACCAGAAAAAAAACTTGAAAGATAGTAAAGCTTAATATTTCTAGTTAATCCTTGCTTATAATTCATTGCTATAGCAGTTTTAACAAAAACGGAAATTGTTTGTATTGGGGGCCGGCGCTGCCGATGGAGAAGTGTTTTTGGCCTTTTTTAATGATTAGTTCTCCATTTAGAGTTTTAGCTAGCCATTTAGCATCTTCTAATGGACAATAAGGGTCATCTTCTGAGTGGATAATAATAAAACGCTTGGCCTTAGTTTTAATTTTCTTCCAGTTATATGGCTCTACAAATAACTGACTAGTGTCAAACTCCCAGTCATGTTCTTTTCTAAACGCTCCTACAAAAATACAAGTGTCTACAGTGATATCATCTGGCAGATTTTGAAGCAGGTTACAGATTGCTAATGGAGCTGAGGAGTGGCCGATAAGAATAGAATCTTGGTTAAATTGCCAATTGTTTTTAACAATAAATTGACGATATCGTTTGGTGCTTGGTTTATCTGATTGAGGTAGGTTTGGCACCCAGACTTTAAAACTTTTTTGCTCAAGTTTTCTTTTTAGCCAAGAAAACCAGTTTTTTTGAGAATTATCATTAGTACCATGAAGAATTAAGGCATTTTTCATACTATAAGACCTTCAGGGTCGGACCTTGAAGGTTAAAAAGGCAGTTTTTGTTTGATTATTTTTATTATTTCGGGGAATTGTTTTTTTGATTGATCTGGACTTCCAAAGTGACCTTGATCTTTATATTCATGGTAATCGGAATTTAGTTTTTTATGAATAAAACGAGGTTCTTTGATAGGAATGTAAGGGTCGTCGATTGATGCAAACTGAATTATCCAGTTTTGGTTTTGCTTGATCTTTGACCATTGCCATGGAGTATTAAAATAACCACTTTGTTTTTCAAACTGATCACCTAAATCAGTGTGATTACAACCGATTAAAATACTACCAAAAAGTTGATTTTTTTCAGCGTATTTAAGAGCTGCAACAGCTCCTGATGAATGACCAATAATGATAGTATTTTTATCGGCTTTTAATTCGTTTTTTAGATAAGGTAGCCAATATTTTGCCCTAGCTTTAATGGGATCAGGGAAATTTGGAGATAGAACTTTTAAATCAAGTTTTTGGAGTTCGATTTTTACCCAAGGAAACCAATGATCTTGATTGGTACCTCCTCCATTACCATGAATAAGGATAATTTTTAGCTTTTTCATACTATAAGACCTTCAGGGTCGGACCTTGAAGGTTGTGATATTTCAATAACTGAAGTATAGCAGATTAGGTGGCGAGAGGTTTAAATCGGATTTCCATACGTTTACCTAGAGCTTTGCCGATTTTTTGGAGTAAACCAATAGTAGGATTAACTGCTAAATTCTCAATTCTTGAAATAACTGCCTGGGTGGTTTTGGCTTTTTTGGCTAGTTGACGCTGAGACATTTTCTTTTCAATTCTAGCTTTGATTAATTGCCTAGTGGCTTGATACTGGGCTTCGCCTTCATCCCAGAGTTTTTTAAATTCAGGGTTTTTGAGTTGCTCTTTTAGATAATCATCAAAAGATTCTAGTTTTACTTTTGTCATATGTTACAATGATATCTTTAAAGATATCATTTGTCAAGTAAAATTTGATATCTTTTTCTAGCGGTATTCAGTTCCTTTTTTGGTGTTTTCTTTGTTTTTTTGATAAAAATGTTTAAGATTACTATTATTTGATTGTGTTTTACGGAAATTAACCTGATATTATCTTTACCTTTTATTCTAGATTCCCAAAATGAAGTACCAGTTAATTTCTTCAAACTTGGATTTGTCTTGATATCTTGTTTATTTGTTTTTTGCTACACCTTGATAGAAATTTTCTTATTGGTGAGTGTTTGTTGGTAGCAAAGAAGTCGACTCTAAAGGGCATTAAACCACCATAATCCGAATAATACCCAAATGTCAATAGAGGTTAATTACCTTCAGGGTCGGACCTTGAAGGTGAGTTGGCAGGTTACTTGACTAAGACAAAAGTGCCAAGACTGGTGACTGGGGCAGAGATTTTGCCTTCCCCTATTTCTGATACTAGTTCCTCCCAGACTTTGCCATTAAAGAACATAAGTTTCGCGTCAGTTAAGTAGTCCTTGGATTTAACGGTTAGCTCTGCGCCTCTTAACGAAGGCGCGCTAGCAGCTATAAATGCATAAGGACCGGCTAAGATTTCACCTTCAAGTTCTGCAGGTAAACCCATGGTGCCCTGTACTACCACGTAAGCACTTGATGAGAGGCTGGTGCCAACATCTAGGCTAGCTTTTATGTCTTTTGAGGTAAATACCCCTTTTCTGTCGGCCATCTGTTGAAGATTAAAGTCTGACTTTAAAGTATAGGCTTCTTCTCCCCCATCAAAACGAATGGTTAATGAACCACCAGAGACATTTTCATCATAACGGCATTTACCTTTTGAGCAGGAGCCAAAGAGTAAATCTTTTTCAACCGGAGGCTCGTCTTCAGTAAAATCTATAGTGCCAAAGACTCCTTGAATCATTGAGCCAGCAGTATATTCTAGTTCGTATTCAGCTTCAGTAGCATTTAAAATATTGTCTAGAGTCATGGTGACTTCTTTGCCATCAGCTCGAGGAGTAAGAGTAACGTAGGGTCTATCTTTGATGGCTAGTTTATTGATTTGCTCAACTTTTCTGGTAGTTGTTTGAGGAGTATCGACTTTAGACTCACTAGCTGGCCAGAAAATCCAGGCTAGAACACCGACAACTAAGATGGCAGGGATAATGAATTTAAGGTTTTTTTTCATAATTGCTCCTTAAAATAATCAAGTAATTTGTTAATTTTTACTCTTTGTTGTTTCATGGTGTCTCTGTCCCTAATAGTAACGTCTTTTTGTTTTAAAGAGTCAAAATCAACGGTCACACACCAAGGAGTACCGGCCTCGTCTTGCCTTCGATACCTTTTACCAATATTGCCATGGGCATCGTAAGTAACTGAGAATTCTTGAGATAAATCTTTAAAGATATTTCGAGCGGTTTTGGCTAGTTCAGGCTTGTTAGCTAGAAGTGGTGAAACCGCCACTTTGTATGGCGCCATCTTGGGATTAAGTTTTAGGACTACCCGATCTTTTTCCTCTGTGTAAGCGTCAACTAAAAGAACTAGAACTGATCGTGAGAGACCAAAAGTGGGTTCGATCACATGGGGAATAAACTTTTCACCAGTCTTTGGATCAGCGTACCTTAGGTCTGTGCCAGATTTTTCCATGTGATTTTTTAAGTCGTAGTCTGTTCTATAGGCACAAGCAAACCATTCTGAGAACCCAAATGGGAACTTGTATTCAAGATCTTCGGTACGACTAGAATAGTGAGACAATTCATCTTTTGATTGAGGGCGCCACTTAAGGTTCTTCTTATTAACTCCTAAAGAAATGGCAAAGTCGGTGATTTCTTTTTTCCAGAACTCAAATTCTTTTTTCCAAGTTTCTTTTTTAACATAATACTCAAACTCAGCTAGATCAAACTCTAAGGTGCGAAAAACATTTTGACCTTGAGTGATTTCATTTCTAAAACATTTCCCGCTCTGCGCCAAGCCAAAGGGAAGTTTAGGTGACATGGTGTCGAGTATTTGTTTAAAATCCACAAACATACCTTGGGCGGTCTCGCCTCGAAGATAAGCCAAGGACTGAGTTTCTGGGACAATACCGATATGGGTTTCAAATAGTAACTTAAAATCTCTTAATGGAGTCCAGTCAAATTGGCCACACTTTGGGCAAGAGATTTTATTGTCAGTAATCAGCTTTTGAAGATTCTCGTGAGGTTCACCTTCGACTTTGACATCCTTCAATTTATTCTCGATCAAGTGATCAGCTCGGGTGCGTTGGTTACACTTTTTGCACTCGATCAAAACGTCTTTAAAGGTTTCGGTGTGACCGGATGATTCCCAAACCTTAGGGTTCATTAAAATACTAGTTTCTAGACCATAAATGTTCTCGCGCTTGGTGACAAAGTATTCCCACCAGTAGTTACGAAGATTATTAAGCAGTTCTACCCCTAATGGACCGTAGTCATAGGTATTGGCTAGTCCGCCATAGATCTCTGACCCGGGAAAGATAAAGCCCCGGCGTTTGGCTAAGGCAACCACTTTTTTGATTGTGTCCATAAAGTTAATTGTAGTTTAATAATGAAAACTTTCAAAGGGCTCTTTGTCTTTTTTTACAACGATAATTTTCCCTGTTTTTGTGGATAAAGAGAGCTTTACAACTTGCTTAGCTATTTCCTTTGGAGAAATAGCGTCTTTAATATATTCTGGAAAAAACTTTTTATAAGGTGTAGTAGCTGTGTCTGAGGGTGAAATACAGTTAACTTTAATCTTTTTATCTTTTAATTCCTCAGATAAACCAATGGTAAAATCTTCAATGGCTTTTTTGGAAACGTAGTAAGGAAGCCAACCCTTAGCGCCTGATTCAAAAGTTCCAGAAATATTAATAACACTGCTGTTTTTTTCCATTAAGGGTAGCAGTCCGTGAACAAGTAACATTGGGGCGGTAGTGCCAACAGACAAAGTATCTAAAATAACTTTTTGATTAAACTCTTGATAATCTTTATCTGCATAAACATCTTTTTGGCCATGCCAGACTCCAGCCACGTTAATGATCGCATCAAGAGTGTTTGTTTTATTCTTAATCTCATGAATTAGTTGATTAATTGAATCTAATAAACTTAGATCCGCAACTATGATTTCAGTTTGCCCGTTTTCTTTTTCAATTAGTTGCTTGGTTTTTTCTAACTCTTTTCTTCTTCTAGCAGTAATAAAAATTAATGCTCTTTCTCTGGCAAACCTCAATGAAATAGCTCGTCCAATACCAGTGCTAGCTCCTGTTACTAAAATCGTTTTCTTGACTGACATAAATTAAGATAAGGGAGTATAGTAACGTTTTAAATCTTCAAATTCTGTTCGAGTGGGAGTGGTTTCGGCTAGATCAGTAATTGACTGACGTAAAGATTTTTCCATTTTGCCTAATCGACGAGTTAATCTTCTTTCTGAGCCACTGATTTCGTTCTTTAAATCATCCTTGGTGGCGAAGTTCTTTATGTCGTCTTTGGTGGCGAAGTTCTTTATGTCGTCTTTGGTGGCGAAGTTCTTTGTCTGATCTTTGACAATTATCTTAACATCATCCTTGGTG
Organism: uncultured Pseudomonadales bacterium; assembly: GCA_964630755.1. Classification (GTDB taxonomy): domain Bacteria; phylum Patescibacteriota; class Microgenomatia; order UBA1400; family CG1-02-47-37; genus CAZVYS01. Next base: position 32,608 of record CAZVYS010000006.1, on the reverse strand, counting down.
GCGAAGTTCTTTGTCTGATCTTTGACTATAGTTTTAACATCGTTCTTAGTTGCTAGTCCATGATTTTTTATCTCGCTTTTGACGATTTGCTTAACGTCAGATTTAGTGGCTACACCAACTTTTTTTAAAGTTTTAATCAAGCCTGTTTGAGTTAAACGTTTTGTTTGAGCCATAAAATGATTATAGCTTGAAATAGTAAATAGTAACAAGGAGTTACTTTAACTTTTTGGAGTTAAGAGGTTTTTCGATGATAGAGGCGATGTGAGATTCAAGACGAAGGCGATTGATTGGCGGTTTGGGGAGTCCAAAACCAAGAAGAGATAAAAGCTGTGATTCAAAATTAAGAATAAAGTCTTTGGGGGCAGATTTGGAGTTGAGGGTAGTTAATGAATCGAGAAGTAACTGATAAACTTCTTCTTGTTCCTGTTCTTCAGCTGTTAGCTTGTCAACTAGTTCAGCTAGTAAATATGCAATCCTGACTCGGTTAAGATTATTGCGAAGATTTGAAAAATTATTAATGGTTTCTGCTTCGGTAATAATGTCTATGCTCTTGGTTTTAGCTACTTGGAGTTTTGCTTGAGTAAAAAGTTCTAGATGGCCCTTTTTTCTTGAACTAGGTTTTCTGATGCCTTTGGCAATTAGTTTGAGTCTGCCGTGATGGCGGGAAAAGATAGTAACTAACCGATCGGCTTCGGAAAAATTAATTCGTTTAAGAATAATAGCTTGGAGTTTGTAAGAACGAGTCATTACAAAGCTAGTTCACGATCGCCATCCAGATCAAATTCTTGTTGATTATTCCCGTAGTTAATAGTGTAATGATGATTTTTTGCACCTGGTTGTTTTTGAACTAGCATCTTGTAGGCTTCGCCTGATTGATGCTTGAATGGTAGCTGGTATTTTACGATTAGTTTAGTCCTTGATTCTGGTCTTAGTTCAATAAAGGCTTCGATGACAGTTTTACCCAAGTCTTTAAAAGTATTTTGGTCAATATCTGAGCCCAAGATTTCGATAACTTCTGAACCTTCGGGAACATAGATTCTAACCCAATCTCTTAATAATCCATTTAAGCAAAGTCCCCCTGATTCAAGATTGCAATCATCTGGTGGTTCTGGATTAGTGTACTCAATGGTAACGGTTTTAGTAATAGTGCCATCACTGCTGACTTCGATTTCCTGCTCAATCTCTTGCTTAACATACAAGTTGCTCTTTGCGCCAGCAAAGTTGGTGTCATTTAGATGAAAATAGTCATGGTTATAATCCTGAATTCTACCAGCAGCATTAAAGCTTTCGGCTACTTGCTGCATATCATCATCGTCTGGAAAATAAAACATGAGGTGTTTTTCTTGAATGTTTTTTAGACCGATCTCGATAAACTGAGGCCAGAGTTTTTTGGGTGAACCCATGACGTGTAAAAGAATTGAATGCATTAATGGCCCGATCATGCCTTTGCGATTTTGCTTAATATAATAAGTTGGTCGAGTGGCGTAGTCTTCCATTTTATAAACTACTTGCGGGCAGTTACACTCAGGCACAATTTCTGAATGATACTCACCCCAATTCGCCACGCCAACTTTTCCTAAGATTGAAAGTAGATCAACAACAATTTGAGTGTCCATGGCAATGATGCCATCAAAATCTTTATTGCTGGCTACTTTTTTGTAGTTAGGGATAAAAGTTTCCATGGAAACTTTTAAGTCTGGAGATAAGTTCATGTCTCTTAGATGCCAGTAGTTTACTAGCGGTAAGTGTTTAACAATTGATTCTGGTGCTTGAACTCGATTACCAAACTTAGCATCTAGTTCATAAATATCTTGACTAACTAATGGAGTTACTTTACCCCGGTGGGCTTTTAAAATGGCATAAGCAGTTAAAAAACCACCACTGCCTCTAATCTCGGCATCATTTTGGAAAATTAACAAGTACTGTTTCTCATCTGGCTGGCCTAAGAGCTTTGGCAATAAAGCTAGTAAGGGCTTGATGTTACTTAAAGATTGCTTGGTTGATTCAAGGCTTTGCTGAACTGTCACAAGCTGGCCTCTAATTGGAGTGCCCTTGATAGACTTTGGGTAACGTTTTGGGTTAATGGCGGCTATTTCGGTTTCGATTTGAGCTACCTTGCCGGAAACTTCTTCTAACTGAGGTGATATTTTATCTAAAGTTTCTAAGATAAAGACAATCTTGTCTTCAGCTGATTGAACCGCAATCTCGGTTTCACCACCAGCAAAACCTAAGACATCTGCGTAAGGCTTAATAGCATCAAGTAATACAAAAGCCGTGTCAAAACCAATTTGCGCTGCAGTTAAGCCATGCTTGGCGTCTGATACGTACCCGCCAACTAAAGGAACAAACCTGATAAAGCCAACCAGTTTGAATTTATTATTAACTAAATTCAAATTATCTTGAGCTAGTTTTAAATTTGATTCTGCGCCAACTAAATCTTTATTTTGAATAGCTTGGGCTGAAGCAGTAATATTATCTTTAACTGCAGAGACTGGTGACTTAATAATCAAGCCGACAACTAATAAATAAACTGAGATGGCCAGAAAAAACCCAAGTAAACTTAATAAAGGTATTAGGACCTTTTTATTAAGCCTTAGTCGTTTTTCAAATGGATTTTTTAGTAACAACTTTACCATTTTGATAGCATCGCAGTAGGAGTTTTTAGAATAATTAGTAGATCCTGCCACAAATTATAAGTACTTGCATAATTAAGATCCATTTTGGCTCGCTTGTCAAATGGAATGACGTTTCGACCAGATGTTTGCCATGGGCCAGTAATTCCTGGCTTAACAGTAAAGATTGTTTTCATCCAAGATTTTGTTATTGGATATTTTTTTAGTTGGGCATCTAACTCCCTATTAATATATGCCCTTGGCCCAACAATACTCATTTCACCTTTTAAAACGTTTATTATTTGAGGGAATTCATCAATGGTTAAGTTTCTGATTAATCGACCGATTTTAGTGATCCTTGGATCATTTTCTAGTTTAAAGTCATTTTTTTTGAATTTTTTTAATAGCTTTTTATCTTTTTGATATAAAACTTCATCGGCGTCTTTGATCATGGTTCTAAATTTATAAAGCCAGAATTTCTTTTTGTTCTGACCAAGCCTTTTGTGTTTATAAATAATGGGCATGCCAGAATCAATTAAGATAACAAAAGGAACAATAATCCATAAAGGTAAAAAAATTAAGGCTAAAATTATACTCAATAAAATATCTATGACTCTTTTTAGTTGCGGATACATAAATTAGCGGTATTTTTCTAGTTCAGTCTTGTCAAATGTATTTAGCATTTTTTTAATTTGACGCATGGATTTTTGTGGACAAACTAAAATGGCGTCTTTGGTATTAACGACTACCATGTTTTCAAGATCAATGCCAGCCACTAATTGGTCAGTGTAATTATAAAGAACACTATCTTTAGAATTAAAGGGTACTACTTTCCCTTGAGTAATATTATCGCCTTTTTTCTTTTGCAAGGCTTCTTTTAAAGCTTCCCAGGTGCCGATATCACTCCAGCCTAAGTCAGCGGTAACTACGACTGCTTTTGAAGATTTAACCTTCATTAAGATAGCATCATCAAAGCTTATCTTTTCAAAAGTAGGATAGATTTTTTTTAATACAAAGCGGTGATTAAGCCGACCATAGCTATTTTGAAGCAGTAATAATTTTTTATACATCTTAGGAACGAATTTTTTATACTGCTCGAAAACATTTTTTGGATTAACAATAAAGTAGCCAGGGTTCCAGGCATGCTTACCATCTTTAAAATATTGATCGGCTATATTTTGCTTTGGCCTGTAATGCCAGTCCTTAAACTCTTTAACATCAAAGCCATTTAGTTTAGACAAGGTTTTACCATACTCAATCCAGCCTAAATTTTGATTAGCAAAGCGAGGTTTTTGACCAATAAAGAAAAATTTATCAGGATGATTAGTAATATATTTTCCACCTTCAAGAATAATTTTTTTAAAACGATTAACGTGCTGCATCAGATGATCACTCCACAGAATGACAACTGGATCGTTTGGACTAACCTTAGTTAGGATAGCCATTAAGTAACCAACTGCTGGAGCTACATCTTTCATTTCTGGTTCTCCAATAATGTTTGCCCTTGGAATTTTTGGAAGTTGTTTTCTAATCATTTTTTGATACTGTTGACCGGTTGAAATATAAATATCTGACCAGTCAAATTCAGGTCGAAGCCTGTCAACCTGAAGTTGCAGAGTAGATTTATCACCAACTATTTTTTCAAATTGCTTTGGGGTAGATTTCCGACTTAAAGGCCACATTCGAGTGCCAACTCCACCGGCGAAGATAACTGCTTTCATGTTTGCTTTTTTAACCATTGTTCCTCCAATTTAGATTGAAATGTTTTTTTAAATTGTAGTTGATCAAATTTTCTAGCATGAGACTGAATCTTTTGATAATCCCAGGACCTAGACCTAAATTGTTTCACAGCCTTGATAAGGCTGTCAACTGTAGGGTGATTAAATATAATGCCAGTTTGGTTATTGATAACTGTATCTAAGGCACCGCCTCTAGCGAAAGCAATGACTGGTTTACCAGAGCTTTGAGCTTCAAGGCTAACTATGCCAAAATCTTCTTCCTGAGGCATAATTAGTGCTTGGGCTTGAGAATAAAGACTGGATAATCTTTTTTCTTCTACTAAACCAAGAAATTTTATGGTTGATCCTGATATCCTTTTTAAAGATGTTAGTTGTCGACCAGTACCAACTATGATTAGTTTTTCTTTAAGTTGATTAAAGGCTTTGATGGCTAGATCAATATTTTTGTAAGGGACTAGTCGCGAGACTAATAAAAAGTAGTCTTTTGATGGCTTGTTATAAAATAGTTTTGTGTTAACTGGTGGAAAGATAATCGAGGCTTCTTGGTGGTAATATTTTTTTATTCTTTTTTTAGTAACTGAAGAGATAGCAATGTATTTATCTGGTCTTGAAGCAGTAATAATATCAAGATTCTGTTGATAGTGACTAGTAAGTTTAAATACTTTTTTACCAAATGAATTAAAAATACCTAAACCTGGGGATGCTAAGTACTGATGATGATGAGACCATAAATATCTAGTAGGAGTCAAACAGTAACATAAATGTAAAGTGGTTGGCTTTGAGATAATGCTTTTAGCTTCGGCGCTAGTGACTGAAATGACGACGTCATACTGATTAAAGTTAAAGCTTTCAAAGGCGATTGGAGTGAGTAAGGAATATAGTTCGTGGTGGGTTTTAGCTAAAGGAAAATGTTGAAGAAAAGAGGAATGAACAGTAAAGTCCTTAGCCCAAAGAGTAGATTTTTTATTATAGACGGCTGTATATAAAGGAGCTTGTGGCCAAATTTGATGTAATGCTAATAGAACTTTTTCAGCTCCACCAAATTTATTTACTCGATCATATACTAAGGCAATCTTCATAGATCTTAAGAGTATTTACGGCTGTTTTTTGCCAAGAGAATTTTTGTGCATATGCTTTACCTTGAGAAATTATTTTTTGACGATTAGTTGAATTTAAGTTGTAAGCGTAATTAATTTTTTTAACTATGTCGTTAAGATTATCTGGATTAAAATAGATAGCTTTATCTTGATACACCTCTGGCATTGAAGCTCTTTTTGAGGCTAACACAACTGTGCCAGAAGCTAGTGCCTCAAGACCTGGTAAACCAAAGCCTTCTTGAAGTGAAGCAGTAATAAAAGCGATAGAGTTTTGATATAAAGCTTTTAAATCAGCGTCAGAAGTAAAGTCTTTTATCTTTACTTGAGACTGAGCCTTAAGATGCCTGATTTGAGTTCTAAGACGATTATAAAAAACATCTCTGCCCGTAACTATTATTAATTTTAATTGAGTCAGTTGAACTGCTTTAATTAATTGAATTAGATTTTTGTGAGGATAGGCATTACCAACATAGATTAAATAAGGGTAACTTAGAGGCTTAAGCTTTGACTGACTATGAGCTAAATAAGTTTTATCAGCGGCTTCTAAGGTGGTGGTTATTTTTGAAGCAGAAACTGAATAATGATTAAGTATATCTTTTTTAACCCAATTTGAGGGAGTGATAATTTTTTTAGAGTTTTTAATCGCTTTGTTAATAACTTTAAAGTAACCAAATCGTTTAACTGGATAAACTAAGATAGATTTAGTGGTGGTGGTTTTACCAGTAGAATAATGTTTGATTAAATCATGAATAGTAACTACAAAGGGATGTTTGGTTAACAGAGGGACGTTAAAATGAAGAAAATGAACTAATCTTGGATTAAGTCTATTTAATACTTTAGGAACTTCTAGTTGTTCTTTGATTGAGTAAGGTTTAGCTTTAATAATTATTTGCGAAAAACTTGTTTTTACTTTTTTATTGACTAAAAGAGTAATATCAAATGAAGGCTTTAGTTTTTCTAAGGCCACAACTAGTGATTTGGTGTATCTACCTAAACCAGTGTGAGATGGTCCCCAAAAACGAGCATCAATAACTAGTTTTGGTTTAATCTGCATGTTTGGTTATGAAAGTTTAATTTTTATTATTTTAAAGTTTTTTAATAAAACAATGCCGAGATAAACAATTAAACGAATAAGAAAGAAGTATTTCTTATGGTAATGTTTTTGATAAAAAATCTTTTGGGCATCAAAAAAGTTTTTTGTGGTAATAATTCGTTGTTTTTTAGCTTGTAGGGTAAGTTTGTTTTTTTCTTGTTTTTTAAGCCCAGAGGCGCCCTTAAGGTGAGTAATTTTAGTAATCGGGGTATAAATAATCTTCCAGCCGGCCTTTTTAATTCGGTAAGCTAAATCAATATCCTCACCATACATAAAAAATTGTTCATCTAGTAAGCCAACTTGTCTTAAAGCTTTTTGCCTCAAGAAAAAGAAAGCACCAACTGGAGTGTCGATTTCATGAGTAGATTTTAAACTTTTCCAACCCTGATGATATTGACTAAATAGTTTTGAATGAGGGAAAAGTTTTTCTAGACCAAGATAGTAAGTAAAAGAAGCCCAAGGTGTTGGGAAACCTCGATGAGAAGCTGGATCAATTTTCTTGGTGATTAAATTAACTTGGCAAGTAGCTAAGCCGCAATCAGGATTGTTATCCATAAACTTAATCATCTTAGTAAAAGTATCTTTTGAAACAATGGTGTCAGAATTTAACAAAAGCTGATATCTACCCTTAGCTTTTCTTAAACCAAGATTATTACCACCAGCAAAACCTAAGTTTTTTTTTGACTCAATTATGATAACTTTTTTATAAAGTTGCCTGACAACTTGAGGGGTATCGTCCTCTGAATGATTATCTACTAAAATAACCTCAAGCTTGCCTTTTGGTTCTTTGGCTTTTAAGACTGAATCAAGCGTTTGTAGAGTTAGTTTTTGAGTTTTGTAGTTAACAATAATAATTGATAGATCCATTAAGCACCTCCAAGCTGTTGGTAAATCTTATCAAGTTTCCCAGAGATAGCAATCCAGTTATATTGTTTATAAACTATTTTTTTAGCTTTTTGAGCCATGGTTTTTGCTTTAGTTGAATTAGTTAATAAGCTAACAGTCTTTGTGGCTAAATCTTTGGCTGATTCGGCTACTAATACTGAGCTGTTGGCATTGATACCCTCAATGCCAAGTTTGGTAGTTACTACAGGTACTTGACTGGCCATGGCCTCAAGAACCTTGTATTTAGTCCCCCGTCCGTTTCTAATGGGAGCAAGTAAAACATTGGCTTTTGAAAAAGCAGTACGAATATCGTCAATATCACCAGTGACTGTGATATTGCCTTTATCTTTTAAGGATAAAATATCGGCAGTAGGATTGCGGCCAACAATCCAAAGTTTTGCTTGAGGCAAATCTTTTTTTATAATTGGCCAAATTCTTGTCACTAAAAATTTGGCTGCATCTTTATTAGGCAACCATTTAAAGTTACCCACAAATAAAATAGTTGGATGTTTTTGACTTAAGACTGAGCGAGTGTTTGCTTGAACTTTAGCAAAGTGGCTAGTATCAACCCCATTAGCAACCACGTCAACCTTTTTACTTTTAACTGACTTTCTCATGATTTTTTTATCTGACTCAGACATGGCTACTAATTGAGTAGCTTTTTTCCAAAAATGCTTTTCCCAAAACTTGATCTTAAATACATCAAAATAAAGCAATGGCCTTAATAAGGCTAACTTAAAGTTTTCAACAAATCTTTGATAAACCAAGTACTCGATAGTTTGCTCAACCAATAATGTGGGTAAGTTAGTTAAGCTTGGTAAATTAGGCATAACATAAAAAGTCTCGGCGTGAATTAAGTCATATTTATGTTTAGCTAGATCATATCCGATTGATTTTCTGATTGAGTTTGACAAATAAATTGAGACTAAAAATGGATAAGGAGTTAAAGCAGACAGTATTATGTTTCGAGGATCCCAAGCTGATCGTCTTTTGAAGACTTTTACTTTATGGCAATATTTTTCTAACTCTGGAATGTATTTTTTTTCTTGGTTTGAGCGAATGAAACTAAATAATGTAATCTGGTGTTTTTTTGATAAATTTTTTAGCAAGTTATAACTTCTGATTTGTCCACCAGAATGAAGAGGAAAAGGCAAATAAGGTGTCAACATTAATATTTTCATCTTACTTTGTTTTGAATTGACAAGCTTGAAGATCGATTAAAACATACTGGTCGGTTTTTTCGACAAGTTGACAGTTTGTTTCAAGGTATTTAGCCACATCGTCATGATTTACTGAGATGTAGTGAGTAGCGCCTTTTTTGATTTTACTTTCAATATCTACTCCGATTGGCCAGCCATATCGATTAGTTTGGTATAAAAAAGCAGGGTCTGCTTGGTATGGCGCAATAACTATAGAATTCTGAGGAGTTTTTTGATCAACCGCTTGACCGGCAATAACAATTTCTGGTCGGTTGATGTTAAAAAAGCCTCTAACCTCATACCAACCAAAAGCAAAGGATAAAACTAGTAAGACAAGAGCAATGCTTGAGTTAAATAATTTAAGAGATATTTTTTTGGATTTATTAACCAGAGACCAAAAACCTAAAGATACTAAAATAGAACCAACTGGCATAATGGGTAATTGGTAATAATCATGAGTTACATTGCCCATGGCAAAAATAGTCATGTATAAAAAAACTGAGGCTAACCAAGTAAAAATTAATCCCTTGGTTTTTGAAGTAACTGAATCAAGTAGGCCAAGGATAAATAAGACAAAGCCGCCAGTGGCAAAGATCAAGCGATTTAGTCGATCAAAAATTAACCAACGAAAGAAAGCACCAGTAAAACGGATATTAGTTTGGTTAAAAAGCCAGTTAGTATCAAAATTAGCTTCTGGATGTAGATGATAATGATAGCGCCACAATATTACTGGAATAAAGGCGAGGACAGAAAATAAATAGGCTTGTTTGAACTTAAATATTTTTACACCTTGTTTTAAAAAGGCAAAATAAATCATTGGTATGATCATGAAAACTGCGTAAGGTTTAACTAACATAGCTAGCGCAAGACTAAGAGTCATTAGTAATCCTTGAAAAACTTTTTTTGAATCAACCCAGTTTACAAAATAGTAAAAAGAGACAATAGAAAGACTAACAAAGGTTGGATCAGGCATTATGACCCGACCATAATAAACATTATAAGGATTGAAAGCATAAAAAAGACTGGTAGTTAAGGCAATTTTATTAGAAAAAAGTTTTTTTGCGAGTAAATAGAGGAAAACTGCCCCAAGACTAGAAAATATGACGCTAACTAAACGAGCTAAGGTTTCGTTAATGCCAAGGTTCTGATATAAAACAGCCACAATGGCATTATAAAAAGGAAACTCATTGATAAATAATCGGTCTGGATTAGGTAATTGTTTAGGATTTAAAGGTAATAAGCTGTCTGATTGAGGATAAAGTAAGTTAAAATTATCTTTTACAAAGTTTCTTGAGACTGCAGCGGTGTCAGCTTGACGCCAAGAATGCCAGTCTGCCACAGGATTATTAATTTTGTAAAGCCTAGGAATAAAGGTAAGACCAAAAATTAATATTGGAGTAATAAACTTTAAGAGTTTTTTCATTTAGTTTGTTTTTTTAAGGCAGCTAAAGCCATAATCAAGCCAATTAACGACCAGTAGGCATAAGCTACCTTGCTTGATTCAAAAACATCAATATATAAAGCGTTAACTAAAAGTCCGGCTGAAACTGCTAAGGCTGAGCTGTATAAAGCATAGTGTAAAGGGTTAGTCTCCTTTTTAAAGACTGGCCATAAATTGACAAAAATAAAGTAAAAAATAGCCATAAATGAGATAAAGCCTAATGCTCCAGTTTCACCCAATAGCCTTAAGTAGTCATTGTCAGTGCTTTCAGCTACAGTGAACTCCCAAACATTTTGCTTGACTAGAGTTGAATAACCTGTGCCCAGAAGTGGATTTTGTTTTAAAGCTTTAATAGCATTTGGCCATAAAGAATCTAATCTGATGCCAGCAGAAAGACCATATTTTAAAGCGTTTTCAGAATAATGAACGTGAACGGTTTCGCCTGAGATAGTAGCTAAGTAAGCTTGTAATTTTTCATAAGTATCATCATAAACATCAGCCGGTTTAGCAATTGGAGAAGGAGAAACTATAGGCATCGGTGGAATATCTGAATTAGTAGCCACTATACTTAACTGTTCTTCTAGAGATAGATTTTGATCCATGGGTAAAGCATTTTCTGGTGGATCGCTAAACGGCTTTAATAAAGCCTGTTTAACTCCCTGTAGCTGAAAAATGTGAGAAAATCTTTCAGATAAATCGCCAAAAGAGATCATGATTAAGGTGCTTAAAGAAATAACTGAT
>CAZVYS010000006.1:0-21791 GCA_964630755.1 uncultured Pseudomonadales bacterium | reverse complement strand
AACAAACACCCATAAAAATTTCTTTTAAAAAATTAAAAATAAAAAAGCGACTGTGATACCTGCTATATAAGCTAACCAAGAAGTACGTGAAGCTGATAAGATTAATAACCAATATTCAAATAAGGCTAGTAGAAATAATAAGGGTCTAATTGTTTTTTTAGGAATTAAAAAACCTAATAAAATTAAGGGAATGATAGTAATCATTACAAAAGCAGCTAGATCAAAATGGCCGCCAAAAGTAGATAAAACTCGTGCATGTTCAGTTAAGTATAAGGCGATACCTTTACTAAATTCTCGATTCATGGTTGAGTAAGCTGGCCAATATAAATATTTTTGCCCAAAACCATAAACTGAAACTCCAATAATAGTTAAGCCACCTAGTTTTAGAAAAAGATTAATTTGGTTTTTAGTTTTTAATGCATAAAAAAAGATAAAAAAGAGGGAAAAATATTCAATTCTTCTAAACCAGTGTAGAAAAACTTTAGCTATCTGAATAGTTTCCGGATAAATGGTTTTGGTAATAAAAATGGCTGAAAGAGTTGATAGCAAACCAACCAGTAGGTAAATTAAGATTGGTTTGAGTAAAGGAGCCTTTTTTAGATTAATTTTTCTTCTAATAACTTGGATAAGAAAAAATAGATTAGTCAGAAGAATCAAGATGTCTTCTAAGCGAACGCGAACATTATAACCAGGTAAAACATCAAACAAGGGCCATTTTGGATATAAAGGAATAAAGATAAGCAAGAAAGCGGCAATAACGGTTAATAGATGTTGGTCAAGCCAGCTTAAAAGCTTTGGTGTAAATTTGTTTTCTTTTTTCATCTTTTAACATAATACCAAAAATAATTATTCTTAATAAGGCACCAATTTTTAATAGCATCCTTAAGATTGGATATTCCCATTTTGGTTTATGTTTTTGATAAATATATTTTAAACCTTTGTATTCTCCTAAAATGGCTCCCTCACTTGAGCCTGAAGCTTGACCAAGATGGGTTAGAGATGGGCTAGAAAAATAATCAAGTTCTATGCCTAAGTTGCTGATCCGCTGACAAAATTCAACGTCTTCCCCATACATAAAGATTTTTTGATCTAAACCGTTGAGTTTAGAGTACAAATCTTTTTTAATTAGAAAGGCAGTGCCACCGAGCCAACCTGGGTGTTGATCTTTATTAAAAAATAGACTAGATCGTTGCTGATATGGTTTTATTATTTTATTTATCAAAGGTAAGTCATCAATAAACAACATCCAAAAAGCTATCCTTGAAAGCCGAGGTAAGTAACCACCTTGTGGCTGGATTGAGCCATCTTGATTTAGAAGTTTACAAGAAGCAACTTTGGAATTGTTTTGAATAACAAGATTACATAAAGCTCTAATGGTAGTTTTTTTTAAGATGGTGTCAGAGTTTAATAGCCAGAGGTATTTTCCTTTAGCTTTTTTAGCTCCAAAATTGTTTCCACCAGCAAAGCCTAGATTTTTTGAAGATGTGTAAATTCTGATATTTGGAAACCTTTTTTTTAGATATTCAATCGAGTTATCCTGAGAATGATTATCGATAACGATGACTTCTTTTTTTAGTTTATCAGTTGAGCTATTAATCGATCGCAAGCAGTCAGCGGTTACTTTTGGAGTTTTATAGTTAATAATAATAATGGAAAGGTCCATGGTTATTGAAATAATCTAGGCCTACCAAGTCTGTAGTTAAGTTTTTTTAGTTGACGGTTACCGATAAATTTTGCTGGAACACCGCCAACAATTTGTTTTTCTTTTACATCCTTAGTCACAACTGCACCAGCAGCTACTATAGCTCCTTTACCAATGGTTACGCCTGGTAAAATAATCGCCCTTGGGCCGATGAAAACGTAATCATGGATGATAACTTCTTTTTCAATCGGATCAAAGTATTCTGAATGAATATCATGTTGAGCATTGTAAATCATTGCACCACTTGCAATATCCACATGATTACCAATAACTAGATTTGCTCTACCATCTAAAGTGACATGATCACCAATAATGGTTCCCTTGCCAATGCAGATTCCTTTGGGCTGGAAAAATCGAGCGCCAATGTGGATGAAAGATTTTCGACCGATTTTAACTCCACAAAATCTAAAGAGAGTTTTTCTAAATAAATGAGAAGGCAGATATCCAAGACACCAAAGACAGGAAACTTTTAGGTCTAAATAATAATTATAAAAACGGATTAAGATTTTATTAATAGCTTTTGACCAGGAAAGTATATTTCCCTTTTTATCTTTAAATGGCGAATTCATTGATAACCTCCATGATAATTTTGGCTGTTTTTTGCCAAGAAAATTGTTTGGCGTGATTTTGAGCTAATTCTAAACTTGGTTTTGATGCCAGAGCTTTCATTATACCTTGTTTAATCTGTGAACTTAAAAAAGGTGGCTTAATGTAACTACCATGACTTTTAACAATTTCTTTTAAAGAAGAATTTTTAGAAACTAATACTGGAGTTTTAGAGGCCATTGCATTTATAACTGGAATGCCAAAACCTTCATAAAAGCTAGGCAAAATAAAAAGTTTGGCGTGTTGAATTAATGAAGGTAAGTTTTTTTGATTAATAAAACCGGTAAATATGACTTCTTTTTCAAGATTGAGTTTTTTAGCTTGTTTAAACAAAGATTGATAAAGCCAGCCTTTTTTACCAGCAATAACTAAAGGGTATTTTTTTAGTTTTATTGGTAGCTGAGAGTATGCTAATACTAAGTTTTCTAGATTTTTTCTGGGTTGAAGTGTACCAAGGTAAAGAAGATAATCTTGATAAGGTAAACTTGAGGTTCTTTTTTGACTAAATTGTTTATAATCAATACCTGGGTAAGCAACAGTGATTTTTTCTTTTGATACTTGATAGTGTTTTTGAATATCTTTTTTAGTGCTTTTTGAGATAGTGATAATATGAGAAGCTTTATTAACTGATTTTTTGGTCCAATGTTTTAGTTTAAATAAATCTTTTTTTAAGTATGTTTTGGGATAAAAAAGATATGCCAGGTCTAAAACTGTAACTATGGTTGGCATAGAGGCAATGAAGGGAGCGTAGTGACCTAGGGAAAGAAATAAATCTGGTTTAGGCTTAGACAAAAATAAAGCAATTGGTAAACGCCATTGGGTCCAGAAAGGAACTGATTTAACCACTTGATACTGCCAGTTTTGGGAAGGTTCTGGTAGATCCTTAACTGGGTGGTGTTTGAGATAAATTAAATACTGATTTTGCTTATCAAGCTTATTTAACTGCTTTAAAACGTTATAAGCATATTGATTGCTGCCAAGACGATTTTTAATATTGGCTTCGTTTCCATCAACTCCGATGAACATTAAATACCTCCTGGTAAACGGATAAAGTTTGACGAGCTGTTTTTGTCCAGCTGAATTTTTTAGCTTGATCAAAGCCGGCTTGAATTAATTTTTTTCTTTTTTCAGAGTTAAGACAGAGGATTAATTTAATTGCGTGAGCAATATCAGATTCTTTTTTAGGATTAAGATAAAGAGCGGCTTGATTGCCAATTTCAGGCAAACTAGAGGTGTTGGAGCAAATTACCGGACAACCACAAGCCATGGCCTCAAGAACTGGAAAGCCAAATCCTTCGTATAAAGAAGGGTAGATAAAAGCTTTGGCGCCAGAATATAGGCCAACTAGATCTTCGTCAGGCACAAAACCTAATAACTTAACGTTAGGAATTGGCTTGGTCCTATCTCCCCAACCAAACTTGCCAACAATGACTAAGTTAATTTTGCTGAGATTTAAATGAGAAAAAGCTTTGATTAATCGTTGGAGATTTTTTCTGGGCTCTTGAGTACCAACGCTAAGAAGATATTGACCTTTAAGGTTATATTTTGCTTTGATAGTTTTTATTTTATCTTTTGTTAAAGGCTTGAAAATCTTAGCCGAAGCAGAATGAATGACAACTACTTTTGATTCTTCTAATCCATAATCAACTAAGTCTTTTTTAGTAGCATGAGAGACTGCAATAACTTTGTCAGCATATTTTTTTGTGCGTTTGAGATGAAGAGTGTGAGCTTTAATATAGTACGGAAGATGTTCTTGTGGATATTTAAGAAAAGTTAAGTCATGAATGGTAGTGATTAGGGGACAACTAGTTTTTGGTATAGCCCAGTTAGAGGCATGAAATAGGTCAAGATTTTGATTAAAATTCGGGGGGAAAATCGAGAGATGATTCCAAAAAATATTTAATAATTTAGGTGATAGATTAGATAACTTATAACTGGTTTTATTAGTTTTTAATTGTTGATAAAAAGCTTTTAATAGTTTTTTTTGTCTAATTGAGCCAGCAAAAAGAAAATAATGATTCTGTTGATCTATCTTTAATAAATTTTCAACCAGGTTTGCCCGATATCTAGAAACACCGGTTTGGTATACCACTTGGGAAATATCAAGTCCAATTTTCATAAGGTATATTTTATCAAAGTTAGATTACCTCTGAAGTGTTGTTGAAAAACTTCTTTAAAACCAACTGAATCAAGTTTTTGTCTAAATTTATATTGTGGATCAAAAATTGGTTCTGCATAAGATATATACCAGAGTGTTTTTTGATTGATTACTCTTTCAAGATGATCAGTAGCGACGATTTGATTTTGAGAATAATAATATTTTAAAGGAGCGTCAACAACTGGAATAATTAAGACAGGATCTTGAGTTTGATTAAGCTCAACTAATCGATTAGATATACTTTTCCAGTTTTCTCGATGAAATTGATGATTGAACAAGTAAATACTAGAACAGGCTAGATTAATCGATAACAAGGTAATTATGGCAAAAGTTGGTTTTTTTAAGTTTTCTAAACCCAAGCCGAGAAGTAAATAAAAGGCAGGCAGTAAAAATAATAAACGGAAATATGATAAAACAGGCACTTTAATAGAAATGGTAATTATAAATATCAAAGGGGTTAATAACCAGGTAAGCAGGCTTTTTTTGGCTAGTTGGTTATACTTCGACTTAAATATCGCTAGAAATAAAAGCCAAGAAACAAAAATTAAAGGTATTAATAAAATAAGGCCAAAAAATAAGTTATTTTCAATTGAAATACGTCCGATTATAAACTTAACTAAGACTAAACTGGTGCTTTTTAGACTTAAGTCACCAACTACACTAGCCCATTGATTACTACTTGAGGAAGCGGCTAGACCAGTTTGTAATTGAGTAATAAAAATAGGTAGCCAAGGAAGAAAACTAGCTAGAGCTGCAACTTGAGCTAGAATGATGGGCTTGATTTTTTCTTTTTTATAAATAAAGGTAAAGATTAAATGGGCTGGTATGATGAACCAAGCTAAGTAGTGCGAGTATAAGATTAGCCCTAATAGTATTGCGTAGAGCCAATATTTTGATTTTTGTTTGAGAATTCTTATAAGTGACCAGGTTGATATTGTTACTAAAAAACAAGTTAAAGAGTACATTCTGGCTTCTTGTGAATAATAGATGTGTAAAGGGGCAGAAGCCAGAAATAAAGCAGGTAAAAGTGGTTTTTTTAAGTTTAGCTGCTTAGCGATTAAAAAAGTAATATATACAGATAAAGTTCCAAAAATAACTGAAGGAAAACGGAGAGCAACTTCTGACCAGCCAATAATTCGGCTCAAAAAGAAGTTAACTAGATAACTTAATGGGGGATTAAAATCCTTAGGTAAATAAATAGTTAGCAATTCTTTTAGAGAAAAATAATTAGTGGCTTTGAACTGAAAAGCTTCATCAAGCCATAAAGATTGATTTAAGTTAATTAATCGAAGAGCTAAGGCTAAGATAATAATAAAAATCATTAATACCTTTTTCCGGTTAAACTGTTAGTAGCGCCAATTAATATCCCAAAGTCATAAACTAGTTTAAAGATAATAAAACGGAGCTCAAGAAAACGAATTGATTTATATAAACCAATCATTAAAGATGAAATAGGATTGGCTCTCAAGATAGCAATTAAGCTACCAAATTTACCAAACTTGTATTGTCTTTTCCCGATCCATAAAGATTTTTGATAAACTTTTTTTAATGTGTCAGGATTGTGATGATAAAACTTGGCTCGAGTTATTTTTGGTTGATAGCCCAATTTACTAACTAAGGTCCAGTCATCAGTATAACCAATTTGGTCAAAACCACTAACTTTATCAAATTCTGATTTTAAGATACTTCGAAAAACTTTTCTTTGACCCTTATATTGAGTGATCATTTTTGAAGTTGACCGGTTTTGATTGTAGTTGCTGCATCTTGCCCAAACATTATGCCAGTTTCTGACTAGTTCATTTCCAGACCAAGAACCGTTAGCAATTTTTTTTCTGACTGGTAAGGTTAATTGTTCTAAAAAGCCTTGGTCAAACTCCATATCTGCGTCTACAAAAATCAAGATTTTACCTTTAGCTTTTGAGGCTCCAAAATTTCTTGCCCTTGCTGGTCCTTGATGAGTCTGAGAAAAAAGTTTTAGATTAGAGATTATTAATTGAGTTTTTTTTACAACCAATTGACTATCGTCAGTTGATCCGTCATCAACTAGAATAATTTCTAATGGTTGTAAGGTTTGATTATTGAGTGAGGTTAAGCAAGCCTTGATAGTGTCACTTGAGTTATAAACAGGGATTATTACTGAGAGTGAGTTTTTTTTCATAATTGGTATGCATTAAACTGGTCAGTTTGCTTAATTATAGCTGACTGAGTAGCTAGAGCTTGATCAATAAATAACTTGGGTTGATTAAAGGTAACTGTAAAAACATAGTCAGTCTTTAAAAGATTTTCAGCTTGAGTGGCTTGCCAACCAGGTGGATCATAGATAGAAAACATCACAGCCCTATCTGCATAAAATTTAATAAAAGGCTCTTGATTGCCTAAATAATCTCGACTAGCAATAATTAAAGAGCTATCAGTTACATTAGTGATTTGATTAATTAAGCTACCAAGTTTGTAACCTGATTGATGAGCTTGCGTCTTTTCTAAAGCTTGGTAAAAAGAGAGTCGTTCGAAGAAAATTAAACCGCCAACAACAAAAAAGAGAATTATGGCTATTTTTTCAGACTTTGCTTGAATTTTGTTAATCAACCAGGCAAGACTCAGGCTTAAAAATGGTAGAAAAAAGAAATTAAAATATTCATGAATAAAAACAACATTTGAAAAAATGATCGGGTAAGTTAAAGCCCATAGAAGCAAGATGAGAATAACTTGTTTTATTAGAGTGAACTTTTTAAGTTGTTTTATTTTAAAGCCTAACAAAGAGAGAGTGAGACCGCCAGCAACCAGTAAAGTTTGAGTAAAGTAAATTGTTATCCAACGAGCTTGCTGGATTAGATATTTTTGTAATGTATATTGCCTTAGGCTTGGGTCAGTTTCGCCTCTTAGATGAGAAATTCCTAGTCTTAATAACAATGCGTCAAATAATCCCCCACCAGAAAAAGATCCAGTAAGTAAAAAAGTGTGGAATAAATGAAGAGCAAAGACTATGATTAGCAATGTGATTGATTTAATTATTATTTTGGTTAATTTTTTATTAAAAATTAAGCTGTGAATTAACAAAATAGGATAAAGAAAATAACCTGCCCAGGCAGTTAGAGCATTTAGGATGACAGATAAATAAAAAAGATTTTTAGTTTTCTTAGTTGGGTTTTTTTGTAATTTTATGTAAAGTAATAGCGACCAAAGAGTAAAAGCAATCAGAAGTGACTCTTGGTCAGCCATTTTGCCAAAGTATCGATACATTGGAGTAAAAGAAACTAGAACAGTACTTAGGCTAGCTAGCTTTGATAATTTTAGCTGCCTGGCAATGCTAAAAATCAAGAGTAAGATAAAAATTGAGAATATAATTGGTACTAATCGGGTAGAAAAATCAGAAACTCCAAGAATTTTATAGCTTAAAGTCAGTGATAAAGGCAGCATGGGGGGATAGTGAGTGTAATAATGTAAATCAGTTGGCATAAGACCAGAGCTGGTGGCTTGGCCAAGCCGAGTGCTAGCTAAGCCTAGCTTTAAGTAGTTTCTGGCAATATTGCCATAATAAACACTATTCCAGTCATGATGACCAGTAAGTGGCTTTTGATAGTTATTAAGTAAAATAAAGGAGGCGAGGAAAATAATTATAAAATATGGGACTAGGTTTTTTAGCTTCATATTAGGTTGATTTAATTGCCACAATGGCAGTGGTAGTATTTAAGATTATTAAAGTTAAGCTGGCAGCGAGAGCGGCCCCAACTGCTTGAAATCTAGGAACAAAAATTAAATTTAAGCTGATGAGTAATATTAACTGGAACTAACTTAAAAAGAAAAAAGCTTTGGTTTTATTAATAGAATAAATTAAATAAGAAACAAATGGCGAGCCAGCCACAAAAAAAACAAAACCAAAGCTCAATATTCTAGTTGGCAATACAGCCAAAGAGTACTGGGAGCCAAAAATTATCTTAATAAAAAATGGGGCTAATGGAATGATTAATAACACAAAAAGGCCAAACAAGAAAGATAGTTTAGCTGCTTTGAGTAAGTATTTCTTTGCCTCCTTGGAGTTTTTGAAACTAGCAAATCGAGGGGCGTAAATTAACGATAAGGCTGCTGCCAGTTGAATAGCTGGTATAAAAAATCTATAAGCTGCCTGGTAAATCCCGGTAGTAGTTGAATTAGTTAGTTTAAGAAGAATGGCTGAGTCTATTCTTGAGTGAAAAGCAGCTAAAATAAATCCTAAAGATAACCATTTTTGGAAAGTAAAAAACTTACTCTTAGTAATGGAGGAAATTTTTGCCTTTAAGAACTGCCAAGAGATAAATCGAGTGGCTACTAAAAAAGCAATTAAGGCTCCTAAAAGATAGGCGATTAATGCGAGATTGGTGGTTAAAGATAAATAATAGAAAAAAAACAATATTAAAGCTAATCTAAAAAAATGAGTAAAATTCTCAATTAATATATCTTTAAAGAACTTTTTTTCTGCTTGAAGAATTGATCTTGGAAATCGAAGTAAAAAAACTAATGGAATAAACAATGAGGCTATTAGTAGTGGTTCTTTTATCTCTGGATGTAGATAGTTAGCAAGGGGCTGAGAAATAAAGGCAAAAATTAAGCCTAATGAAAAACCTAAGATTATTTTAAGTAAAAAGCCGTATTTAACAAATTTGCCAGAATGTTGGTCTTTTTTAGCAGCAAAGTTTAGAATTGAGCCGCCTATGCCCAGATCAACCGAGTCGATTAGAATTGTTACTATACCCAAGGCAGAAGCGTACAAACCATATTGAGCTGGACCTAAAAGGCGAGCAATTAAAAAAATGCTAGTAGCACCAAGAAGAGTGCTAATAAACATTCCAGAAGAAACAATAACTGTATCTTTGATGGTTTGTGTCTGAGTAATCTTGAATATAGGTTTGAACCAAGATTTCATCTTGTCTTATGATCGAGCCACTATTAAAATGCCAAAAACTATTACCATTAAACCCATCCATCTTAAAGGGGGAACTGACTCTTTTAAAACAACTTTTGAAAGAAATATAGTCACTACGTAAGAGGCTGCTACTAATGGATACACAAAAGAAAGCTTTTCTTTTGATAATACCAATAGCCATAAAACTGCGCTAAGGCCATAAAAGCCAAGTCCTAAGATAACTAGCCAGTTGGTAAAGGTCTTTAGCAAGGTAAACTCGCCTACTTGGTTCATGCCGGTTTTTAAGATTAATTGACCAATGGCAGCAATAATAATAGGAGTAAAGATTAAGACAAACCTCATCTAATATGATAGTATCACAATATATATGAGTAAATCATGTTTAGTTTCAGGCGGGGCTGGATTTATTGGCTCGCATTTATGTGAAGATTTAATTAAAAAAGGTTATCAAGTGATTGTGATTGATAATTTTTCAAGCGGATTAAAAAGTAATGTAGAAAAATTAATGGAAAACAGCCGTTTTACATTAGTAAACACAGATTTAACCCAAAAACTTCCAGAAGTGGTAAAAGATGCTGAGATTGATTATATCTTCCATCTGGCTTCTCCAGCTAGCCCAAGTAAAAAAAGCCCGATTTCTTACCTTAATCATCCTTTAGAAACCATGGATGTTAATTCGATCGGCACTCGACGGTTACTAAGACTAGCTAGAAAGAAAAAAGCTAAATTTTTATTAGCCTCAACCTCAGAAGTGTATGGTGACCCAAAACAACATCCACAATCAGAAGATTATTGGGGATATGTTAATCCAGTCGGCATCAGAGCTTGTTATGACGAAGCTAAAAGATTTGCTGAAACATTAACAATGGTTTATCATCACAGGTTTGAAGTAGATACTAGAATCGTTAGAATATTTAATACTTATGGGCCGAAAATGAATCCTCAGGATGGAAGGGCTATAGTTAATTTTTGCATTCAAGCTATAAAAAATGAACCAATGACTGTATATGGAAAAGGGAAGCAGACTAGAAGTTTTTGTTATGTGTCTGATTTAGTTAATGGCTTAAAAAGAGCAATGTTTGAGAATGATACTAACGGAGAAATAATTAATTTAGGTAATCCAACAGAAATTACTATTTTAGATCTGGCAAATAAAATTAAGAGAGCCATTAAGTCAAAGTCCAAATTAATTTATTCTGATCTACCGGCTGATGATCCGGTAAAAAGAAAACCAGATATTAACAAGGCTAAAAAACTACTTAAATGGCAGCCAAAGATTAAGATGAGCCAAGGCCTAGACAAGACAATTGCTTATTTTAGAAAAGTAATTGAAGATGAAGATTAAAACTATTCTAGTAACTGGACACGCAGGTTTTATTGGATCAAGTTTAACAGCTAGACTGCTAGCTGATGGGCTTAAAGTGATTGGGGTGGATAACTTTAATGATTATTATGACCAAAAACAAAAAGAAGAAAATGTAGATAAGTTTAAGAAAAATAAATTATTTACTGAGTACCGAATAGATATCACAGATTACGAGAACTTAAAAAAAATATTAAAAAAAGAAAAAGTTGAACTAGTGATTCATTTGGCAGCTAGAGCCGGAGTTAGGCCCTCTATTGAAAATCCTAAGCTCTATTATCGGGTAAATGTAAAAGGGACTGAAAATTTACTAAAGCTTTGCAAACGATTTAAAGTAAGCAGATTTATTTTTGCCTCCTCAAGTAGTGTGTATGGCGAGCAAGAAAAAATTCCTTTTGCTGAAGCTGATAATCTTAATGGTTTGCAAGTAAGCCCTTATGCTAAAACCAAAAAAGAGGCTGAAGAATTATGTTTAAAGTATTCTCAGCAATTTAAGATTCAAATGACAGTTTTGCGTTTTTTTACTGTTTATGGTCCAAAAGGTAGGCCTGACATGGCTCCATTTATTTTTACTAAAAATATACTTCATAATCAACCAATTACTAGATTTGGAGATGGATCAAGTAGTCGAGATTATACCTATATAGACGATATTGTTGAAGGAATTATTAAGGCGATAAAAATACCATTTAAGTTTGAAATAATTAACTTAGGCAATAATCAGCCAGTTAAACTAAATCAATTTATTAAAACAATTGAAGACTTAACTAATAAAACCTTTAAAATTATTCAGAAACCAAGGCATCCAGCAGATGTGCCACGAACTTTTGCTGATATTAGTAAAGCGAAAAACTTACTTGGCTGGCAGCCAAAAATCGGGCTTAAAGCAGGAATGAAACAGTTTATTGACTGGTATCAGTCAACCTTGTAAACCTTCAAGGTCCAACCTTGAAGGTTGTGAAAATGGCCTACCCAATAAAAATACCAGATTAGTATTACAATTTTGACCTTCAAGGTCCAACCTTGAAGGTTATTTCAAAACAGCCGGAAGATCTTTAGGATTTAGTTTTATACTTTGCCCTTTGAGTTTAAATTTTTTTAGTCGATCAATCACATTTAACTGATGGCGCCAGGGAGTTCTTTTTAAATGAGTTAGATGTAAATACCAGGTATCAACAAATTCTAATCGCTTTGGCTGATCCTGCATGGGTAGATTATTAATAGTGTAGGCTTCTAAAGGATATAGCCCAGTAACTTTAAGGTCTAAACTGTTCTTAATAGCTCTGATGTTTAGATGTCCTCGCCAAGGACCAATTTGATAGTCCCCTTTTGACTCAGGTAAATAATGATAAATATCTTTAACGCAATTACGGGTTTTATTTACTAGCGCTAGAGTGCTTGGCTTGGCTTGGCTTATTGCCGTAATTAGCTTTCTTAGATTTTTCTTTGGCCAAACTTCGTCGCCGTCTAGAATAATAAACCAAGGAGTTCGTGTTTTTTTTATTTGTTGATTTCTGAGATTAATTAGTTGCTGGCGGTTAACTCGACCGCATTGTTTAAATTTTATTTTTTTTGACTTTATAGACTTTATTATGGAGACTGTTTTGTCGGTTGAGCCAGTATCCCAGACTAGCATAGTATCAACTAAGTCAATTACCGAAAGAATAGCTGGCTTAATAAACCTTTCTTCGTTTTTAACAATGGTATGGGTAGTTAGTTTCATTCTGGGTTTATTTTATACAATTTAATGGATGATTTGTTTTCAGGGCGCGGAAATGTCTTTATTAGCTCGGCATTTATTTTTTTAGGCGGTTTTTCTAAAACATTTAGGGAAAGATAAGTTAATTGATTTGGTTGAAGGTTGTCGTTAATAATATTATCTTCTGACATAACAATTAGTTTAAAAGGGTAGTCCTGCCAGTAATATAGCAACCCTCCTCTAATTAGATTGTTTTCTTCAGTAATGAGGACGTCAGGGGGATTGATTTTTAAATACTCAATTAAATCTGGTAAAGCGAAGCCAGCGGGCCATCCAGTAACATACTGCCATTTTTCAATGGCAGGCAGGTTGGCTTTTTTTAGGTCAGTAAGCAGATTAAAAGAAATAACTAAACTAGGAATTAAAAAGGCAATACTCAAGGGTTGAATTAACTTTGGCAATCGATTAACAATAATGGCTAGAGAATAACCGGCAAAAACTAGAGCTGATAAAAAACTAAGTAATATATATCTTGGAAAAAGAATTTTAGCTGTTACTAAAGTGATTAAAAAGGGAGTGATAAAACTGATTGAAAATAACTTAAATAAAGGTTTTTGTTGATGAAAACTAATAAACAAGCCTAGAATAAAAAGTAAAAATACTGGCCAAGTTAGATACTGTATTAGCCAAGGAAATAATTGAAATAAGTTGTTTTTGATTTGAATGAGCTGAATTTGAGAGGAAGAAAAAACACTGGCTTTGGTAGCCACTAAAGCCAGTGTGTTAGAGAGTGAGTAAAAAATTACTGGGATAAAGATCAAAAGAATGGCTAATAAGTCAATTTTGGAAGGTTTTTTCTTAAAAGCAATAAACGATAAGACTACAATGACTGGAATGGAAATAACAGTAGTTTTAGTGAGTAATCCAATAATAATAGCTAAAGAGATTAGAAAGCTGGCCCTTGATTGATTTTTAATTAAACGAAGATAAAGTCCGTAAAGGGTAAGGCTTAAGCAAAAAGAGATAGCTGAGTCCCCTCTTAAACCTAATCGATCATGAAGTAAGATCATGGGTGAAACAAGGTAGGTAAACAAGATAACTTGAGCAGTTTTTGGTTTGACTAAGGATTTTGTGATTAGGTATAAAAATAGGCATGAAAGTAAACCAAAAAAACCAGCTGTTAATCTAAGGCTTAATAAGCTGTTGTTTATCAGGTAGTCTAACAAGGTAGATAGCCAAATGCTGAGTGGTTCCCAGCCAAATTCTTGTAAGGGCAGTAGCCAGTTGCCAGTTGATTTAATAGTAGTCAGCCAACGAATATATAGGGCTTCGTCCATAAACACAGGGAATTTCATTAAGTTTATTAAACGAGTGGAAATAAACAGTCCCGCCAAGAAAACTAAGATTAAGTATTTAGGTTTCATAACTTTACCATTATACTAAAAAGATGCGCCAAGACTTGTATCAAGAACTGTATTGGGTAGAGAACAATCACTGGTGGCACAATCATAAACGGAGATTGATTCTACAACTAGTTAGCAAATATTCTACTGAGATAGGAACAGTAGTAGACATAGGAGCTGGTACAGCTAAACTATTGTCTGAGCTAAAACAAAAAGGCTGGAAAGTAACAGGAATTGATGGAGAGCTAGAAGCAGTCAAGTGGGCAAAAAAAAGAGGAGTAACTATTAAACATCATAACTTAAATAGTAGATTACCATTTGATGCTAATAGTTTCGATTTAGTCATATCTTTAGATGTTTTGGAGCATGTTAAAAATGATAAACAGTTGCTTATTGAAATGAAAAGAGTAGTTAAGCCAGGAGGGATTATTTTAATTACAGTGCCAGCTCATCAATGGTTATATAGTTATTGGGACAAAATGTTGGGCCATTTCAGACGCTACGCAAAGGGGGATTTAATAAAATTATGTCGACAAGTTAAGTTGAGGTTGGTTTTATTAAGTTTTTATTCTAGTTTTTTCCTGCTTCCGGCTATATTTGTACGACTATTTAAGTCTCAAAATAAAAAACAAGAGGTGTCGGATTTTCAAACTACTCCTCTTCCTTTTATCTCGATCCCGATTTTAAATTTTTTTGGTAAGATAGAAAGATTATTAATTAAGTTAATTAAGTTGCCTTTTGGCATGTCCATAGTATGCGTTTTCCAAAAAAACTGAGCATTGTTATTCCGGTTTACAATGAAGAGCGAAGAATTGGTCACGCTATCAAGATATGTTTAAAGCACCAAGAGAAATATCCTGACTGGCAGTTTATTTTTGTAAACGATGGCTCAACAGATGAAACCTTAAAGGCACTAAGACAAACAAGCTTTAAAATTGTTTCTTACTCACAAAATCAAGGCAAAGGATATGCTTTAAAGCAAGGGGTAAAGATAGCCACTAAACCAATAATATTACTCACTGACGTTGATTTTTCCACTCCATTATCAGAGATTAGTTTGTTTTATCCGTTTATTCAGAAAGGGGCTGATCTAGTGATTGGTTCAAGAAAAGTGATTGGGGCAAATGTTTTGAAACATCAATCTAAGTTAAGAGAGTGGCTAGGAAGACAGTTTACTAATATGGCTAAAATATGGCTAGGCTTATCAGTTTCAGACGTGACTTGTGGTTTTAAACTGTTTAAATCTAAAGCTGGAAAAAAGTTGTTTAAAAAATCAAATATCAACGGCTGGGGCTATGACGCTGAAATATTGTTCTTAGCTAAAAAGAACAATTTAAAAGTAGTTGATGTGGCAGTAACATGGAAAAATGACGATCGGACCAAGGTATCAATTTTTAGAGATATTTTTCGATCAATAGCTGACCTGATTAAAATTAGATGGTTTTATTTAACCAAAAGGTATTAATTTAATTACTTGGTTGACTAGCAATGACTGTGTGAACTGACTGAATTGGTTGATTGGTGGTTTGATTTAAAGCCTTAACCGTAACGCCAATGACTGGAGCTGGAATATCTACAGAATACTTGAAAACAGTAGGAAGCAAGTCATAGTCCTGGCTGTAGCTGGCTAAAATTAACTGTTGGTTAAAAGTATTAGCAATGTCAATTGGTGACAAACTTTCAAACTCGAGTATAAAGTGAGTGATTTTAATCGGGACAACTGCGTCAGGGATAATTTCAATCGATGCAATTGAAGGTTGATTGACTAAACTAACCGCCAGCTGATTAAACTCAAGTTGTTGTTTAATTAAATTGTAGTTATTATCAATGGCAGTTAAAAACCCGTTAATAACGATTTTTTTATATCTAGCTGAAGCTTCATCAGTGGTGTCATAAATATAATCATTGGCATATTGGTTATATATATTTTGAAAATTATTTTTAAGCTTTGAATAGTTAAAAACCAACTGCCATAAGTATTTATATTTTAATTGCCTAAACTCCGAATTTTGATGAAGGATTAAAAATAATCTTGGATAGTCATATTGTTCAGCTAGATGCGAATTGTAGCTGTTGTATGACTTTATTGTGGTTCCTCCCTCGAGTTGAATTCTAAGCAAATTGCCTTCGTTTCGAACAATGGGAAAGAATTTTTTTACTTTTGGAGAGAAATAAAAAATTTGATTGTCGCCAGCAGCGTCATGATCTATTCCTAAAAACTCTCGATAAGCCTCATAACGAGCAAAAGCATCAAGGTCTATAAAGTTAATTATTTGAGCAACATCTTGACTTTGAATAGCTTTATAAAATTGATCAGTGTAATAAAGAGTTATCGGATCCTCGAGGCCATCTAGATTAGCAATAGAAAAATCAAAACCTGATAAATGATGGGCATCTAAAGCAATTGAGTTTGTATAATGTTGAAGCCTTGTTTCATCTTTGAGCTTAATTAACTTTGCTGAAGATAAGCCTCGTTTGTCAAGAAAAGCCTGATTAACTTTTTCCTCTAGAGTGTAGATGCCTTGATTTTTATTATTAATTTTTAAAACTACTGGCTCTTGACGGTTAAAAGGAAGTTTTAGAAACTGCGCAACTGAGTTGGCTAGTAATGGAGTTATCCAGTGATGAGTTTGAGGATTAAAAAGATTAAAACTACTAATTTCGTCAATGGTGAGGTTGTCCTTAAGCTTTAAGTTGTAGTCAATTTTGTCATAAAGAAAATTATCAGCTCCCCCGCCATGATAGCTGATCCTGGCTGGAATTTGGTTTTGATTATAAGTCAAGGTAATTTGTTGATTGCTGGCGGTTTGTTTTTGATGAAAGCCCAACTCATAAGCTTTTTTTTGGTCAGCTTTAATATTATTAATGTCATCTGAAGACATTAATAAGTTAAAGACTTTTAAATTCTTGGTATAGGCTGAGTGAAAGTAGGTTTTAACTGAAAAAGCATCTACTACATTAGCAATGGATTTTTTAGTTTTAAAGTTAGCTTGGCTAAGTAATTGACGAGCTGGAGCGGGCAGGTGCTTAGCATTTTTTAAGCTTATTTTATAAATCCCAAAACTTAAAAACAAAAGACTAAAGAGGGTTAACAACAAGAGAGCGAGTTTTTTAAATGAATTTAGTTTTGAAATTTTAGTAATTAATTTCATAAGTTTTTTGGGAGTTATCTAGAATTATAGCAGTCATGGCGCCAAAAGTTTGCTGGCTAATAATAGGCTGGTTAAGATTTGGTTTTTTATCAGTGATTAACAAAATTTTATCAGGTATTGTTTTAGCCGGTGGTTTTTGATAAAGCCAGAAAAAGTTAGGATCCATAAAGCTAATCTTAGGCGGATTATCGGTTAGTTCAAATAAATATCTTAAGCCATTTTCTTGATGGCACTTACTGATAGAGTCTAAAGCAAATGGTTGATCTAATAAAATCTTCTGAGACCAGCTAATTAAGTTGTTTTTGTGTTTTAAGCTATATGGATGGTGAGCCTTTGAAAATTGAAATGTATTAATTAAAAGCAGGGCAGTGATGATAACAGGAGCGACTAGAACCAAAAACGAGCTAGACAAAGCCCAGGCAGTAATAAGAGCAAATATTGGTAATAGCCCAGTTAAGTAGTGATCAAAAATAGAAAAACCTAGCAAACTAAATAAAGTGATACCAAATAAATAAAAGGCTAATAAAAGCTTAACAGACTTAAAAACGGCTTGATGAGCTTTAAATCTCTTAAGCCAAAACCAAGCTAGTATCAAGATGGCTAGAATTGTTAGGTAAAAGGGAAACTGATTTAAACGAGCATTGGTGTAAGGAATACAATAAGAGTAAAGTCTAACCAAGTTGGTTTGAGGTGAAAACCAAAAACGACCTAAGCTTGTTGGTAATAGCAGCAAGCCATTTATAAAATTAGCAAATGAAAATTGAGCAGTAGAAGTGATTTGAAATAACTTTTCAATACCGGAAAAGTTTTGCCAGTTATGCCTTAGATCAAACAAGATTAATGGGGTGAAAAAAACACCTAAGCCAGAAATGATGGCAGTTAGAGAAAATTGAGAAGAGATTTTCTTTCGATTAATAATTAAAAATGACACTATCGTTAAGATTAAAGGAATATTTGACGGATCAGCAGTAAAGGCTAGTAAAAGTGTAAAAATTAAACCAAAATAAGGCCAAATACTTTTTTGATTAAGTTTGGTTAATAAAAGAAAGCTGGTGATGGTTAGTAAGGGATTTAGAGATAAAGGCCAAAAATGTCGATCAAAAAAAACTGGTGTAAAAAGAACTGCATTAAAAAAACAGGCAATAATGGCAGTTTTTTGACTTAATAATTTTTTGGTTAAGTAATATAAAGATAGGGTGGTTAAAACAAACAGTAAGCTAGCCCAAATTCCCCAACCAATTGGATTAAAGTTAAAAGGTAATAATAACAGACTAGCTAGGTAGTAAAAATATGGAGGCAAGTGAACCTGAAGTGGACTGATACCTCCGATTAAAAATGGTCGATGATATTTAAACAAACCTAAAGCACGAAAAGCAATTAATGCTTCATCCATGGTGAAATGGTAAAAAGCAGTTAAGCGAAACAAACGGAAGAATAGGCCTAATGAGATTATTAAGCCTAATAAAATTAGGGTTTTTCTTTTCATTGAATGCTTTTTTTAACTTTAGCTGGTACGCCGGCAACCATTTTATTTGATGGCACAGATTGATTTACGATAGCGCCTGCGGCAACTAGAGATTGTTTGCCAATGATAATGCCTGGCAAGATGACGCTATTTACTCCAATAACACAGCCAGATTGAAGTTTAGTAGTGAAAACTTTTTTTGGATAATACTTGATTAATGGGTGGTCTGAAAAACCAACTGAGTGATGAGAAAGAATGATGGTTCGAGCGGAAATAGTCACTTGATTGCTAATAATAATTTTGCCGGCTAGATCAAGCAAAACACCTGAGCCTAGATAGCAATCTTGGCCTATTTTTAAACCACCTAAGCCAGTTCGATCAAGATTAAAAAAATCAATGGCTTCAATAACTGAGTTTTTGCCAATTCTAGCACCAGCTAGCCTTAGCCACCAAACTCTCAAAGGGGAGTAAGGTAGAAGTTTAAAAATAAAATCCCAAAGACCATAGATTAAGTATTTGATAACTCTAGAAAATCCGATTTGTTTAATTATTTTCATAAAAATCTAAATTTAATTGAGTATTTAATTAAGTCTTTAAGATATTTGATTGAATCAGGCAGCAACTTGACTGTGGAAGTTTTTTGTTTGTTTCGAACAAAAGCTACTGGAATTTCTTTAACTTTTAGTTTTGATTTAGAAGATAAAGCCATGATTTCAGTATCAAAAAACCATCCCTGGTGTTTTACTTTTTTTAATAATGGCAATAATTTGGCTCTTTTAAAAAACTTATAGCCGCCTTCAGTATCCTGATAAGGCAAACCTAATAAAAGTTTTCGCAACATTACGTAACCTTTTGAGGCTATCCATCTTGGTAGACCCCAAAATGTTAGATCATAAATGCGCCAAGCACTGGCGACATCGGCACCTTGTTCAATTTCAGTAATAAATTTTGGCAAGTACCATTCGCCAGTTTCTAGATCAATATCTATAAAACCTACTATCTGACCTTTAGCTTTATTAAATCCATCGATAACAGTTTGGCCTCTGCCCATGTTTTTTGAATGAAAGTAAGCTTTCAAATGATGCCGGGAATATTTTTTAAGCGCTTTTTTAATTAAACTTGCAGTATTGTCTTGAGAATGATCGTCAACGAAAATAATTTCATAAGTGTAATCAGTTTGATCTAAAACATGGATAATTTTTTTGACTGAAGTTTTAAAGATTTCTGATTCGTTGTAGCAGGCTAAAACAAGACTAAAATCATATTGGTTCATAATTAGTAAAATTATATCATGATAGAATTAGATGATCATGAAGATTTTAATCATAAATTATGAATATCCCCCATTAGGAGGGGGTACTGGGGTGGCAAGCAAGCATTTGATAACTGAGTATAAGAAAAACAATAACCTAAAAATAGATTTAGTTACTTCTTCAACTGATTAATATCTAGTTGAAAAGTTCTCAGAATATATAAGCATAACTAAACTTATTGTTGGTAAAAAAAATAATAACTTACATCATCAAAGTTTTTATAATTTAGTTAGTTATTTAGTTAAATCAACTGTTTGGGTGATTAAAAATAAAGACAAGAATGACTTAATTCATGCTTTTGGAGGTATTCCTGCGGGAATTCCTGCCTTTATTTCTGGTAAGCCGTATATAGTTTCGCTTAGAGGTGGTGAGCAACCTGGTTATGAGCCAAGATTTGATAAGTTATTAAACTTAATTAAACCTTTATTAAAAGTAGCTTATGAAAAAGCACAATCAATTGATGCCAATAGTCAGTATTTAAAGAAGTTAACTTTAAAATCTTTTCCAAAGTTAAAAATTAAAGTTATAAGAAATGGAGTGAACTTAAAACAATTTTATCCAGCAAAAAGACAAGTTGCTAAACCAATTATTTTGTGCACTAGTCGATTTGGGGATAGAAAAGGAGTTTGGAATTTAATTAAAGCAATGAAGCATGTTGTTATAAAAATCCCTGAAGCAAAGTTGGTTTTAACAGGCGAAGGCGAAAGAGAAAAAGAAATAAGACAAAAGGTAAAAGTTTTAAAGTTGACTAAATCAGTTCGGTTTAAAGGCAGAGTTGGTCATGAAGAGATGCCTGAAATATATCGGCAAGCTAGTTTATTTGTGTTACCGAGCTTATCTGAAAGTATGTCAAATAGTTTACTTGAGGCAATGGCTTGTGGTTTGCCAGTGGTGGCTACTAAAGTGGGTGGCAATTCAGAATTAGTGAGCAATAATGGTTTTTTAGTTCCGCCAAAAAATAGCCAAAAAATAGCCAAAGAAATAATCAGGGTGTTAAAGAGCAAAAAAAAAGCTAACGCTATGGGAAAAACGAGCCGTGAGTTAGCTAAAAAATTTTCTGACAATAAAATGGCA
Source organism: uncultured Pseudomonadales bacterium (assembly GCA_964630755.1). Taxonomy (GTDB): domain Bacteria; phylum Patescibacteriota; class Microgenomatia; order UBA1400; family CG1-02-47-37; genus CAZVYS01. The sequence continues at coordinate 956 of CAZVYS010000006.1, read as the reverse complement.
GAGAACTATTTAGATATCTATAGTAAAATCAGTCTATGAAAATTAACAAAGTATTGGTCACGGGCGGGTCAGGTTTTATTGGTAGTCATGTAGTAGATAATTTAGTTAAAAAAAGAGTTAAAGTTACGGTTTTGGAAAGAAAAACAGCTAGAAAATATAACAAGGCCAAAGTAATTCATGGAGATATAAAGAATCGCAAATTAATTCAACAGATTGTTAAAAAACATGATGGAGTTATTCATTTAGCTGCTACGCTTGGAACCCAAGAAACAATATCTCATCCCCAGCCAGTGGTTAAAAACAATATTCTAGGATCATTAAATATTTTTGAGTCAATTAGAGATTGTCGAATTCCCGCTGTTTATATTGGTGTAGGTAACTATTGGATGAATAATCCTTATTCAATTACAAAATCAACTGTAGCTAGATTTGCATTAATGTTTAATAAAGAATTTAAGTCAAGAATTGCTATTGTCAGGGGCTTAAACGCTTATGGACCAAGACAAAAAGATAAACCAGTTAGAAAAATGATTCCAAATTTTATTATTCCAGCTTTGGACAACCAACCAATTACCATTTATGGAGATGGTAAGCAGATAATGGACTTAATCTATGTCAAAGATCTAGCTGAGATCCTAGTTAGAAGTTTAATGAAAAATCATGGAGTTTATACTAAAATTTTTGAAGCTGGAATGGGTGAAAAAACAACTGTTAATCAAATAGCTAAATTAGTCATAAAGTTAACTAAATCAGAATCCAAGTTAAATTATGTCAAGATGAGACCAGGCGAGATACCTAATTCAACAGTAATGGCTAATAAAAAGACTTGGCAGCTTGATAAGCTGGGTTGGCGGCCAAAAGATTTTACTTTGTTAAAAACTGGATTAAAACAAACAATCAAGTTTTATGAAGAAAACTAAAGTATGTTTTATCAGCCATTATACCTACAAATTGTT
>CAZVYS010000005.1:43235-48339 GCA_964630755.1 uncultured Pseudomonadales bacterium | reverse complement strand
CTTCCTTTACGGCAAGCTCTCTCAAGCCTACTGGCAGATCATTAATAAACTCTACTAGTTGTTGAATAAAAGACAAGACAAAGTTAGCTATCTCACAAATGGAATCTTCTTCGAATTTAAAATGAGCCCCAGCTATTTTTCCTTCAAAAAGAACCCGACAACCGTTTTCAGTTGACTCCATTTGATAAAGAAATTTTTCTGAAATGCCTTCAATTTCAACTTCTTGATTAATCTTATCTGCCCTCAACATGATACTGCCAGCACCATCAATGGCATCAAAGGCAAACTCAACCTGACCAGCAACAAATGGAAATAGCCCTTCTATAGCCATATTCATCGGTACAATTCCATATCCTAAGTCCCCAAGAGGAATCGGATAGACAACTCCCATCTTCATCTCTGGATCATATACACACTCCCCATTTTCACCATGTAACATCCCAAATTTTTCACATTCAGAATTATCTTCACCTGCAAATACTGGTCGGACGATTGAAACAATCATCGCCGTTAAAACCAAAATACTCACTACAAACTGCCATTTTTTATTCATCTTACTTCTCCATTTCCTAATCAATTGAATATTTACCTTCTCTTTTTTTTGCTTTCTTTTTCCTTATTCTTTTTCCTTATTCATAGATAACTATCACCAACTTTCCCTTTCAGTCTAAGTTTAATTAATACTTCCGACTCAAACTGCTACTTTTAATAATCTAAATAGGAAGTACTAACTTCACTAGCCTAAAAAGGCTTAGGATATCGCTATGTTAAGGTGCAAAAGCGCTCTGTTAATTGCAATAACCAACTAGCGCCTGGTTGGTTTACCTTAAACCAACCATAAAAAATATCTGTATCATTACCAATACAGACACATCTAATACGTATTATATCACGAAACCCCATCAAACTATAGGCTTCAATCTACCTGCAGGGTCTGTCCCTGCAGGCTATCTAATTGATTATCCGTACCTCTTTCAGTACAATAACATCATGAAAACTATTGTCATTGCTCTAGGCGGCAACGCCATTAAATCAGCCAAGCAAAAGGGGACTAATCAAGAACAATTCGACAATGTAAACCAAACCACCAAACACTTAGCTAATCTTATCAAGCAAGGCTATAACCTCATCATTGCTCACGGCAACGGACCTCAAGTCGGCAATCTTCTTCTACAACACGACGCTGCCAAAGATAAAGTTCCACCTCTTCCTATGGATGTTTGTGGCGCTCAATCGCAAGGCCAAATCGGTTACATGATCCAGCAAACTCTTTTAAACCATTTTACAGACCTCAAACTAAATAAATCCGTGGCAACCATTGTCACTCAAGTAGAAGTCAGTTCAAGAGACATTGCCTTTAAAAACCCGACCAAACCAGTCGGGCCTTTTTATCCTAAATTTGAGGCCCAAAAACTAAAAGCTGAAGGTTTTGTGGTTAAAGAAGACGCTGGCAGGGGATACAGACGAGTAGTCCCGTCCCCGCTCCCAATTAATATTGTAGAAATCAAAGCCATTAAAAAACTTATCAAAGCCGGCATGACTGTGGTTGCTTCAGGTGGTGGCGGCATTCCAGTAGTTAAAAAAACTGGAGCTTTAAAAGGCATTGAGGCTGTTATTGACAAAGACTTTGCCTCAGAGCTACTAGCCGAGCTTGTTAAAGCTGACTACTTTATTATCTTAACTGACGTAGAAAAAGTTTCTTTAAACTTTAACAAACCCAACCAAACTGATCTAGATAAAATCTCAGTTCAACAAGCCCAAAAATATATCAAACAAGGCCATTTTGCCCCTGGCAGCATGGAACCAAAAATCAAAGCCGCTATCAAATTTATTAAAGCCGGTGGTAAAAAAACCATCATTACCCATCCTTTTAAGATAATAGAAGCCTTAAAAGGTAAAACCGGCACATTTATTACCAATTAAATATATAGCTGCAGTTATCCGAAGCAACATCGAAACTGCTCCTAAGAAAGAGATATGACTAATATACAAAAACTAGTTAATGAGTTAAAAACCAAAGATCTAAAAGGCTATACACATGACTTTTTACAAACCTGGGACAAAACTGTTCCAGAGCTTGAAGCCACTATCTTAACCGCCGAAATTATGTATGCCATGTGGAAACAAAACATCTCTCCTCGAGTGTTTGACTCTGGCCTAGCTGTTTCCTGGTTCCGTGACAACTCTACCAGAACTAGATTCTCATTTAAATCTGCCGCCGACATCTTAGGTCTAAGTGTTCAAGACTTAGACGAAGCCAAATCTCAAATCTCTCATGGTGAAACCACTCGAGAAACCGCCAACATGATCTCTTTTATGACCGAAACTATCGGTATTAGAGACGACAAATACTTAGGCTACGGCCATACTTACATGAAAACAGTTAGTGAGTCTGTTGAAGAAGGTCATAAAGATGGCATCTTGCCTCAACAACCAAGCATTATTAACCTTCAATGCGACCGGGACCATCCCACTCAATCCTTAGCTGACATTACTCATCTTAAAACTTATTTTGGTAGCCTTGAAAACCTTAAAGGTAAAAAGATTGCCATGACTTGGGCTTATTCACCTAGCTACGGCAAACCTATGTCAGTTGCCCAAGGTATAGTTAGCTTACTGACTCGCTTTGGCATGAATGTAAGTCTTGCTTACCCTAAAGGTTATCACTTAATCTCAGAACTTGAGAAACAAGCCGGAAAGTTTGCAAAACAATCTGGAGGCACTTTTGAAGTCACTAACTCTATGAATGACGCTTTTAAAGACGCCGACATTGTCTATCCTAAATCCTGGGCCTCATATGGAGCCATGGAAAGACGAGCTGAACTTTACAAAAAAGGCGATCAAACCGGGATTGAAGAGATCGAAAAAGATGAGCTTAAGGAAAACGCCCAACACAAAGACTGGGAATGTACTGAGGAAAAAATGAAAACCACTAAGAACGGCAAAGGTCTTTACATGCACTGCTTACCAGCCGACGTATCTGGCCAAAGCTGTAAAGAAGGCGAAGTCGAAGCTAGTGTCTTTGACCGTTACCGAATCGAGTCCTTTAAAGAAGCTGGCTACAAACCACCGGTTATTGCCGCCATGATGTTTTTGTGTAAGTATCATAAAAACAATCCAGCTGACATCTTAGAAAAACTCTTTAAAACCAAAAAGCCCATCCGGGTTTAAACTCTTCACTCCTCACACGCTACCCACCTCAGTTATCCCAACCTACGGGGTCTGTCCCTGCAGGCTTTGTTTACAAAGCTTCACCTCAAGCATTATCTTTTCACACACCTACAGGGTCTGTCCCTGCAGGCTATCTAGGACCAAACTTTTTACCACTGATAATCCTTTATCGTCTTCATCTTTCATGAATTCATAATACGATTTCTCTTGAAAAAAATTTAATATCCTTTTGGTTTTTACCCACGGTTGCTTAAATAATCTTAAATAATTCCCATAACTTGAGTATTTATAACCTGCAGGGTCTGTCCCTGCAGGCAGAATCTCAACTGGGTTTAAATGAATATATTTAGATAAATAAACTAACTGATCATCTGTTTCTACTCTAACCGCCTTATATCTACTCTCATATAAAGGACCAGTTCTTTTATATCTATCATTAAAATACATAGAGTATTTAGTCGCAAAAGATCTCATAAAATAATTCATTGAATCAATTTTTTCCTGATATAAAAGCAAATGAAAATGATTAGGCATTAAACAATAACAATGAAGCCTCACATCCTCAGAGTGATTCTTTAAAACCTTAGACGGACTTACTTTCACTTGCAGGGTCTGTCCCTGCAGACTGAGATAAAACTTTAGTAAGCCAATAAATTTCTTATAGTCATCTTTATCTCTGTAAATTCTCTGCTTGGCCACACCTCTGTTATACACATGATAAAAACTCTTTTCCTTGTATTCCTTAATTATATTCTTCCTGGGCATTACCTTATTATACTAAACCTGCAGGGTCTGTCCCTGCAGGTAAAACCATCTTATAACAATATTCTTTTCACTTAAGTCAATTTAAATTTTTCAAATTATTAATTAACTTAAAAGAAAAAAAAGAGCGGGGGTGCATTAACTGTTTACAGTTATTTGACAAATTTCGTCAGCTCTTTCTTTGGTTAATCATATCATTTAGATTATTCTTTTCTGCGTTTAATAAACAGCCAGAAACAAAACAATCCGACCGACGCCAAGGTGCCAAAAAATACAAAACACCCAAGGGTTACCGAACTCTGCTGGTAACCATACTTCTTTAAAGTCGAATAAAACCACTCTTTCATGGTAATTCCTCCTTACATTTTCCTAATGACCATTTATAGCTAATGGAGCTATCAGTTTCAAACAAAACGTGACTTTTACCAACCAACCATTGAGTTAGCCATTTAAAACCAGGCCAAAATCCGTACTCAGCTGTTGTTTTTACTCCACTTGCATCCTCAACACAGGCAAAGATTAAATTACTGTCATCTTTACCATGAGGGTTTAGCATCAATATTATGAGAACTATCATAACTCCCAAAATTGATCCTAAAATTAATAATACACTCCAAAATTTGCTATCTTTCATCATTCTCCTCAACAAATCAATGAAATTATGTAAAGAAACAATCCTAATGCCAAAAAATAAATTACCAATGCTAATCTGCTAATAAATTCTCTAAATTCCAAGTTAAGCTCCTTTTTTACAGTCTAGTAAACCCTAAATTTTTATTAGGAGACTGCGCTCAAAGCACATAAACACTTTCAGCGCAGCCTCCACATTTCCCCGCTCTTAACTTTTTAATGTGCCGTCTTATCTAAAGCTAAATTAGAAAGACATCAACAAAAAATGACAGTAATTACTGTCAACTTGTCTATTATATCAAACCTGCAGAGACAGACCATGCAGGTATCTATCTATTCCCAGAGTGATGCTTGTTATGTATCTTTCTCAACTGCTGATTAGTTATATGCGTATATATCTGCGTAGTAGCAATATTCTTATGCCCAAGCATCTCTTGGACCGCCCGTATATCTGCTCCATGCATCAAAAGGTCTGTGGCAAAAGAATGACGAAGGCCATGTGGCGTAATCTTTATCGGAAGCTTTGCTTTTCGAACGTATT